>NZ_BAAAQX010000008.1:0-403892 GCF_039531895.1 Nonomuraea monospora
ACGATGATCACCGTCCGGGTCTGGACGGGGCGAACCGGGGAGATATCTGGCCGTACGCGGGGAACCTCGTGGCCGTCAGTGGGGCGCTAAATGGCCGCCTATGGGGAGTATGTCGCGGCCGCTGTCACTTGTTCAGCGCGTGCTGATGCCGGGCTCGTCGCTTGAGTCGTGGACGGTGCTGGGAGACGATGACGCCGTCCTGGAGCCGATGGAGCGCTACCTGGCCTATCTGACCGACATCGAGCGGTCGCCGAACACGATCAAGGCTTACGCTCACGATCTGAAGGACTGGTTCGTCTTCCTGGACCAACGGGGCCTGGACTGGCGGGAAGTCCGGCTAGAAGACTTGGGCGAGTTCGTGGCCTGGTTGCGGTTACCGCCGGCGGGCCGCGATGGCCGGCTGGCGTTGCTGCCCTCGGCCGATCATCACTGCGGGACGACTACGGTCAACCGCAAGCTGTCGGCGGTCAGTGGCTTCTGTGTCTTCCACGCCCGGCATGGCGTCGACCTGGGCGACCTCGTCACAGAGCTCCAGCCAGTACGCCATCGCCGCTCGGGATGGAAGCCGTTCCTCTACCACCTCAGCGGGAACGAACCGGAACGGCGCCGCACGATCAAGCTCAAGGCACCTCGGCACCGCCCCAAGCTCGTCACGGCTGTCCAGGTTCAGGCGATCCTGGACGCCTGTGATCGGCTCCGCGACCGCTTCTTGCTGTCGGTGTTGTGGGAGAGCGGCGTCAGGATCGGCGAGGCGTTGGGCCTGCGGCATGAGGATCTGGCGGTCGCTGAACGGGAACTGACTGTCGTTCGCCGGGTCAACGACAACCGGGCCCGGGCCAAGTCGCCGTCCTCACGAACGATCCCGGTCGGCGCGTCGTTGATGAGACTCTATGCCGACTACCTCCATGACGAGTACGGCGATCTCGACTCGGACTACGTGTTCGTCAGCCTCTGGGCCGGACAACACGGCCGACCGCTGACCTACGCCGCCGTTTACGACCTGGTGGTGCGGCTGCGCCGCCGGACCGGCATCGACTTCGACCCGCACTGGTATCGGCATGCTTACGCGACCAGATTGCTGCGCGGTGGCGCACCGATCGAGGTTGTCTCGACGTTGCTCGGGCACTCCTCGATCGCCACCACATCGGACGTGTATGGCCACCTCACTGCCGAAGACGCCCGCCGTGCTCTGGAAGCCGCTGGGTTCTTGACCGGCCAGGAGGTGCGCTGGTGAACAGCCGCCCCACTTCGGATCCGGCACCTGATCGCGGCGGATTGCTGGGCAAGCTCATGGCCGCAGTCCGGCCGGAGTTCCGGGTCGACGTCCTGGTTCCCGAACTCGGAACGCTGATCTTCAACACCACACCTTGCCTGGTCCGGGGGTGCGTCCACCAGCCCCGCACGCGGCAACTCTGTCGAGGCCACTACCGTCGCTGGCAGCAGGACGGCCGCCCGGACTTGGACACCTTCGTTGCAACGACGCCCCCAAGCCTGGTCGGCCGCAAAGATCTGACGGCCTGCGCCGTGGAGGGATGCCGCTACGGGGCCGCCCGGCAGGGCCTGTGCGTCCGGCACCATGGGTTCTGGGATCGGGCGGGGAAGCCGGACCTGGCCACCTGGCTAGCGAACCAGTCCGCAGTCAGACACGAGGAGCAGCCGGTCTGCCACCTCGCGTTCTGCACTCTATGGGCTCAGGGCAGCTCACCGTTCTGCCTCAACCACAAATCGCGCTGGTATGCAGCGGGTCAGCCCGACATCGAGGAGTTCACTGCCCAGTGTGAGTCCCGAGGCGACGACCGCTTCGACTTCCGGCCGCTCAACGACGCCCGCCAGGTGAAGCTGGAACTCCAGTACGCCGTGCAGTGCCGTCACGACGAACGCCAGATCAACACCGCGAGCTCGGTGGTGAACGTCGCTGTCCGGCTCGCCGCCCTCAGCGAGGCCACCTCGCTCCTGGATTGGCCGATCGAGCGATGGGCGGAGTTCTACGGTCACCGGGTCGCCAAGCACGATCAAAACGGGCAGCTCGCATTCCTGCGCTACGCCCACGAGCACGTTGAAGACCTCCAGGTCGGTGGTGGCTGGGAGACAGAGTTTCCGCGCGATGTCTGGCGGCTGCATCGACTCGGGATCGATGGCCGTGCCCGACTCCGTTTCGACCGCATCCCCCAACCCTGGCTTCGAAACCTAACCAAGCGGTTCGTGCGCTGGCGGTTGAGCATCGGCCGCAGCGTCAACCAGGCCGTCATCGACGTGCTCGCGCTGACCAGATTCGCCGGCTTTCTGGCCAGGCCCGAGGTCACCGCCACCCAACCCGCCGACCTCGGCCGACCCTTACTGGAGCGCTATCTCGCCGATCTCACGCTCGACACCCGGGCCGTTCATTCCCGCAACCGCGACATCGCCTCGCTCAACGCCTTCTTCTACGCCGTCCGGCGCCACGAGTGGGACCCTGCCCTCCCGGCCAACGCGATGTTTTATCCCGACGACTTCGCCAAGACCGAAAAGCGACTCCCTCGCGGGCTGGCCGAGCAGGTCATGGCCCAGGTCGAGCAACCCGCCAACCTTGATCGGTGGCGCGCCCCTGAAGGGCGGCTGCTCACCTTGATCCTGATGCGCTGCGGTCTGCGTGTCGGCGACGCAACCAAGATCGCGTTGGAGTGCGTCATCCGCGATGCCGACGGCGCCCCCTACCTGCGCTACTTCAACAACAAGATGAAACGAGAAGCGCTCGTCCCCATCGACGAGGAACTCGACCAGCAGATCGCCGAGCAACAGCGGCGAGTCCTGCAACGCTGGCCCGACGGCACCCGCTGGCTCTTCCCAGCACCCCGAAAGAACCCCGACGGAGCCCGCCAGCTGACCACCCACTCCTACCGAGGCCAGCTCAACGACTGGCTGCAACGCTGTGACGTCCGCGACGAGCACGGCCGGCCCGTGCATCTGACGCCACACCAATGGCGCCACACCTTCGCGACCCGCCTCATCAACCGCGATGTCCCCCAAGAGGTCGTCCAAGTCCTGCTCGACCATTCCTCCGGCGAGATGACCGCCCACTACGCCCGGCTGCACGACAGCACCGTCCGCCGTCACTGGGAAAAGGCCCGCAAGGTCAACGCCCGGGGCGAGAGCGTCACCCTCTCTCCAGATGGACCACTCGCCGAGGCCAGCTGGGCCAAACAACGCCTCGGTCGCGTCACCCAGGCGCTGCCCAACGGCTTCTGCGGGCTGCCTGTGCAGAAAACCTGCCCGCACGCCAACGCCTGCCTAACCTGCCCGATGTTCGTGACAACTCCCGAGTTCCTGCCCCAGCACCACCAACAACGACAGCAGGTACTGCAGATCATGTCGACCGCCGAGGCCCGCGGCCAACTCCGCCTCGTCGAGATGAACCAGCAGGTCCTGGGCAACCTCGACCGGATCATCACCGCCCTTGAAGAAGGCGACTCCAGCCAGAAACCGGAGGCAGCGGCCGATGCGAGCTGACAACACCCGCCACATCGTGGCCGCCGCTCAGCACCGCCACGAATACACCCGCGCCAAAGCCGTCCAGGCACTACGCGAGATTGAGAAGGCCGGCACCCCGGTGACCTTCGACGCCGTGGCCACCGCAGCAGGAGTCTCCCGCTCCTGGCTCTACACCCAACCAGACCTGCGAGCCGAGATCGAACAGCTCAGAGAGACCTCCCGGCGGACACCCGACACACCCCAGCCCAGCCGGCAACGAGCCTCCGATGCCTCTCTGCTCCGGCGTCTCGAGGCAGCCAACGAACGCAACCGGCAACTCACCGAAGAGAACCGCCGACTGCGCGACCAGCTCGCTCTGGCCCTCGGTGAACAACGCTCGGCCCGAGCTCGCGAACCCGACAAAACCACCAGCCGTCGTCTCGGCTCGACAACAATCGGCCCGTGCTGACCAGTCTCCGAAGCGCTGGCAGAGGCCGTGTTGAGAACAACGTCCACACCGCAGACGCCCAGGTCAGAGAGCGAGAACTTGATGAAGCTAAAGATAATCCAGCAGCAAGTGGGTCACCGTTTCGCCAGCACGACGGCGATCTACACCGGCGTCGGCGGTGACTTCATGAATACCGCACTGCGCCGGCACCTGGATGCAGGACTGGTCTCCAATGAGGAGGAACGATGACACCCAAGCTGGACTACGAGTGGAAGCTGCGGGAAATCATGGCGGCCCACGGCATGTTCAACACCACCGACCTGCGGCCGCTGCTGATCGAGCGGGGCATCACCTTGTCCGCCACCCAGATCTGGCGGCTGGTGACGGAGAAGCCCGAGCGGCTGAGCTTGAAGGTGCTGGTGGCGCTCATCGACATCCTCGGCTGCCCCATGGAGGACCTGATCACGCCTGTCGCCTCGCCATCGGCCAGCCGCCGCCGGGCTGCAGGCCAGACCTCCGCCGTCGGAGGGGAGCCCGGTGCCGGCCCGGAGAGCGGTGTGGGTGAGTTTCGTCCTAAGCGAGCCAGGATCACCGAGTGATGTCCGCCGCACGAGGTGCGCCGTCCCCCGATCCTGTTGATCCAGCTCATGCTGTGGTGGCGGTGGTGCAGAGGCTCGATCCCAGTACCGACCGCGCGCTACTGGTGGATCTGATCATTGGCCTCGTACCCGAGACGAAGTCGCGCCGTGCTTTGGCCAACAAACTCCAGAAGCGTCCCGGCCTGCTGACCGGGGCTGGCGCGCGCGGCACACCCATGGTCATCAGGCTCATCGACGCGCTGCTTTCGCACGGGGTGACCGGCGTCGTGGCTCCGCCCTGCCCGTTCTGCCATCGTGACGTCTCATTGTCCCGCGGCCACGAAGGGCTGCGATGCTGCAAGAGCTGCTGGGACCGGATACACGCCAAGCCCTGCGCCCGCTGCGGAACGATCACTCAGATGGCGCGTCGCACCCTCGAGGGCCAATCGCTCTGTGACGCCTGCGCCCGCACCGAGCCCGCTCTACTGGAGCCATGCGACACGTGCGGCCGGATGCGCCTTCCCTCCCGCCGCCGCGACGGACTGGTGATCTGCCACGCCTGCTGCGCACCGCCGCTGGCCACGTGTTCGGAGTGCGGAAAGGGCAAACCCTGCCACTTCGTCGACACCGCGGCGCCCCTCTGCAAGAACTGCTCCGCCAATCGGCGAGCGCAGCCCTGTTCGCGCTGCGGACAGCAACGCGTAGTCCACACCCGTACCTCCTCTGGCGAGGCTCTCTGCAAGACCTGCGGCAGCGTAGGACTCTGCGCCGGATGCGGCCGCGAACGGCCCATTCGAGCCCGCACCGAAGCAGGGGATATGTGTCAGACCTGCTACAAGAACGACCCTTTATCCCACCGGCAGTGCAACCGCTGCGGCGTGCTCGGGCCTCTACACCGTTTCGGGTTGTGTGCGATCTGCGCATGGCCCGATGTGATCACAAGACTTCTCGCCGGCCCCGGCGGACAGGTGCGAGCAGACCTCGAACCGGTCCGAGCCGCGCTGACCACGATCGATGCCAGGGCTGGCCTGAACTGGGTAGCTCGGGCCCGGACTCAGCAGATGCTTTCGGCACTGGCCTCCGGCAGCGGCCCGATCAGCCACGCTGTCCTGGACCAGTTGACCCCGTCAGCGGCCACTGCTCATTTGCGAACGATCCTGGTCGAACAGGCCGTCCTGCCTCCGCGCGATGAAGGTCTGGCCGGGCTGGAGCAGGCGGTCAAGCGTCGGATCTCTCGCGTCCACGACCCCGTCGACCGCAAGATCCTCCAAAGCTATGCCACCTGGCATCACCTACGGCGCCTTCGCGCCATCGCCAGCAGACGCCGGGTCACACAAGATCAGGTCGTTTACGCCTGCAACGCCCTCACCGCCGCAGCGGCGCTGCTGAACTGGCTCCACGAACGCAACCAGCACCTGGCCACCTGCACCCAAGACGACATCGACGAATGGCTGGGCATCGACGCCTTCTCCCGTTCACGCGGCTTCGTCGCTTGGGCCGTCAGCCGCGGCCACGCGAAAGACATTAAGATCCCACCGTTCAACAACACACCCGTGCGGCGGGTATTCAACGACCACGATCAACGCTGGGCGCTGGCCCGGCAGCTCCTCCACGACGACTCCATGGTCCTCGACGACCGGGTCGCGGGACTCCTTGTCCTGCTCTACGCGCAACGAGCCGCACGCATCACCCAACTCACCATCGATCACATCACCATCAACGACAACGCTGTCGAACTGACGCTCGGCCAGACACCGATCGTCGTTCCCGATGCCTTCGCCGACCTCTTGGAGGCCCTCGTCAACGACCGTCAAGTCAGCAACGCTTCCCGACCTGAGGAGAACACTTGGCTCTACCCAGCCGCCCGTCTGGGACAACCTCTCGCCTCGAGAACCTTGCTCCAACGACTACGCGCGATCGGCATCCAGCCCACCCTCGGCCGCAACACCGCACTCATGCAGATGGCCGCCGAGATGCCACCCGCCGTACTAAACAAGCTCCTGGGCATCAGCCTCGACCGCGCCACACGTTGGACTCAAGAGGCAGGCAGTAGCCGCTCCGGCTACGCAGCAGAAGTAGCCCGCCGCAGTCGGCAGGACTGACGAACCGTACGGGAACGGGCGTCAGCAGGGGGACGAGTTCTCTGGTCGGCCAGCTGTCGTTGGCCGCCGCCATGGGTATCTGGGGTGCCGAGAGGGCGTCAGGGATGCCGACCTGGCCCCTCCGGCGCGGTCCAGCGAAAAGGTATGAGCCGAGCTGTTCCGCGAGATGGGCAGGCGTTTCTGGTGGGTTTGGCTCGAACCAATCCTGACCTCGGCGACAAGTGTCTTCGCCCCGATCTGCCGACTCCACCGGGGACGCCCGCACGGCGCGCCCCGGGCCTGTGCTCGTGACTTGATAGCGCCTTTGTGTGTCAAGTAGCTGCCGCTGTGACGCGTTGTTGATCTTTTCGGATGCGTCGGTAGCCCTTCCGCTACAGCAGCCGAAGCCGAGCTCAAGGACAGCGCCTCATCACCACGCCGCGCTGTCTGGCCAGTCTCCTGCTCACCTACCCCATTGGCTGCGTGTGTCGCGCCTGACGAACGTGCCTGGTCTGACAACCCTCACGACCATGCCTCCGCCTTCTGGCTGGGCGTGGTGGCGCGTAGCCGTGCCCCGAGCACCGATCAGTCATCGCTACCGAGGACAGGCCGAAACCAGACGCACAGCACCGCGACCACAGCGGCACCGAGCCCGCCCAGGCTGGCGAGCGCGACGTACGTGGCCGAGGCCTGGTTGCCCGGGGTGAGGATAACCGCCATCAGCGCGAGTGCCAGGCCGAATCCCACGGTGGCGGGCGTGAACAACCCCCACCAGACCCGCTGCATGTTCTGGTAGAGGACCCAGACCGCGGAACTGGGCGGCCGGCTGACCAGTCGCCTTCCCCGTCGTAACCGCGGGCCCTGCCGGGGGCTCAACTCCGTCCAGAATCGTGGCGGCATGGTGAGGCGGTCATAGGCGTACAGGGTCGCCAGGTAGAGCACGAAGGAAGCTAGCAGGAGCCCGGCTGCGACCTGGGCGAGGAGCTGCTCGGCCGATTCCAGCGCCCCCCACCGGTTGGTGTCGGTCAGCAGGGCCAGCATCGCGCCGAGTATGAACGTGATGGCGGTGCCCAGCAATTTGGCAGTGTCCAGTTTCGATTTGATCTTCTCTTTGAGATCGGTCATCACCGCGTTGTCGGCGGGCGCTACGCTCCACAGCACCCTGGGTGGCCGGTAGAAGGGCCAGGCGCCGTACCGATCCGCGAAAACGAGGCAAATGACCTCGCCATGCGCGATCGGGACTCGCAACCGCCGCCATCGGCGGTGTCCGGGGCAGCCCGGGTCGCGCGCCATTGCGTCGGCCAGGCGGCTGAGTTGCGGTTGATGGCCGACGATCAGGACGGCGTTGCGTTCGGGGAAGGCTGGATTCATGGCCGCTTCCCGCACTCTTGCGGCCAGAGCGTGCTGGGAGTGCCCGGCCAGCCCCCGACTGGCGTGCAGGGATGGATCTTCCCAGGCCAGAAAGGAGTCCAGCTCATCGCCTGCGATCCGGTGGACTTTGCCCGGTGAGGAGGGGTGGGTGATCGCGGCGGTGACACTGCCCAGGGCGTTGCCGAGGATGGCCATCGTCGTGCGCGCTTCGGGCGAGGGGGCATACAGGGCTTCGGCGATGGTGATGCGGTCGTCCGGCTGCTCCGCCAGCGGCGGCTGCCAGAGCAGTTGCTCGCGGAGGACTTCGCCGACGATCTCACTCGGATGGGGAGAGTCGTCCCGGGCGGGATCGCTGCGCGTGAGGATGTGCTGGGAGTGCTGGCCGTGCCGGGCAAGCAGCACGAAGAAGGGGCGGCTGATCGTCCGTAGCTCCGTCACCTGCCAGAACAGGCAGCGCCACACGTCTTCTTCCTGAACCAGGAGGTGCGTGTTGCGGAATCGCCCGGCCGCCGCGCCGTCGGTGATCACGATGCTGTGGACGACACACCAGCCGGGAGCCTCCTGCACTTCGATCGCGTTGTCGTCCAAACGTCGTCGGACGGCCGGATCGGTGGGTGCGGAGATCCTGTCGAGCAGCTCTTCCCGGCTCTGGCTCAGACCGTTTGCCCGGACAATCCCGGCGAAATGCGGCGAAAGTAGTTCGGCGGCTGCTTCGCGATCACATAGGTTCTCGGCGGCGATCAGCGATCGCACCACTTTAACGAGCGCTTCCCGCTGACCTGGCTGGTTCTGCATAGGCCGATGCTCACTGACGGCCCTGGCGGCTGACAACATGATGTCCTTGGCCGACATCGGACGGATGCGGCCGTTGACGAAGGCGTGCCCGATCGTCATCTTCAGAAGCAGGACCCGAGGTTTCAAGATGAGCCATGGCTGCGAAGGAATTCGCGGACATGGAGAATTCCTCACGCCATGATGCGCGCGTCGGCGCTCGGAGGGCCGCTTATGGATAACAGCGACTTCCGGCCCACGCCGGACAGCATGGCGCAGACGCCGCCCGGCTCCGGCTTTCGCGCTCCGGCCATTAATTTACCTAAAGGCGGCGGAGCCATACGTGGCATCGGCGAGAAGTTCGCCGCCAACCCTGCTACTGGCACCGGCTCATTGTCCATCCCGGTCCCGGTCAGCCCGGGCCGTTCCGGGTTCACCCCCGCCCTAGCGCTGAGTTACGACTCCGGCCACGGCAACAGCGTGTTCGGATTGGGCTGGCGGCTCGAAGTGCCGGCCGTCACCCGTAAGACCGACCGGGGTGTCCCGCGTTACCGGAATGAGCCGGGCGACATCTTCCTCGCGCCGGGCGGCGAGGACCTCGTGCCCGTTCACGAACGCCGGGACGGACGCTGGCAGCCGCACGTCACGCACCGCACGGCTGGCGGCCACGAGTACGAGATCGTCCGGTACCGCCCGCGCGTGGAGGAGGCTTGCACGCGCACCGAGCGGTGGACTGATGTCGCGACCGGCGAGACACACTGGCGCACGATCACCCGGGACGGCATCACCGCCCTGTACGGCCGGACCGCAGACAGCCGCATCGCCGATCCTCGTGACCCGGGCCGCGTCTTCAGCTGGCTGGTTTGCGAGACATATGACGGCCGCGGGAACGCCACCAGCTACACGTACAAAGCCGAGGACGCCGTCGGGATCGACCGCCACGCACCGCACGAGCGGCATCGCACGGACCGCGACCGCTCAGCCAACCGCTACCTGAAACGCGTCCGCTACGCCAACCGTTCTCCGCTGCATCCTGGGCCCGCGCCGCTGGACGCCGACGCGGTCGACTGGCTCCTTGAGATCCTGCTGGACTACGGCGAGCACGACGAGCAACGGCCGACCGGGGCCGAGGAGCGCCCCTGGCGTTGTCGCGCCGACCCGTTCTCTAGCTATCGCTCCGGCTTCGAGATCCGCACCTACCGGCTCTGCCGGCGGGTGGTCATGCTGCACCACTTTGCTGACGAGAACGGACCCGACGGCCCAGTCCTGTCCCTCGACCTCGACCACCGGGCGGGGAACCCGGCTGCCGGCCTGACGATGCTCACCGCTGTCACGCATCGTGGCTACCGCGATGACCCCAAGGATGGCCTGGTCACCCGGTCACTCCCGCCGCTTGAGCTGGAGTACAGCACATCCCGGATCGACGACCGCGTCCGCACACTCGACGCAGCGAGCACGCAGAACCTGCCGGCCGGATTGGCCACCCCGGGGTCCCGTTGGGTGGATCTTGTCGGTGAGGGTCTGTCCGGCGTACTCAGCGAGCAGGCTGACGCCTGGTTCTACAAGGAGAACCTCGGCGGCGCACGGCTCGGCCCGCAGCGGCTCGTGCGGCGCCGCCCGCAAACGGCTGCGCTCACTAGCGGGCGGCAGGATCTGTTCGATCTCGACGGTAATGGCCTCCTCGATCTCGTCGAGCTCGGCGGAACCAACTCGGGGTTCAGCGAACGCACCGCCGATGGCGATTGGACGCCCTGGCGGCCCTTCGTCGGCCGGCCCGCCGTCGACTTCCGAGATCCCCGGGTTCGGCTCGTCGACCTCAGCGGCGACGGCCGGGCCGACGTGCTGATTCTCGGCGATGAGGCGTTCACCTGGTATCCGTCGCTCGGGAAACAGGGCTTTGGGGCACCGGGCCGGGCCACCCCGGTGCGATTTGCCGACAGCGCCGAGAGCCTGCATCTGGCCGACCTTAGCGGCGACGGGCTTGCCGACCTGGTCCGGGTGCGCAACGGTGAGGTCTGCTACTGGCCCTCGCTGGGCCACGGCAGGTTCGGCGCCCGGGTCGTCATGGACGCTGCGCCCTGGTTTGACGAGCCTGGCCAGTTCGATCCGCAGCGGGTGCGCCTCGCCGACGTCGATGGTTCCGGCCCGAGCGACCTCATCTACCTGCACCGCGACGGCATCCGGCTGTACACCAATCGGTCCGGGAACGGGTGGGCGCCGGCTCACGAGCTGCCCGTGCGTTTCCCCCGGATCGACTCGGCCGTCCAGGTCGCCGTGCTCGACCTGCTCGGTACCGGCACCGCCTGTCTAGTTTGGTCCTCCCCGCTGCCTGGCGACGCCGGGATCCCGCTGCGTTATGTGGACCTGATGCGCGACGGCAAGCCGCACCTGCTGACCGTGGTCCGCAACAACATCGGCGTGCGCACTACGGTGAGCTATGCCCCGTCGACGAAGTTCGCGCTCGCCGACAAGGCGGCAGGCCGGCCCTGGAGGACCCGGGCGCCGTTCCCGGTACACGTCGTCGAACACGTCGAGACCTGCGACCTGATCGCGCACAGCCGGTACACCACCCGGTATGCGTACCATGAGATCTTCTTCGACGGCGTAGAGCGGGAATCCGGCGGGTTCGCCCTGGTGGACCGGTGGGACACCGACGAGATCGGCGCCCTCGCCGCCGACGATGCCGACCAGCTCTGCCTGCCACCGGTACTCACCCGCAGCTGGTTCCACACTGGCGCACTCACTGACCCCGGTTGGCTCACCCACCAGTACGCGGATCGGTACCACGCGACCGAACCGCTGCCAGCCGACCCGCCTGTTACGGCCCGCATCGGCGACCGGCTCGAACCCGTCACGCTCACCGCAGACGAACAGCGGCAGGCCGCGCGGGCGTTGCGGGGGCGGCTGCTGCGCCAGGAGGTCTATGCCCAGGACGGCGGCCCGCTGCAGGGCCTTCCGTACAGCGTCACTACCCAACTGCACGCGGTGGAGCTGCGCCAGCCGGCCCGGGGCACCGATCCCGGCGACGAGGCGTGGCAGCCCGCCGTCTTCGCCGTCTATCGCGCGCACACCCGCGAGGAGCACCACGAACGCCTGCGTGTGCCGGATCCCCGGGTGCACGACGAAGTGGTACTTGAGGTCGATGAATACCTCAACGTGCGCCGTACAGTGGCGGTTGCGCACCCCCGCCGCCACCCGGATGACGATCCCGTACTCGCCGATGAGGACCGGGCCGCGCAGGCGCGTACCCGCGTCGTCCTCACCGAGTACCGATTCACGAACGCCGTCGACCGGCCCGACCACTACCGCACTCCGCTTGCGGCCGAAACCGTCACGTACGAGATCACAGGGCTGGCCTTAACCGCGGCGGGCACCAGCACCCAGGCCCTGCGCGCGGCGTTGGCCGGACCGCTCGCCGACGTCCCCCCGGGCGATCGAGAGGCCGTCCCGCCGGTGCCGGCGCGGCGGCTGGTGGAGCAGGAACGGTCCACTTTCCGCCGGGACGATCTAGGCGGGCCGCTGCCGTTCGGGAAGGTCGAGGCGCTCGCGCTGCCGTGGGAGAGCTACCGCCTCGCGTTCACCGCCGACCTACTCGATGACGTCTACGGCGGCCGGGTCGACGGATCGATACTCGCCGCCGCCGGGTACGTGTGTCACGACGACGCGTGGTGGGCACTGTCGGGCCGGGTGGAGTACGCCCCGGCAGAGGAAGACGACCCGGCGGCGTACGCAGCCGCCCACTTCTACCTGCCTCAACGGTTCCGCGACCCGTTCGGCGCGGTCACTACGCTGCAACATGACCGCTACGACCTGCTGGTCCTGGCCACCCGGGACGCGGTGGGCAACCTGGTCAGCGCCGGGGACCGCGACGGCGACGAGGTGGTCACAAACGGCAACGACTACAGGGTGCTCCAGCCGCGCCTGGTCTGCGACGCTAACGGCAACGTCACCGAGGTCGGGTACGACGCGCTCGGGCGGGTCACCGCCACCGTCGTAGGCGGCAAGGCCGGCGCGTTCACCGGCGACAACCTCGACAGGATCGCCCTCGACCCAGCTCCTGAGATCCTGGCGGCCTTCCTCGCCGAGCCCGCCGACGCGGCAGGGAACCCGTCGGCTGCCGCCCGCGAGCTCCTCGGCGACGCCACCTCACGGATCCTCTACGACCCGGACGCGTTTCACCGCTCGCCCCCGGACGCCCCGGTCACCGTAACCCTCAGCCGGGACCGGCACGTCGGGGACATACCACCCGGCGAGGTACCCACCGTCCAACAGGTCTTCACCTACTCCGACGGGTTCGCCCGCGACGTCCAGCACAAGGCGCTGGCCGAACCGGACGACGACGGGAACGCCCGCTGGGTGGGCTCCGGCTGGAGCGTTTTCAACAACAAAGGTCTGCCGGTCCGCCGCTTCGAGGCCTACTTCGCCGCCCGCCACCGGTTCGAGTGCTCCCGGACGGCTGGCGTCAGCACTGTGCTCTTCTACGACCCCCTCGGCCGCCCGGTGGCCACCCTGCACCCCGATGGCAGCTACGACAAACGCGTCTTCGACCCCTGGCGGCTCGTCGTCTGGGACCGCAACGACACCGTCACACTGGACCCCGAGACCGATCCGGACGTCGCCCCTTACACCGGGCGCTACCTCGCCGGGCTGCGAAAAGCCGGAACACCATGGCGTACGTGGCATGCCCGGCGCGCCGATGGCGAACTGGGCCCCGACGAAAGCCGTGCCGCCGAGCAGACCGCACTGCACGTCGAGACCCCGGTCCGCAGCTGGTCGGACCCCCTCGGCAGGACGTTCCTGACCGTGCTGCACAACCGCACACCGCGCCCAGACGGCCCAGTCGACGAATTGCAGTACACACGGCTCCTGCTCGACGTGCAGGGCCACACCCTCGAGGTGCGGGACCCGTTGCGGCGCCAGATCACCGTCCTTCAGTACGACCTGAGAGGGATGCTGATCGGCCGGGCCGGCATCGACTCCGGCGCCGGGGCCAGCCTGCCCGACGCGCTCGGCGCGCCCAGTCTGTCCTGGAACGCCCGCGGCTACCGGTTCCGCACCGAGTACGACCCGCTGCACCGGCCGCTCCGGTCATGGCTCACCGAGCCCGGCATCGGCGGCGAGCGGCTGCACCACCAAACTGAGTACGGCGAAGGCGCGCCGGACGCGGTCGCCCGCAACCTCCGCACCCAGATCTACCGCCAGTTCGACGCGGCAGGTGTGGTGATTCACGCCGAGTACGACACGCAGGGCAACCTCGCCCGGGCCGAGCGGCGCCTGACGGCCGGCGTGGACGAGATCCCCGACTGGTCGCGGGACGTGCCGCTGGACGACGAGAACCTGACCGGCACCACCTGGTACGACGCGCTCAACCGACCACGTGAGGTCACCACGCCGGACGGGAGCCGGGTCACGCCCGCCTACTCGGTCGCGGGCCTGCTGCACAGCCTCGGGACCCACCTACCGGACGCTCCGCAGGCTGCAGCCGGTTCGGTGGCGATCGTCACAGCGATGGCCTACAACGCGCGCGGGCAGCGCATCCGAGTCGAGCACGGTAACGGCACGACCACCAGCTACGAATACGACCCGGAAACGTTCCGGCTACGTCGCACGCTCACCATGCGCGGCCGCGACCGAATACAGGACCTGCGCCAGGTATACGACCCCGAGGGCAACGTGACCGCGTGCCGCGACGAGACACAGCAGCGGCTCTTCTTCCGCAACCGGGTCGTGGATCCCGGCGGGGAGTACGTCTACGACGCGCTCTACCGGCTCGTGCAGGCGACAGGCCGAGAACACCTCGGGCAGGTCGCAGCCGGGGCGCACCCGCACGACCGGCTGGCGATGGCCCGCTACACAGAGCACTACAGCTACGACGCGGTGGGCAATCTGACCAGGATGCGGCACGTCGGGGCCGATCCGGCGGCGCCGGGCTGGACCCGCGACTACCGCTACGACGAACCGAGCCTGCTCGAACCCGGCTGGCCCGGCAACCGGCTCGCGGCGACCGTCACTGGACCGCGCACCGAAACGTTCGAGCACGACGCGCAGGGCAACATCACCTCGATGCCGGGGATCCGGTTCCTGAGCTGGGATCCCGAGGACCGGCTGCGGCTCGCGTCCCGTGGACCCGATCCCAGTCCGGAGGCGGCCGTGATGGCGTACGACCCGGCCGGGACTCGGATCCGCAAGGCCGTCACCCACGGCGGACACGTGGTCCGGGAACGGGTCTACCTAGGACCGTTCGAGCGGTATCGGGAGTACAACACCGCGGGCGGCGTCACGCTGGAACGGACCACCCTGCACGTGCTGGACGACCAGCGCCGCGTGGCCATGGTGGATACCCGAACCTTGGGCCACGACCAGGGAAGCGCCCGGCGCGTGCGTCACCAGCTCACCGACCACCTCGGGTCGGCCACGGTCGAGCTCGACGAGCAGGCCCGTCTGATCAGCCACGAGGAGTACCACCCGTACGGGACGTCTGCCTACTACGCCGCAACGCCAGCGACTGAGGTACCCAAGCGGTACCGCTACACCGGGCGCGAACGCGACCTTGAGACCGGTCTGGAGTACCACGGCGCCCGCTACTACGCGCCCTGGCTCGGCCGATGGACGAGCACCGACCCGTCCGGCCCCGGTGACGCCCTCTCCCCGTACGTGTACGTGCGGGCGAACCCGCTACGCCTGGTGGACCCGGACGGCCGCCAAGGAAGTCCGCCACCGCAGCTGTTCGGCAACTGGCGCTACGGAAGCAAGGTGACCGGCCGAGCCTTGCTAGGCCACAACGTCCAGATCGACCATCCCATCCAGGTCGCGGCACGAATCGCCCAGCGAACACCACCCGGCGGTCCTAGCCTCTACTCTCGGGCGGTGTCGACGGGCGCCGGGGAACTCGGAGTACTTCTAGAGACTGGCAAGGGCCGATTCCACACGGTCCTCGGCGGGTTTCAAAAGCAGATTACCGCAGCGGTCAGGTCTGGTGCCCTCGCCAGCGAGTCCGACTTGGTCGCCGCCACGATGAATGCTTACGAACAGACCGCCCAGATCACCGGCACGACGTTCAACAAGCTGGCCAGGGACACGGCGATCCTGAGCAACCAGGCGGCTGTCCACCGGAAGCTGGCCGACACGGTGGCCGAGCTGCAGGCGCTCGGGCCGAGCACCGCGTCTCAAGCTTCCGCCGCAGTCGCCGGAGCGGAACAGACTGTCGCGGCTGCCGCGCCGGCCGCCACGACCGCTGTCAAGGCAGGGGCAGAAGTCGGGAGCAAGGCGGGTTTGCTCGCCAAGGCCGTGGGCGGTGCTGGCCGGTTGTTGACGGCGACCGCACCGGCACTCCGTGTCCTGGGCAAGGTCGCCGGGCCCTTGGCTCTCGCCGCCGGAATCCACGAGGCCGCGACCGCCACCAACACTGCCGAGAGGGCCAATGCGGCCGTCAACGTCACCTCCGGTGTGCTGGGGCTGTCGACCAATCCGGTTACCGGGATCGCGGCCGGGAGCATCGTGGCGGGCGGGTTCGTTGGGGGGAAGGTCGAGCAGGCTGTCACCGGATACACCGGGAGCCGCGCCGCCGGGGTGGGTGCGGGCACGTTGGCCGGTGCCGCTACTGGTGCCGCGATTGGGGCGGTCGTGGGTTCTATCGTGCCGGGTGTCGGCACGGCTATCGGAGCCGGTGTGGGAGCCGCCGCGGGCGCGATCGGCGGTTTCGTCAAGTCGTACTGGTCGTCGAATCAGGTGCCGTTGTTCGCGGGCATCCCGCGGATAGTGGGGGGTGGGTAGGCCATGGCGCTGATAGTGATGCGGCTGCATCCGGTCGAGCCGGTCCGGGGTGAAGACTTCACGTCCTTTCTAGACGGTCTGGTCATCGAGGCGTTCGACCTGAGCGTGCAGAACGGCCAGCTCGGCGTGTCGCTCGGCACGACGACGTACGTCGCGCCCGTGCCGCCCCCGCCGCCGCAGGAGCCCACGCCGTGGGTGCCGGCGCCGACGACTGGGATCGTCCAGCACTACAACCCGCCGACGGTCGTCTCGCCACCGACCCCGCAGGCGGTCGCCAGTGCGGTGATCGAGGTCATCCCGCCAGCGGGACATCCGGAGCACCGCACCAGCGACGTACGCCTGAAGATCACACGGGACGGCAAGGAGATCCTGCACGGCCAGCTGTATTTCAATGTCGACGTCGCGGCGGGCGGCATTCCGGCAAACCGCGCCGACCTGACCACGATCGCGACCACCAGCCTGTACCTTGGGCTGCCCGACCCGGGCCGCGAGATCGACCCGGCGGACGGCTACATCACCGTCGCCGCCGACGGTACACCGCCCCGCTACGATCAGCTGCGCGCCGCCGTCGGCCTCGTGCTCAGCAACGACCCGGGCGCAGGCAATCCCCCTCAACTGGCTGACCTCACCCCGCGGCAGGCGCGGCACATCGCGTACGAGATCGTCTGGAACCACAAATACCGGCCGCTGCCCGGACCGCAGAAACGCACGCTCGGCCAGATGTACACACTGCCCGAGCAGGACGACGACGGCGGCGATGCAGCCGCCCGCGGTCAGTTCGAGGGAAACCTCCAAGCCTACTACGCGACCGGCGACGCCGACGCGGAACGATTGGCAGGGTTCGTACTGGCCCTGTCGGCTGGCGAGTACGCGGCGCAGCTGAGCGCGGCGGCCGACCGGGCCGGCTTCCTCATCCCCGTCATGCCGCACGAGACCGACACCGAGTCCCGGTTTAAGTCAGTACGGGTCATCTTGACCGGATCGGAGCAACCGACCGTACCTCCCACCACCATCGCAACCCCGTTCACCGTGCCGGCCGCCTACTTCTACGCGCTGGGCGCGACGATCCCACCACAGATCGACAAGAACGAGCGGTACCAGCGGGCGGTGCTGGCCGAGGAGGACCACACCCGCCGAGCCCTAGCCACCGCGATCACCGCCGGGGTGCTGCTCGCCGACGCGGCCAGCAACGTCGTGATCGACGGGGTAAACCCAGCCCAGGCAGCCCGCCGGTTGCGCTCCCTCGGCGCCGTGCAGGGCGTCGCGCCGGTGTTCGCCCTGAACGGCCCGGAGGCCGACCGGGTGGCCGTCCGGGCCCTGGTGACGGCCTGGCTTGCGTACCCCGGGGACGACATCCTGACCTTCTGGCGGGACGCCCTTCCGCCGCCGCCGGCCCCGGTGACCGACCGGATTACCGGGCACCTGGAGCTCATCCTCCGCGCGCTGACCGACGGCCACCAGCCGCTGATCACCGCGATCGAGAACCTGCCGGCCCACCGGGTGCAGGACATCCACCAACTGACCACGCAGCAATGGCGGCAGTTGTTCGGGGATCCGATCGACACCTCGCTGCTGCCCCGGTTCACCCAGCCCGGCAGCCCGGCGGACCGAGTGGCGGCGTTCATCCGGCACGTGCAGAAGTTCTTCGCCGTCGGCGGCACCGGCGGCGACGCGGCCATCGCGCCCGCAGGCGCCCCGCCCCGCCTGCGCACCTCGTCGGCCGACCCGGTCGCTGAGTTCGCCCGGCAGTACCGCGTCGCCGCCGGCACCGAGTTCGTCTTCGGCGGCGCCTGGGACGCTGGCCGCGCCGACCAGGCGGTCGCGGCCGTGTTCCCTCCCGCCGACCGGCCGGCCGAACATGACTGGCTCGCCGAGGCCGTCCGGGTCATCGACGAACTGGTCCGATTGAGCGCCAGCGCCGGCATCCCAGCCGAGATGCGGCCGTCCGTCATGGAGGCGCTCTACACGCGCGGCATCACCGACCGCGACCAGGTCGGCCGACTCACCACCGACCAACTGAGGGAAGCGCTGGCCGGCACGGTGGCCTTCGAGTACGCAGACCCCATCCACGCCAACGGCACCGGCGCCCCGTCGGAGGGCGGCGAGCCGGCCGGCGGCTTCGTCCCGGTCAACCCGGACGGTTGCCTGGTCAACTGCATGCCGCCGGAGCACCTGTCGCCGCTCGGCCCGGTGGCGTACCTGCACGATCTGCTCCGGCTGACCAGTAGCTGGACCTGTGCGGGCCCGCCGGTCGGCGACGAATTGCCCACACTGGGTGAACTAGTCGCCAGGCGACGCGGGCCGGTCGGCGAGCTGCGGGCGACAGCCGCCAACCTGGATATCGCGCTGCCGGTGGCCGACCTGGTCGGCGAGTGCCTGGAAGCAGTCGCCGCCGACCCGGGGCACCCGGTCGGCGCTGTGTACGACACCGGCGAGATCGCCGGGCACCCCGGCCACGACCCGGAGACGCTGTTTGCCGCGGTCCCGGAGCACTCCACCCCGGCCACCCCGGTCGCGCAGCCCGCCGGCTACCTGGCGCTGGCCACCGACTTCTCCGCGCCTGGGCTGCCGTACACCCAGCCGCTGGACGTCAACCGGAGTTACCTGGCCCAACTGGGCAGCTGCCGGTACGACGTGATGCGCCGGTTCCGCCGCGACATCACTGAATTCGTGGTGGCGCCGGACGCCGAGCCGGCCGATTTCCAGCGGCACCTGTGGCGTTTCCCGGTACGCGTCGACATCGCCCGCGAGTACCTCGGGATCAGCGCTGACGAGCACCGGCTGTTGTTCGGCTCCGAGATCGGCGAGGAACCGGCCGAGGGCCGGCTGACGCTACGCGAGCTGTACGGCTTCCCGGCCGCCGGGGTGGGCCGTGAAGCCTGGACCGACGTGGTGGCGCGGTTGCCCGAGTTCCTGCGCCGCACCGGGCTTACCTACTGCGAGTTCGTCGAGCTGTGGCGCTCGGGCTTCGTGTCGTTCGGCCGAGTCGGCGACGACGCCGGGTTCCCCGACTGCGAACCGTGCCACCTCGACGACTTCCGTATCGACTTCGGTGACCGCGACGCGGCTGAGTCGCTGCTGCGGCTGACCGTGTTCATCCGGCTGTGGCGGCGGCAGCGGTCCGTACCTCGGGCCGGATACAGCTTCGCCCAATTGCGCGATATCTGTGAGGTGCTGGGGCTGTTCATTCAGGACGGGGGGGTCGCCCCCGGCTTCGTCCGGCAGCTCGCCGCGTTTCAGATGCTGCGGGATTCGTTCGGCATCGCTCTTACCGATCCAGCCGATCCGCCGATCGAGGGCGCTACCGGCGCGGACCGAACCCACCTGCTCGCCCTCTGGGCCGGACCGGGCGCCGCGAAGTGGCCGTGGGCGCTGGACGAACTACTCGACCAGGTTCAGGCGTACGCCCGGGTCACCCACCGCTGCCGGCCGCGGGAGGCGGAGTTCCGTAAGCTGCTCGCCGACAACCTGGACGCGCTGTCGGCAATGGCCGGCTTCGAGCCTGGCGGCTGGCACGAGCGGCCCACTCACACGCTGCGGTTCGCTGAACTCCTTGCAAAGATTTCCGCGGCCGACTTCGGCGTGGGTGAGCTGCTTTTCGTCTGCACCGCGGCGGAGCACCTGCGCGGCGACGACCCGTTCCCGCTCCAGCCCGTCAATGAGGCGCTCGGCTCACCGCTCGGTCTGCCCGATGACGACGCCGGGCACTCCCTGGCGGTACTACGTCGCACGCTGCTTGATGCGCGAGTCGCCGATGAGGACGTCGAGCACTGGACCTGGCGTCGGATCGCCCGGGCGATGCGCGATCGATTCGGGTACGCCCCGGCGGCTGGCACCGATCCGCTGCTCGACCTGGCCGTGCACTTCTTCCCGTCGGACGTACATGGGCACCACCACGTACCGGAGGAACGGCGGCAGTACCGGGTCGACCTGCCGGGCGCCGCCGAGGCGATGTGGAACACTCCGGACGGCCCGTTCCGCTACGACGAGGCCGCCGGGCAGCTCTATATCGAACTTCCGCTGACCGACGAGGCGGTGATCGCAAAACTCGGCCGTGTCCGGCAGCTCGACCCGGCGGAGAGGACGGCCGTCCGCGAGCTGTACTTCGCGCCGAGGGCCGCGCTGACCCCGTTCGCGTTCCTCTTCGCCGACCTCGCCGAAGCCGAGCGGCGGCTGATCCAGGAGCCCGACGAGCGCAAACGCTGGCGGTACTTCCGGCACCAGTTCGCGCTCTGTCACCGGCGTTCGGAACTGATCGCCGGACATCTCGCTGGGCACATCGCTGCGGTGACCGGCCGGGAGAGCGACGAGGGAGCCGATGTGGCCGCAGTGATCCTGCGCGCGCTGCACGGCGACGAGAACCACGCCGTGGGCGGGTGGGAGGACGACTTGGGGGCGGCACCCGCCGTCACCTGGCCGGTGCCGGGCGGTGGCGCGTTCGCAGCACTGCTGGCGCTCACCGGCACCGGCCTGCTCGGCGAGTTCGACGCCGGAAGCGGCCCGGTGTGGCGGGAACTGCGCGGCCCGACCGCGGCCTTTGGCGGCGTCGGCGACGCGGCGAACGTGGCCGTGCCCACCGTGTTGCCCGCCCTCGATCTGGCGGCCGAACAGCCAGGCGTCGTGCGCACCGTCAACGGGATGTTCTTCGCGCTGCCGGACGGCGAGGCTCTCGGTGGCGGACAGGGCTTCACGGTCACCTGGTCGGGCGTGCTGCTGGTCGACGAGGGCGGCGACTATGAGTTCCATGCTGGCGAGCCGCTGCCCGACGACGACCGTCCCCGATGGCGGGTGGTGCTGCGCCGCGGCCAGCGATACTGGGTGCTGCTGAGTCGGCACTGGCCGGATGAGAGCGCGCCGCCGCAGCACAGCGGCCCGGTGACGATGCGGCCGGGCGCCTACGACCTGACCATCGAGTTCGTCCAGCCCGCGCCCGCCGACCCGAACGCCGAGGACGTCCGTCCGGTGCGGGGCGGCTTCCGGCTGGAGTACGCGGGCGCAGACACCGGCGGCGAACGGGTCGTCATCCCTGGGAACCGGCTGTTCCGGCCGTACGCCGACGGGACTTTGGCGGACGGGATCGAAGGGCTCGACGGGACCGCGCTGGCGGCGCTCGCTGGCCGGTACACCGGGAGCCTGCGCGACATCCGCCGCACCTACCAGCGGGCCTTCCAGGCGGTTCTGATCGCGCACCGGTTCGGGCTGTCCGCCCGGCCGGTCGCCGACGACCGCCGTTCCGAGATCGAGTACCTTCTCGCGCATCCGGCGAATTTCACCGGCCGATCCTACCCACGGGACGGCGACGCCTACACCACCCACCGAGCGGACCTCGATTTCGACCTGCAGCCGGTGAACGACAACTATCACGCGCCGTCACCGGCCGCCGACCGGCGTGCCGCCCCAACGCCGCGTCGGCAGCAGGCTCTTTTCGACCGGTGGGAACGGATCTTCGACTACACGGCCGTACGCGCCGAGACCGCGGATGCACCGGAGCCGCCGCTGTGGCTGCTGTTCCACGAGAACGCCGAGCGTCATCCGGACGTGGCTGGGCCGCTGCGCCGGCACGTGGGCATGGACGCCCGGCACATGCCGCTCGTGCTGGCCTACGACCCGGGGATCGTCCTGACCGGAGATGACCTGCTGGACGAGCGTTGGGCGACCCGGGTGTGGCGGGCAGAACGCTGGCTTCGGGCCCTGGAACGTGTCTTCCCCGTAGCCGACATCGCCGCCGCCCGGCCCGACCTGTGGGCCGCGGACGACCCCGAGCCGGGCAACGTCAACCTGACCGAGCTGGTCCGCGACGGTTACTTCGAGCAAGGCGAGCCGCGCCGCTACGGCGAGGTCACCCGGCTCAACGACGGGCTTCGGAAACGGGCCCGGGCGGCGTTGCTGGCGTACCTATGCGGGATGGACCGAGTCGCGCTGCCCGGTGGCGGCAAGATCCGCAGCCCGAAGCAGCTCGGCGACCTACTGCTGATCGATGTTACGGACGGGGGCTGCCGCCGGACCGGCCGGATCGAGGACGCGATCAACGCGGTCCAGCTGTACGTCCGGCGCGCCCGGCTCGGGCTGGAACCAGACTTCCCGGTGTCGAACGGATTCGCTCTGCTCTGGGACCGCAACTACGCCGACTACGAGGTGTGGCGGGGCAGCCAGCAGCGCCGGCTGTACCGGGAGAACTGGGTTGACTGGTCGGAGCTGGCCAGGGCCCGGCGCAGCGAGGCGTTCGCCCTGCTCGAGGCTGAGCTGCGGCGCAGCACGCTGTCCGTACCGGTGGCCGGCGGGCTGGAGTACTGGCCCGCGCCGGCCCCACCGGAACACCCCGGGCAGCTGGTCCTGCAAGCCCGCGACCTGTCCCGGATCCAGGGCATCGATCCTGCCCACCACGGGTTCGGCCTGCTCGGGACGCCCGAGGCGGCTGGGCGGCCAGCCTGGCTGTCCAGCCTGACACAGCCAGCCGGCAAACCCGAACCCGAACCCGAACCCGACGGCGACGGCGACGGGCCGGTCATCGGGCTGCGGCGGCTCCGGATGGCGGCCAAGGGCGAGCGGCTGCCACTGTGGATCCAGGCAGCGGCCGGCCTGGGCACCACGTTCCTGCGGGTGGCGGCGGCCGGCGAACCACCCGCCGCCGCCCCCTTCGCACCGCACGGTGCCAGCTGCAAGGCACCGCACGCCGCGCCAGTCGACGAGTACTACTTCTGGTTAATCGGGTCCCGGGAGTACACCTCGCCAGCGACCGATGCCGGCACGCACGGCTCGGACCAGGACCCCGGCTGGCTGTGGCACGACCCGGCCGAGTTGCCGAGGTTGCTCGCCTGGGAGCCCCGCGCTGGGGTACGGCTGGCCTGGACGCGGGTGCACAACGGCGAGTTCGGCGAGCTGCGCACCAGCGCCGAAAGCGTGCCCCTCGAGGGTACGAATCCACAGCTCACCCTCGCCGGCCGCACCGATGACTCGCTGCGGTTCGAGGTCAGCGGCGCAGCGGTGCCGCCCGGCCACCGCGATCCCACGGCACCCGGCTTCCGGTACGACCTCGCCACCGATACGGCCGTGTCGCTGCCTACGGTGACCCCGGTCCCGGGCTTGACCGTGCTCGCAGAACCTGTCACCGACGCCGAGGCCACCATCACCGTCGAGAGCGCCGCTGGGTTCCCCCACACGCTGCCGTTCCCGCTGGTGATCGGCTTCGGCGAGGCGCAGCAGGAGACGGTGGTGGTGACCGCGATCGCCGAAGCGACGACGCTCACCGTGACCCGCGGCACGAACGGCAGTGCGGCGGCCGCGCACACCGCCGGGACGACCGTGCGATACACGTCGCCGTACCCGGGCGGGCTGCGTGCGTACCCGTACTTCGTCTACTTCGCACCAGGCGCTCCGGTGACCCCGCCTTCGCCGTACGCCGCGGCCATCACGGCTGCGGCGGCACTGCGGGCGCACTGCCAGCCCGAGGCGGCGCTGCGATGGTACGAGCTTGCCTTTGCGCCACTGGGCTCCGACTCGTCCTGGCTGCGCTGTGAGCTGGACGGGGAAGACCCGGAGGAGGAGGCGGAAGACGGCCGGTGCTGCCACGACAGCACCATGGCCAGCGACGACGACGTGCGGAACCGGGCGATCGTCCTACACTACGCCGAGACGCTGATCGAACTCGGCGACGACCGCGTGTCCCAGAACACCTCAGAGGCTCGGCTCGTCTACGACACCGTGGCCACCCTGCTGGGCCCGGCGCCGCGCACGGTCCTCGGCACCGGCGACGCGGAGGACCGCACTGTCGCCTCGTTCGAACCCCACCACGCCCCGCTGAACCCTCGACTGCTCGCGCTGTACGAGCACGTCGCCGACCGGCTCGCCCGGATCCACGACTGCCAGCCCAGCGACCTGCGCCCGGCCAATATGGACACCTGTCTGCCGCAGAGCCCCTACCGGTTCATTTTCCTGAACCAGAAGGCTACCGAGTTGGCCGGCGAGGTGCGGGCGATGGGCGCCGCCCTGCTCGCGGCGTTCGAGAAGGGCGATGCCGAGGTCCTTCAGGCGCTGCGCGGCGAGCACGAGTTGCACCTGCTCCAGCTCACCACCGAAGTGCGCCGACACCAGTGGCGGGAGGCGGACTGGCAGCTCCAGGCGCTGCGCAAGGCCAAAGAGATCACTCAGACCCGGTTCCGCCACCTCACCCTGCTGATCCAGAATGGGCTGAACAACCGGGAGGACGAGCACGTCGGGCTGATCAACACGGCCTTGGGCGAGCGGACTGCGGGCAATGTCTCCGAGGGCATCGCCCAGGTGATGAACGCAATCCCCGACATCTTCGCAGGGTTCCCGGTCACCCAGACGTGGATTCCGCTCGGCACCAAGCTCAGCGGCGTATTCATGGCCGTGGCCCGTATCGCCAACGTCCTCGCCGAGATCTCCACCACGACCGGCGGGCTGCGAGCGACCCAAGCAGGCTGGGAGCGCCGCGAGGAGGAGTGGCGCCATCAGGTGGAAACCCTCGGTCTCGAACTGGACCAGATCGAGTTGCAGATCCTCGCCGCGGAACGACGCCGGGATATCGCAGGCCACGAGCTGAACAACCACGAGCGCCAGGTGGCGAACTCACGAGAGGTGCAGCGCTTCCTACGTGACAAGTTCACCAGCCAGGAGCTGTACTTCTTCCTGCAGCAGGAGACCACCGCCATATACCGCCAGCTCCACGAGTTGGCGTTGCGGGTGGCCGGGCAGGCACAGCGGGCATTCAACTACGAATGCGGCCACACCAGAGCGACCTTCGTCCCGACGCAGGCGTGGGATAACCTCCGCGAGGGCCTGCTCGCCGGGGAGCGCCTGGTCCTCGGGATACGCCAGATGGAGCATGCCTACCTCGACGCCAACTACCGGGAGTACGAGCTGAGCAAGCACTTCTCGCTGCGGCTCGACTTCCCGATGGAGTTCCTACGCCTGCAAGCCACCGGGGTTTGCGAGATCGACATACCTGAGTGGATGTTCGATGCCGACCACCCCGGCCACTACCTGCGCCGGATTCGCAGTGTCAGCCTGACCATCCCATGCGTCGTCGGCCCCTACGCCGGAGTTAACTGCCGACTGACGCTGATCAGCAGCATGACCCGGGTCGCGCCGCACCTGACGGACCCGCCGCATGCCTGCTGCGCGGATGGCAGCCCTGGCAATGGCTACCCGCCTGGTCCTGGCGACCAGCGCTTCGTCATCCAGTACGGAGCGAGCGAGGCTATCGCCACCTCCACCGGCCAGAACGACAGCGGCCTGTTCGAGCTGAACTTCCGGGACGAACGGAAGCTACCGTTCGAGTTCGCAGGCGCGGTCAGCCGCTGGCGGCTCGAGCTGCCGCCGGAGAACAACCGCTTCGACCTCGGCACCGTCTCCGACGTGGTCATGCACCTCAACTACACAGCCCGCGAGGGCGGTGCCAGGCTGCGCCGGGCGGCCACCGAGATCGCCCAGCGCCATCTGCCCGGGGACGGGATCCGCTACTTCGACGTCCGTCAGGACCTGCCGGACGCGTGGTATCAGCTACAGTCCAACGAATGCCGGGCCGAACTCGCGATTCCACTCGGCCGGACGATGTTCCCGTATCTGGCCGGCTCAGACCCGGTGACTGTGTCCGGGATAGCGGTCTTTGTCGAAGTTGAGCAGGCTCCGCGCGCCCACTTCCTGGGCGAATTCGCGGCGCACCGGCGACACCCTAGCCGCCCCCAGCCGTTCAGCTGCGTCACCAGCACCGACTTCCCCGGCCTTTACTGGGGTGTACTCGTCTTCGACGAGCCGGTCGAGGTCGCCGGCGAATCGCAGGAGGCGGGTGTGCTGCGGTTCCCGGCCGGGCTAGGGAACATCAGCCGCGTGCTGATGTTCTGCCGCTACCATACTGGCCGTGCGTGGCCTGCCCACCGCGAGCATGTGCCGTCGTCACCCGGCATGCGTCCCGAGTGGTGACAGTACGGCGACCAGCGCACCCAACGCGGAAGCTTGGGGGCGCTGGTAGGTCGCGAGGCAACGCCGCAGCTCAGAATGTGTGTTGGTCGCCAGACCGCCACGGTAACGCCCGAGTGCGTGATCGGCGGGCTCGGGCTGGACGCCGCCGGGCGGCTCGGCCTGCAACTCGCCGAACCGGGATGCGTCGGCCGCGTACTGATGGGCTCCACAGACCGTGGGTCCACGCTGACCTGCCAGCCAAGCAGCCCCGCACCATCGGCGAGGGCCTGCAACTGAGTGAGGATCTGCTGCCACCCCAGCCCGCTGCCAGCGGGCTGCGGCGGGTGGCGAGCGCCTGGTAGACGGCTCGTTGTGCGGGCCGTGGCGGGGTTGTATGGACGACGGTTCCAGCCGGTCCGGCGAGGGTGACGACAGACGGGACAAATTCGCGGTTGATCCGGGCCCGCGCTGCTGCTCTGGTTGAACTATCGGCCACCGCCTCCAGTTGACCGATGGACAACGTGGGTCCAAGAGCCGCTAAAAGCCGCATTTGATCAGGAGCCCCGCGCCACGCCTCAGGAACTATGACTGGGCGCCCACACTAGCCGAAGCCGAGGAATCAACCTCAGTCGACCATAACGAGATCAAGGCTAGAGACGTTTGAGCCATTCATCGTATTTTTCTTTCACCTGTTCGTACCCCTTCAGCTCCGGAAATTCGCCCGTTCGTGGCAGTGTTTCCAACTCCACTAGCCACCGCGCTATGGCTTCACACGCCTCCAGACCAGCGGCGGGGACCAAACGGCTGTGCTCCGATAATAGAACATTATCTGGCCGCACGGTCGCTGCAATTAGGTGTCGCATCGGGCCACTCTCATTCCCCGTCCCAAGCCGATCAAGCACTGTCTTGACGAGATCAGATTTCCGGTTCTCCGTGAGAACATGCGCCTTGAACAGCTGATACAGAGGGAAGCATTCCTTCGTCCAATTGGTTCCGGCGAGAAGTACCGGCTTGCCGAGACACAGCGTACTCACTCCTTCTGAGATCGTCCCTTTTGCGCCTTTGAGTACGATGGCGGCATCGCAAAGGCTTGCCTCCAGGAAGTTCCGCTGGTGGTTCATGTGCGAGTAGACAACGCCGCCCTCGTCATGGCGCTTGAAGTCAGGATCGTTACCGTCCTTGAGCACACCGATCCAATGGCCGTCAATTGCCACACCCGTCAAGGCTGCGTCCTTCACCGTCTTCGGACACAGTTGCGTCTCCTTCATACCACCTGTGAGAATGACGAAGCCTCGAGCAGAAATCCTCTTGCCAGCGCACTGAGCCAAGTCGAGAACGTCTCGAGGGACATCTTTGCTGCCTCCGAACACGGCAACGATCATGGGTCGACGGCTTGCCTTAGTCACGGCGCACCTACTTCCGCGGACGCGTTAACTCGATTTTCTCTCTGCGGCGTTCGAACGCAAGGGCTGCAATCATCCTGTCCCGCTCGAAACACGGTTTCGCGCTCTGAGTTGGGGTTTTGCTGCGCGATCAGAGCGGCGACTGCGACCATCGCGAGATAGTGTTGTCGCTTATCTACCGCGTCTACCGGTTGGTGCGAGGTTTGTCCGGCCTGTTGACGGTGTTGATCCTGCGTTCCGCAGATGCGTAGCGAGAAATGGGATGTCGAGTTTGGCCAGGATGTCGCGCTGGGGCTTGGTCAGCTCGGCACGCTGGCGGAAGGTGCCGGTCGGGCCGGTGAAGGTGGCCACCGTGAGGAGGTCGAACTCGTCGCGGATGCGGCTCCAGGTGGCGCCGGTGGTGGTCTCGATGATGTGGATCAGCAGCAGCGCCAGCCAGCACAAGATGGCGTGCGCGCGGATGCGTTCCTCGAGCCGGTGATGTACCGGGCGCAGGTCGATGACCTTGTGGGTGCCGAATATCGTGTCCCCTCATGCTACCTGGGCGTATACATGTAGGAGGCCGCCGACTCGGTCTCGTCGGGAGACATGAATGTCCGCGTCGACCGGATCGGGTAGCGCCCGCAGCGGGCTGGCCTGCTTCAGAGCTCGATGCGGACGATGCGCATTGAAGTAGGTCTCGTACTCGGCAAGGATCTTACGCAGGTGGCGTTCGTTCATGATGAGGATCCGGTCGAGTCATCGAGCACGCCAGCAGGCGCGTCCGCGTGTTGGGCACCACCGCTTACCCGACCGCCGACTGGGTCATCCAGGCGATCAGGAATCTGGTGATGGATCTGGACGATGCGGGCTGCCGGGCGCGCTTTCTGGTGCGAGATCGAGATGGGAAGTTTCCCGCGCTCATGGACGAGATCCTCGCCGAAGCCGGCATCCAGACCGTGCTCACCGGCATCCGGATGCCACGGATGAACTTGATTATGGAGAGGTGGGTACAGTCGTGCCGTTCTGCTGGCCACCAGCCCGCAGAAACGCTGGCCGCTCACCTAGACATCGGCGTGTCCGTTGACACCAGTGACGCATGTCAGGAGCGGGGACGGGCGTTGAGCACTCACCCGGAGCTAACCATCGACCATAATCGACCCTCCATATCGGTTACCTCACTCACACAATGCGACATCACGTCGCACCTACAACCAACACCGCGCCCACCAGGCCCTGACCCAAGCAGCCCCGCTGCGGCCGACCACCGTGAAGGAGAGCTCCCGATCCTGCCTGTACGGCAGACCCGGAACGACGAGCGAGCCCGCTGCGTCGAGGTAGTCGATCTCCTCCCAGCCGGGGTTGAGGGTGCTCCTTGCCGTAGCTGCACATCTCAAGCCTTGACGCATCACGGACGCAGATTCAGCCATTGCGCGACTTCCATTACCTGGGGTTACCAGTACTCCGAGCACTCCGAAGCCGCCATGCAGTACGCCGTCGAACACGCCAGGGCCCACGGTGCGCGCCTGCACGTGCTCCACGCCTGGCAGACGCCGGTCTTCTCGCCGTACCTGGCCGCCTGGAACAGCGTCCTGGTGGACGTCTACCAGGACGAATCCCGGGCGGTCGCGGAGAGCGTGACACGATGGCACGAGAAGAACCCGGACGTCGACATCACCCACGAGACGCTGTCCGGACATCCGGTGGGCATCCTGGCCAGGGCCGGTGAGACGGCCGACCTCGTGGTCGTGGGCTCGCGCGGGCGAGGCGGCTTCGCCTCGGAGATCCTGGGCTCGGTCGGCCACGGCGTCCTGCATCACGTGACCTGCCCGGTCGCGGTGGTACGGCCCCGCAAGGAGAACGCCTGAGCGGCAAGGCGACGTCCGCACCGCGGGGTTGCCGTTCAGATCGCGGTGAACCCGCCCGCTACCATGGCGCCCGCGACGACTCGACGCGGCCGCATAATCCCGCGAAGGATTCACGCAGACGATCACTAAGGCTGCCGTCGCCAACCGCCAGGCGGCCGGCTACGACCCGGACAGTCCGCGGCTGGCTGAGCTCGTCCGCTCGCTCACCGATCAGAGCGCGGACTCTGCGCCCTCTGGAACGCTCACATCGTGCGCGGCAAGACCCAGGAGGCCAAGCGCTTCCTGCACCCCGACGTCGGCTCCCTCGCACTCACCTACCAGGCCTTCGACGTACGTGACGCCCCGGCCAAGCAGCTTGTCATCTACCACGCGGAGCCGGGCAGCGACCGGAGGCGCTGACGTCCCTCCGACCCGGCGTCTGATCCGGCGCGCGTGGCGCGCCCGTCAATACGGCAGCGCCCTTCCCGAAGGGGTGCGCAGGTCGATGCCCGGCCGAGGGCGAGCCGGCTTCGGACGCGACGTCACACGGATGGTGCGCATCTCCACTCGACTCCTCGGCTAGGTCGTCCTTGTCTTGTACGCCACCGTGCCGCACGACGGACGAGGCGGGCAGGGGAGGAGGACCTTCGCCGCACGCCCGAAAGCCCCGGATCGGGAGAGCCCTCAGTCTCCCGGTGCCGTCTCGCGGTCCTTGGACCTGCGGCTACCGGGACTTCCGGCCCTGCACGCCGCCTCGCGACTCCGGTCAGATGGTGGTGACGAAGGAGGACATCATGATCGTTGTTGGGGTCGACGGCTCCGTGCCGGCGCGTGCCGCCGTTGCGTGGGCCGCCAATGACGCCGTTCGCATGCATCAGCCTCTGCGGCTTGTGTACGCGGTGGACCGGCAGCCGTACCAGGTCGCGAAGTTCCCGGACGCCGATCGGCCCGACCGGCTGCGCCGTACCGGGCAGAAGGCGCTGAACGAGGCGGTGGCCCTGGTGCACGAGCGCCAGCCCAGCGTCGAGGTCACGACGCTGCTGGAGGAGGGGCCGCCCGTCCGGGTCCTGCGCGAGCAGGGCAAGGTGGCCGTCGAGGTGGTGGTCGGCAGCAGGGGGCTCGGCGGGATCGCCAGCGCCCTGCTGGGCTCGGTCAGTGACCATGTGGCCGGTCAGGCCGAGGTCCCCGTCGTGGTGGTCCAGGGCCGGCAGCGGCCCACCTACGGGCAGATCGTGGTGGGGGTGGACGACACGGCCGAGTGCCGGTCGGCGCTGGCCTACGCCTTCGAGCAGGCGGCGCTGCGGGGCAGCAGGCTGCGGGCGGTGCACGCCTGGCGGCGGCCCGTCCAGGCGTTCGGGACCGAGCTCCCGCACGAGATGGAGGAGGACCGGACCGCTCGTGAGCAGATGCTGCGGGCGCGTCTGGAGCCGTTCACGCGGCAGTACCCGGGCGTGAGCGTGATCGCCGACGTGCGGTACGCCGACGCGGTCGAAGCGCTCGCCCAGGCGTCGCAGGAAGCGGATCTGCTGGTCGTGGGCTCGCACGGGCGCGGGAGCGTGAGCTCGGCGCTGCTGGGCTCGGTCAGCAGGGGCGTTCTGCACCACGCGCACTGCGCGGTTGCCGTGGCCCGCGGGAGCTGAGACCGAGGACCTTCGGCCCCCGGCATGCGGGACGTTCGCCGCTGCCCGCACCGATGAGCGCGGCGCACGCTGAGCGGAGAGGCGAAGGAGGCGAGATCGTGATGTGTCTGGGCATACCGGGAAGAATCGTGGCTCGCGACGGCGAGACGGGGACCGTGGACTTCGACGGGCTGCGCCGCGAGGTGTGCCTGGCGTACACGCCGGAGGCCGGCGCGGGCGACTACGTGATCGTGCACGTCGGCTTCGCCATCTCCGTGCTGGACGAGGACGAGGCGCTGCGCACGCTCGCCGTGCTGCGCGCCATCCCGGGAGGACTGGATGAGATACCTCGATGAGTACCGCGACCCCGTCCTGGCCCGCCGCCTCGTACGGGAGATCCAGGCCGCCGCCACCCGGCCGTGGTCGATCATGGAGGTGTGCGGCGGGCAGACGCACACCATCGTCCGGCAGGGCATCGACGAGCTGATTCCGGTGCGCATGGTGCACGGGCCCGGCTGCCCGGTGTGCGTGACGCCGCTGGCCACCATCGACCGGGCGCTGGTCATCGCCGCCCGCCCCGAGGTCATCTTCACCTCCTTCGGCGACATGCTGCGCGTGCCGGGCTCCGGCGCGGACCTGCTGTCGGCCAAGGCGCGCGGCGCGGACGTGCGCGTGGTGTACTCGCCCCTGGACGCCGTGAAGCTGGCGGCGGCGAACCCGGACCGGCAGGTGGTGTTCTTCGCGGTCGGCTTCGAGACCACGGCACCGGCCAACGCGATGGCCGTGCTCCGCGCGGACGCGGAACGCCTCGGCAACTTCAGTGTCCTGGTCAGCCACGTCCTGGTGCCTCCCGCGATGGCCGCGATCATGGAGTCCGCCTCGGTGGACGCCTTCCTGGCGGCTGGGCACGTGTGCGCGGTGATGGGCTGGACCGAGTACGAGCCGCTGGCCGCCAAGTACCGGGTGCCGATCGTGGTCACCGGGTTCGAGCCGCTCGACCTGCTGGAAGGCATCCTCATGGCGGTCCGCCAGTTGGAGGAAAGCCGCTTCGAGGTGGAGAACCAGTACGCGCGGGCCGTGCGCCGCACCGGCAACACCTTCGCCCAGGACGCGGTGCGGCGGGTCTTCCGGGTGAGCGACCAGACGTGGCGGGGGATCGGGCAGATCCCGGCCAGCGGGCTGGTGCTGGCGCCGCAGTTCGCCTGCCATGACGCGACGCTGCGGTTCGGCGTCGGCGACGTCAGCGCGCGCGAACACCCCGCGTGCATCGCGGGCGAGATCCTGCGCGGCACGCGCACCCCGCTCGACTGCGCCGCCTACGGCACGCTCTGCACACCGCGCAGACCGCTGGGCGCGCCGATGGTGTCCGCCGAGGGCACCTGCGCCGCCTTCCACAACGCCGGCCGCATCCGACAGGAGACGCCATGACCACGCGCTTCGACCCCATCGCCGCCACCTGCCCCGCCCCGCTGGCCGAGAACGAACGGGTGCTGCTCGGCCACGGCTCCGGCGGGCAGCTCATGGCCGAACTGCTCGCCGACCTCACCCCCCGCCTCGGCGCCGGCACGCTGGAGGACGCCGCGATCGTCGCCACCGGCGCGCCGGAGATCGTGATGTCCACCGACGGGTTCGTCGTCACCCCCCGCTTCTTCCCCGGCGGCGACATCGGGTCGCTGGCCGTGCACGGCACGGTCAACGACCTGGCCATGATGGGCGCCGTACCGGTGGCCCTGACCTTGGCCTACATCGTGGAGGAGGGGCTGCCGCTGGACGAGCTGCGCCGGGTGACCACCTCCGTCGCCGAGGCCGCCCGCGCCTGCGACGTCCGCGTCGTGACCGGAGACACCAAGGTCGTCGGCAAGGGCGCGGCGGACGGCCTGTTCGTCACCACCACCGGGATCGGCGTGCGGCTGCCCGGCGCGCACGTCGCCGCCGCGAACGGCCGCCCCGGTGACGCCGTGCTGCTGTCCGGCCCGATCGGACTGCACGGGATCACCATCCTGAGCACCAGGGAGGGGCTCGGGTTCGAGACCTCGCTGGCCTCCGACAGCAGGCCGCTGCACCGCCTGACCGCCGCGATGATCACGGCGGGCACCTGCGGGGTGCACACGTTGCGCGATCCGACCAGGGGCGGGCTGGCCGGCGCGCTGAACGAGCTGGCCGCCGCCTCCGGCGTGGGCGTGGAACTGGACGAACCGGCCATCCCCGTCCCGGCCCAGGTCGCCGCCGCCTGCGACCTGCTGGGGCTGGACCCGCTGCACGTGGCCAACGAGGGCTGCCTGGTGGCGTTCGTCGACCCGGCCAGGGCCGGAACGGTGCTCGCCGCCATGCGGGCACGGCCGGAGGGCGCGGCGGCCACCCGCATCGGCACCCTGACCGCCCGCCATCCCGGACGGGTCACCATGCGCACCCTGGTGGGCTCGCACAGGGTCATCGACCTGCTGGTGGGGGAGCAGCTCCCGCGGATCTGCTGAGGCCGCGCGCGATGGTGCGGGCCAGGGCCGCCACCGCGGCCGACACCGGCTCCGACAGCCCCGCACCGAGGGCGAACGTAGCGCCTTCGACGGTGTAGACGACCAGCTCCCCGGGCATCCGGCCGAGAACACGCGCCAGCTCCACGGCATCGGCCAGAGACAGCGCATGGCTGCTCGCCCCGCCGTGCGGCAGGGAGGCAACACCGCGGAAACGGCGCACGACACCCGGAGGTTCGCCCGAGCACGCGGCGTCGATCACGACGGCCACCTCCGCTCCCGTCCACGCCTCCATGAGCTCGGCCGGATCACCGCCGTTCTCTACCACTGGCACGCCCAGCTCGCGCAGCAGACGGGCGGTCGCGAGCCCGGCGCCGTCGTCGCCGCGATAGTCGTTGCCGAGCCCGATGACGACGGTCCTACTCATGGCTGAGCGACAGGTCGAGGAAGTGCGCCGAGCAGGAGATGCACGGGTCGTGGTTGCGGATGGCCCGCTCGCACAGCTCGGTCAGCTCGGCGACGGGCAGGCCGAGCCGGGGTTCGACGAGGGCGCGCAGGTCGTCCTCGATGCGGGCCTGGTTCTGCGCCGTCGGAGGGACGATGTCGGCCTCGGCGATCAGGCCCTGCTCGTCGATGCGGTAGCGATGGTAGAGGGTGCCGCGCGGCGCCTCCGATGCGCCGTGTCCGACGCCCGGCCACGGGGCGACGGGCACCGCGGGCTCGTCCGGGGGCACGTACCGGTCGATGAGGCGCAGCGCCTCCTCGCACGCGTGCACGATCTCCACCGCGCGCACCACGATGCTGCGGAACGGGTTGCGGCACACCCGCCCGAGCCCGGCCTCGGCGGCGGCCCGCAGCGCCAGCGGCGACAGCTGCGGCGCGTTGAGGGCGTAACGGGCCAGCGGGCCGGTGAGGTAGCCGGGGCGGCCGTCCAGGCGGGCGTGCAACGCGGTGGAGTGCCGCACCTGCTCCTCCACCACGTGGCGCGGCCAGTCGCGGACGGGGAAGGCGGTGCCGTCGCTGACGGCGACGTCGCCGGACAGGATCGCGTACTCGGCGCGATGGCGCAGCGCCAGGAACCGGTAGTCGTGCTCCACGTCGGGGAAGTCGAAGCCGCTGACCCACTCGACGGTGTCCAGCGCCGCGCGAAGGGCCTGCCGGAGGCGTCCGGCGAGTGGCGTGAGGTCGGCGGGCGCCCGGTAGAAGCCGCCCAGCCGCACGTTGATCGGGTGGATGGCGCGCCCGCCGACGGCGGCGACCAGCTCGTTGCCCGCCTTCTTCAACGCCAGCCCGCGTTCGACCGCCGGGCGGTGGTCGGCGGCCATGGCCACGCCGCTGGGATAGCCGAGGAAGTCGGGGGCGTGCAGCAGGTAGATGTGCAGGGCGTGCGACTCGATCCACTCGCCGTAGTAGAGCAGCAGGCGCAGGTCGCGCAGCGGGCCCTCGACGGTGACGCCGCAGGCCGACTCCAGCGCCTGGCAGGCGCTCATCTGGTAGGCGACGGGGCAGATGCCGCAGATGCGGGCGGTGATGTCGGGCGGCTCGGTGCAGGCGCGGCCTCTCAGCAGCGCCTCGAAGAAGCGGGGCGGCTCGTAGATCTTGAGCTGCAGGTCGGTGATGCGGCCGTCGCGGGCCCGCACCAGCAGCGCGCCCTCGCCCTCCACTCGGGTCAGGCCGCCCACGCGGATCGTCTTATGCGTCACTGCTGCCTCCGAAGGAGGTGACGTTGAAGGTGCGGTAGACGCGCGCCAGCTCGTCGTCGTCCATGCCGGCGGCGCGCAGGCGAGCGTTGAGCGCTGCCGCGTTCGGGCTCTCCATCGGCCCGAAACAGCCGAAGCAACCGCGGTTGAACGCCGGGCAGAGCGCGCCGCAGCCGGCCTGCGTGACCGGGCCGAGGCACGGGGTGCCGTGCGCGACGAGCACACACGGGTTGCCGCGGGCCTTGCACTCGACGCAGACGCTGTGCGCGGGCACGACCGGGCGCCGCCCGGCCAGGAAGGCGCCGATGACCTCCAGGAGCTGGCGTTTGTCGATGGGGCAGCCGCGCAGCTCGAAGTCGACCGGCACGTGCGCGGAGATCGGGGTCGAGCGGTCGAGGGTCTGGATGTAGTCAGGGCGTGCGTAGACGACGGAGGCGAACTCGCGAACGCCGGCCAGGTTCCGCAGCGCCTGCACCCCGCCGGAGGTCGCGCAGGCCCCGATCGTCACCAGGTGCCTGGAGACGCGACGGACGTGCTTGATCCGCTCCAGGTCGTCCGGTGTGGTGATCGACCCCTCCACCAGGGACAGGTCGTAGGGGCCTGCGCCGCGGGCGCTGGAGGCCTCGAGGAAGTAGGCGAGGTCGACGTTCGCGGCGACGGACAGCAGCTCGTCCTCGCAGTCGAGCAGGGTGAGCTGGCACCCGTCGCAGGAGGCGAACTTCCACACGGCGAGCTTGTTCACAGCTGTTTCACCTCCAGCAGATCGCTCACCTTGTCGTAGGTGAGCACGGGGCCGTCGAGGCAGGTGAACAGGGGGCCGAGCTGGCAGTGGCCGCACCGGCCGAGACCGCACTTCATGTTGCGCTCCAGCGACAGCGCGATCCGCCCGGCGGGCACGCCGCGCCGCAGCAGCTCTTCGGCGGTGGCGCGCATCATGATCTCGGGGCCGCACACGAAGGCGTAGGTGCGGGCCGGCTCGAACACGATCCGGCCGACGAGCTTGGTGATCAGCCCGGTCGGGCCCTTCCACGTCCGGTCCGGATGGTCCACGGTCACCTGGACGTCGAAGTCGCGCCCCCAGCGGGCCAGCTCGCGTGGGTAGATGAGGGTCGAAGGGGTCCGGGTGCCGGCGATGAGGCTGATCCGGCCGTAGCGGGCGCCGTGCGCGGCCAGCTCGCGGATCACCGGCCGCAACGGGGCCAGCCCGAGCCCGCCCGCCGCGACCACCACGTCCAGCCCGTGCGCGTCCGGCAGTTCCCAGTGGGTGCCGAACGGGCCGCGCACGCCGACGACGCCGCCGCGCCGCACGCGGCACAGCGCCCGGCTCACCGCACCCACGGCGCGAATCGTCTGCACGTAGCCGCCCGAGCGGGCGTGCCCGCTGATCGAGACGGGGATCTCGCCGACGCCGGGGGCGTACAGCATGGTGAACTGGCCGGGAAGGAACGGCGGGCACGCCCCGTCCACCGGCTCCAAGGTGAGCGTGACGGTGTCGGCCCGGTCGGGCCGTCGCGAACGCACGCGGTACGGGGACGGGATCATCGCAGCCGCTCCAGCTCCTCGGTGATGTCGATGCCGGCCGGGCACCACGTGACGCACCGGCCGCAACCGACGCATCCGTAAGAGCCGAACTGGTCGACCCAGGTGGAGAACTTGTGGGTGAGCCACTGCCGATAGCGCGCCGTCCCTGACGAACGGACCGGCGCGCCGCCCAGCTCCGTGAAGTCCAGCGTGAAGCAGGAGTCCCACCGTTCGGCGCGTTCGGCCGTGCCGTCCGTCAGGTCGGTGCCGTCCTCGACGGTGACGCAGAAGCACGTCGGGCACACCATCGTGCAGTTGGCGCACGCCAGGCAGCGGGAGGCGATCTCGTTCCAGACAGGAGACTCACGCCGCTCGGCCAGCCGCTCCTTCACTCCGTCGAGGTCGACGCGGCGGCCCATCCGGGCGGCGGCGCTCTCACTGACCTCGCGGGCGGCCTCCCGGTCGGCGTCGCGGGCGGGCCTGGACGGCAGCGCGGCCAGCAACTCCGCACCGCGTTCGCTGCCCGGCTCAGCCAGGAACCGGTGCGGCCCGGTCAGCTCGGTCAGCGCCAGATCGAAGCCGGAGGTGGCGCGCGGGCCGGTGCCCATGGAGGCGCAGAAGCACGTCCCGCCCGGCACCGCGCAGTTGACGGCGATCAGGAACAGCGCCTCGCGGCGCTCGCGATAGGCCTCGTCCGGATACCGGCCGCCCAGGAACACCCGGTCCTGCACGGCCAGCGCCGCCAGATCGCAGGCCCGCACGCCCAGCAGCGCCACCTTCGGGGCCTCGATCGGAGCCTTCTCCGGCACACCGTCCCGCATCCGGAACAACGGGGAGCGAGGCGGATGCGTGTAGCGCTTGACCGCATCGGGGCTCGCGGCGAAACCGAAGACGAGCTCGCCATGCTCGTACAGGCGGTAGACACCCGGCCCCTGCTCATCGGCCCGGCCGGCGGGCAGGTCGGCGGCGGAGCCGAGCTCGGCGAAACGGATCACGCCGTCGCGGGCGACGGGCCCGACGACGGTGTACCCGCGTTCGCGCAGCGCGCGGATCAGCGGGTCCAGCGTATCCAGGAGGGCAGGCTCCATGTCATGCTCCGCCCCGCGCGGGCACGTGGTCATCCTGCCTCCACCTGAGCCGGTCCACGACGTCCACCACACCGTTGACGCGATGCGTCATGCGCACGGCGACGGCCGCCTCGGAACGGCGCTCGATCCACCCGGACAGCGTCACGACGCCCTGCCGCACGTCCACCCGCACGCCGTCGGTGTTCACCCACAGGGCGCGGCCGAGGATGTCGTCGCGTACGTCCGTGGCGATGGCCTCGTCGGAGCGGACGAACAGCTTGACCAGGTCGCGGCGGCTGACGACGCCCACCAGGCGGCCGTTGTAGTCGACGACCGCGAGCCGCCTGACGTCGTGGGCGTCCATGAGGCGGGCGGCCTCGACCGCGGACGCCTTGGCGGAGACGCTGACGGCGGGGCGGGTCATCAGCTCGGCGGCGATGTCGCCACCGGCCTTCCGCCTGCCGTCGGGGTGGCGCATGCGGGCGCGCAGCGGCGGCCGGTAGCCCTCGTGGTAGAACTGCTCGCGGTACTCCTCCTTGCGCAGCAGGTCGGCCTCCGACACCATGCCGAGCACGTGATTGTCGTCGTCGGTGACCGGCACGGCGCTGATGCCGCCGTTGATGAGCGTCTCGGCGATCTCCTTGAACGGGGTGGCGGCGGACACGGCGACGACCTTGTCGGTCATCACGTCCGCGACGGTCATGCGCATGACAGGCCTCCTTGTCGGCTACCTTCAGCACATCTCGCGGAGGTGGCGGCACTCAGAGGCGAAGGTCCCGAGCGGGACGGTCGTTCGTCAGACGGCGGTGACTCAGGGCGCCACGCTCAACCTCCGGCGCGGTGCCGGTCTGGCACCCGGGTGACGAGGGCGCGCAGGGATGCCACCCGATCGCCGTCCCACACGACGTCCGGGTCAGGCTCGAGGTAGGCGACGGCGATGCCCGCGGCGGCCAGCCCGATCAGCGACCAGTCGGCGGGCGCGCTCGCGCCGGTCGGGTTGGCGGGCACCCGGCGGGCCAGCAGATCCGGGTCGGACAGCGCCATCAGGACCAGACCTCGCATCGCCGCGGTGGCCAGGGTCGCGATCAGGGGGAACCCCGCGCCGGTGTCCGGTCGGGGCCGGTAGCCGAGCGCTGTCGCCACCCGCTCCCAGCCGGTCGCCACGCGGCCGACGAAGCGCTGCTCGGAGCGGGCCAGCGCGGCCTGGACGTCCTCGCGCAGGTCGCCGTCAGGCAGGCTGGAGAACGTGGCCTGCAGCGCCAGGTAGGTGCGCCATTCGGGGGAACCGTGCACGGCCTCGAAGTCGCTGACCGCGCTCACTCGCAACAGCTCGCTCACCACGTCGTGCCGTCCCTGCGGCGTGGTCAGGTCGCCTGTGCTTGCGGCCAGCACCGAGCCGAGCAGCCGGCGGGTGGCCGCCTCGTCCACGGCGGCCGCCGGGGCGGCGCCGTCGGCCAGCTCACGGAGCAGGTCGCTGAAGAACAGGTCCTTGTACGGCCAGCGGCGGTAGACGGCGGTGCGGGACACGCCGGCCTGCTGGATGACGTCCTCGAAGCTGATGTGGTCGAGGCCGACAGTCAGCCCTTCGTGGTTGACCATGGCGATGGCACGTCCTGGTCTTCCTCCTCACCGTGCCCTTCCTGGCGCTCGACGCCCTGGCAGAGGGGCAACTGGTCCCCGGCGTCCCCTTGGCCGGGCTGGCCGTCGTCTGCCCGGCCGCCGCCGCGGCGATCCTGGAGCACCGGCGGGGCGGTGGAGCGGCCGTGCGGGCGCTGCTGCGGCGCTCGTTCGACTTCCGCCGGGTTCCGGCCACGGCCTGGTACGTGCCCGTGCTCCTGCTGTATCCGGCCGTGGTGGTCGCGTCCTACTTCGTCCTGCGCCTGACGGGGAGCCACGTGCCCGAGCCGAGCTTCTCCTTGACGACGACGCTGCTGCTGGCCGCCGGCTTCTTCGCCGCGGCCCTGTGCGAGGAGCTCGGCTGGTCGGGCTACGCCACCCAGCCGCTGCTGCAACGATGGGGCGTCCTGCGGGCGGGGCTGGTCGTCGGAGCCGCGTGGGCAGTCTGGCACTGGGGGGCGCTGCTGCAGGTGGGCCGGTCGGTGCCGTGGATCGCGTGGTGGTCGCTCGGCACCGTCGCGATGCGGCTGATCATGGTCTGGCTCTTCGCCCACCTGGGCGGGAGCGTGTTCGCCATGGTGCTGTTCCACATGACGTCCAACCTCGCCTGGCAACTGTTCCCCGTCTCAGGATCGCACTTCAACGTTCCGCTGGTGGCGGTCATGACGGTCGTGGTGGCGGCCGCTCTGGTCGCGCCCTCTGCCGCTGCGATGAGGACGAACGACTCTGAACCCGGCGCCTGAGGGATCCCATGCTGGGGGCGAGGCGGTGAGGGCGATGGCGGATCGAACGGTCAGACGGTTACGCAGGCTCATCACGGAGTTGTCGAGGAGCGACGCCGACAAGCTGCTGGACGAGATCGTGCAGGTGGCGGCCGAGATCTGCGCCGTCGAGTACGCCGGGGTGATGGAGATCGACGCGGTCCAGGGCGTGGCGCGGCCGGTGCATGCGCGCACTCCAGAGGGCGATTCGCCGCAGGTGCTCGCCCGGCTGGCGACCGGCGGGATCCTTCCCGCCTCGGCGGCCCAGGAGCCCGTACGCACGTGGATCGGTGAATGGTGCGTGCTCAGCGCGCCGATGCCCGTGACGACGCGGAGCCAGGCCGTCATCTGGGTGGCGGGCAGGGCCTTCGACGAGCACGAGGAGGAGCTGCTGGTCAGGTTCGCCACCGCGGCCGCCCGGGCGCTGGAGGCGCATCGCGATGTGGAGACGGCGGTGCGGATGCTTCGCGGGGTGCACGCGTTCTCCAAGACCTGACCTGAAACCTTGGTTCGGGACGAAAGTCCCGCGCATGAGGGTCCTCCGCGTCTGCCCAGCCCGCGTCCGCCCGGCCTACGGTCCTGGAAAACCCCGATGACGGCCGCCCGGTGGCGGACTTCAGAAGGAGGCGAGCCATGACGGATGGACTCGACCTCGGAACCCTGGACCTCATGCTGGAGGCGCTCGGCGACTTCGTGGCCGCGGCGCTGCCCGAGGAACGGCTGCTCGAGCTGGACCGCGACGACGTCTGCCCGGAGGAGACCGTCAGGCAGATGTGCGGCGACGAGCTGGGCGTGCAGCTCGCCTTCGTGCCGGAGGAGTACGGCGGCATGGGCGGTGGCGCGTTCGACTCCTACCGCATCTGCGAGCGGCTGGCCCGGCTCGACCTGGGACTGGCCACCTCGGTGTTCGCCACGTTCCTCGGCAGCGACCCCATCTTGTTCGGCGGGACGGCGGAGCAGAAAGAGCGCTGGCTCGGCAGGATCGCCAAGGAGGGCATCCTGTTCGCCTACGGCGCCACCGAGCCGGAGGCGGGCAGCGACCTCGGCGCGCTGCGCACCACCGCCACCCCGGTCGAGGGCGGCTACCGGCTGAACGGCCGCAAACAGTGGATCAGCAACGGCTCCATCGCCGACGCCTGGAGCGTGCTGGCGCTCGCCCCGGGGGGTCCGTCCTGGTTCGTCGTGGAGCGCGGCGCCGAAGGTTTCTCCTCGGCCCCGCCGGAGGACAAGCACGGCATCCGCCTGTCGAACACGGCGGCGCTCTACCTCGACGACGTGTTCGTCCCGGCGGAGAACCTGGTCGGCCTGGCCGAGGGGCAGGGGTTGACGCAGGCGCAGAACGTGTTCGGCCACACCCGGCTCATGGTGGCGGCCTTCGGGCTCGGCGGCGGCTGGGAGGCGGCCGAGCGGGCGATCCGCTACTCGGTGGACCGCGTCCAGGCGGGCGCGTCCCTGTCCACCAAGCAGGGCTACACGCACAAGCTGATCGTGCCGCACGTCGTACGGCTGGAGGCCGCGCGCGCGTTCATCGAGGAGACCGCCACCCGCATCGACGCGGGCGAAGGGTCGCTCAACACCGAAGGCGCGATCGCCAAGTACCTGGCCAGCGAGGCGGGCAACGCCGCCGCCGAGGCCGCCATCCAGGCGCACGGCGGCTACGGCTACACCAAGCCGTACCTGGTGGAGAAGATCAAACGGGACGTGCGGATCACCACGATCTACGAGGGCACCTCGGAGATCCTGGAGATGACCATCGCCAGGGACCGCTGGCAGCAGCACCTCAAGACGCGCGGCGCGTACTACCGCGACGCCGCCGTGGCGCTGGCCGCGCTGTCCGCCCAGACCGGAGGCCACATCGCCGCGCTCGCGCTCGAAGGTCTCGCCACGATCATGGAGGCGTGCCGGGCTGCCAGGCTCACCCGCAGCCAGCACGTCCTGCTGCGGCTCGGAGAGCTCATCGCCTACGGCGAGGCCGCGGGCAGTCTGGCCCGGCGCGCCGCCGCCGCGCTCGACGGCACCCTCCAGGAGAAGGCCGAGCGCCGCTTCGAGCCCACCGCGCTCGCGGCCGTCAGCCGCGTCTTCGCCCGCGACGCCGCGATGAAAATCGCCGAAGAGGGCGCGCGGTGGGTGCTCGGCGCGCTCCCGGACGGCGAGGCGGCCGGGCTGGACGGGCTGCGCGCGGAGGAGACGCGGGCGGCCCAGCGCGGCCTGCTCGCCGACATGGACCTGCTCGCGGACGTCATCTACGGCCGCGCCGACCTTCAGGAACCGTCATGAACCCCATCACGCTCGAACCCGTCGCCATCGTCGGCCTGGGGGCGATCATGCCCGACGCTCCTGACGCCGCGGCCTTCTGGGAGAACCTCAAGGCAGGCCGGTACTCCATCTCCGACGTGCCTCCCGGCCGATGGGACCCCGCGCTCTACTACGACCCCGACCCCAAGGCGCCGGACAAGACGTACTCGCGCATCGGCGGCTGGGTGCGGGACTTCCCGTGGGACCCGATGGGCTGGCGGCTGGCCGTGCCCCCGGCCGTGGCCGCGCAGCTCGACGACGGCCAGAAGTGGGCGGTGAGCGCGGCCAGGGCCGCGCTCACCGATGCCGGCTGGCCGGGCTGGGCGGTCGATCCCGAGCGGGTCGCCGTGATCATCGGCAACGCCCTCGGCGGGGAGAAGCACTACCGCTCCAACACCCGCATCGAGCTGCCGGAGTTCGTGTGCCGGCTGGAGCACTCGCCCGCCTTCGCCGCGCTGCCCGCCGCCGTCCGCGAGAGCGTGCTGCGCGAAAGCGCCGGCTCCTTCCTGGACGGCTACCCGCCGATCACCGAGGACACCATGCCGGGCGAGCTGGCCAACATCATCGCCGGGCGGGTGGCCAACCTGTTCAACCTGCGCGGGCCCAACTTCACCACCGACGCCGCCTGCGCCTCGGGCCTGGCCGCCATGTCCGCGGCGGTACGGGGACTGCAGACCCGCGACTTCGACGCCGTGATCACCGGCGGCGTGGACGCCAACATGGGGGTGGCCGCGTTCGTCAAGTTCTGCAAGATCGGGGCGCTGTCGGCCACCGGCACCCGGCCCTTCGACGCGGGCGCCGACGGGTTCGTGATGGGGGAGGGCGCCGCGCTGTTCGTGCTCAAACGGCTCGCCGACGCCGAACGCGACGGCGACCGCGTCCACGCCGTCATCCGCGGCATCGCCGGGTCCAGCGACGGCAAGGGCAAGGGCATCACCGCGCCCAACCCGATCGGACAGCGCCTGGCCATCGAACGCGCCTGGGCGGGAGCCGGCCTGAGCCCCGCCGACGCGACGCTCGTCGAGGCCCACGGCACCTCCACCCGCGTCGGCGACGCCACCGAACTGGCCGCGCTGAGCGAGGTGTTCGAGAAGGCGGGCGCGCAGCCGGGGGCGATCGCGCTCGGGTCCGTGAAGTCCAACATCGGCCACCTCAAGGCCGCCGCGGGCGCGGCAGGCCTGTTCAAGACCGTGATGAGCCTGCACGAGCGGGTGCTGCCGCCCAGCCTGCACTTCGACGAGCCGAACCCGAACGTCGACTGGAACTCCGTCCCCTTCCAGGTCAACACCGGGCTGCGGGAGTGGGAGCGGCCCAGTGGCGGTGGCGTGCGCTGCGCAGGCGTGAGCGCGTTCGGCTTCGGCGGCACGAACTTCCACGTCGTCCTGGAAGAGCACATCCCGGGTCGGCACCGTTTCGCCGATGCCCCCAGAAGCTACGCCGTCTCCCGCACCACGGCGGCGACGTTCACCTCGCCCACGGTCACCTCGCCCACGTTCACCTCGCCCACGGTCACCTCGCCCACGGTCACCTCGCCCACGGTCACGGGACCGGCGGCCACCACCGGGACGACCGGCGCGAGACCGCCGCTGCGCGGTGCGGCCGTCGTCGGCGGCGCGAACGAGGCCGAGGTCATCGCCCGCCTGGAGCAGGTGCGCCCCGCCACCACCCCGTGCCCCCCGGACCCGGCGCTGGCCGGGGCCGCCATCCGCGTCGCCATCGACTACGCCGACCCCGCCGACCTGACCGCCAAGGCCGACAAGGCGATCACCGCCCTGCGCACCGGCAACCAGGCCATGTGGCGCATGCTGCGCGCCCAGGGCGTCTTCCTCGGCCGCGGCCCTGCCCCCAAGGTCGCCTTCCTCTACACCGGCCAGGGCTCCCAGTACGTCAACATGCTGCGCGACCTGCGCGAACGCGAACCCATCGTGGCCGCCACGTTCGACGAGGCCGACCGCGTGATGACGCCGCTGCTCGGCCGGCCGCTGAGCTCGTACGTCTTCACCGAGGACACCGAAGCCGCGCGACAGGCGCTGCTCCAGACCGAGATCACCCAGCCCGCCGTCCTGACCGTCGACGCCGCGCTCACCCGCCTGCTGGAAGCCTACGGCGTGCGCGCCGACCTGGTCATGGGACACAGCCTCGGCGAGTACGGCGCGCTCGTCGCCGCCGGCTCCCTGTCCTTCGCGGCCGCGCTGGAGGCGGTCAGCGCCAGAGGACATGAGATGTCTACGCTCCAGGTGCCCGACAGCGGCGCGATGGCCGCGGTCTTCGGCCCGCTGCCGGAGATCGAGCGGATCGTCGCCGAGTGCGACGGCTACGTCGTCGTCGCCAACATCAACAGCACCGCCCAGGCCGTGGTCGGCGGCGCCACCCAGGCCGTCGAGGCGGCCGTCGAGCGCTTCCGCGCGGCGGGCATGACCGCGGCGCGCATCCCCGTCAGCCACGCCTTCCACACCTCGATCGTCGCCCCGGCCGGCGAGCCGCTGAAGGCGGTCCTGCGCCGCCTGGACATCCGGCCGCCCGCCAAGCCGATCGTCGCGAACGTGACCGGCGCGTTCTATCCGGACGGCGCCGACGCCGAGACCATGCTGGACATCCTCGGCCGCCAGGTGGCCTCGCCGGTGCGGTTCGTGACCGGGCTGCGCACGCTGTACGAGGCGGGCGCCCGCGTCTTCGTCGAGGTCGGCCCGAAGAAGGCGCTGCACGGCTTCGCCGAGGACGTGCTCGGCTCCGTCCACGACGACGTGCTCGCGCTGTTCACCAACCACCCCAAGAACGGCGGCGTACCCGCCTTCAACCAGGCGCTGTGCGGCCTGTACGCCGCCGGCCTGGGCTTCCCCGCCGCCGCGCCCGCGCGGACGCCAAGCCTGCCGATCCCGCCGCACGCCCGCCCCGAGCACGCGTCCAGCGGGACGGCCACCGCCTTCACGAGCCCCACCGCGTCCGCGAGGCCTACCACTCCCACGAGGCCCACCATGACCCCAGAGACCACCTACACCCAGCTCGGCCGCCTCTTCGCGCAGACCCTCGAACAGGGCCTGGCCATCTACGGCGGCGCCCCGCCACAGAGCGCCCCCACCACTGATCCGGTCGTGGTGACGGGAGCCGCGCTCGGGCTGCCCGGCGTGGAGCGCGTCTTCGACGACGACAACCTGGCCCGCATCCTGTCCGGCCAGCAGTTCATCGACACCATCCCGCACCGCTTCCGCCGCGCCATGGTGGACCGCCACATCACCCGCCTGGTCAAGCGCGAGGCGGGCGACCCGACGTTCGAGACCATCGGCAGCGAGAGCGACGTCCTCAAGCTCGCCGGCCGCCACGCGCCCATCGACGTCGTCGCCGAGTTCGGCGTGGACGCCGACCGGGACGCCGCCCTCGACATCGCCACCAAACTCGCCATCGGAGCGGGTTTCGACGCGCTGCGCGATGCCGGGATCCCGCTGGTCATGCACTACAAGAGCACCACGCTGGGCACGAGGCTGCCCGACCGCTGGGGCCTGCCAGACGCGCTGCGCGACGACACCGGGGTCGTGTTCGCCTCCGCGTTCCCCGCCTACGACGCCTTCGCCGGCGAGCTCGAACGCTACTTCACCGACCGCGGGCGCAGGGAACAACTGCTCGCGCTGGAAGCCGTAAGGTCCAGGACGCGCGATGACGAGAGCGCGGCCCCCGAGATCGACCGCCGCATCGCCGACCTGCGCAGGCTTCTCGAGACCGAGCCGTACGTGTTCGACCGCCGCTTCCTGTTCCGCTGCCTGTCCATGGGGCACTCCCAGTTCGCCGAGATCATCGGCGCCCGCGGCCCCAACACCCAGGTGAACGCCGCCTGCGCCAGCACCACCCAGGCCATGTGCGTGGCCGAGGACTGGATCCGCACCGGACGCTGCCGCCGCGTCGTCATCATCTCGGCCGACGACGCCACCAGCGACACCATGCTGCCCTGGATCGGCTCCGGGTTCCTCGCCTCCGGCGCCGCCGCCACCGACGACGTCGTCGAGGACGCCGCCACGCCGTTCGACCGCCGTCGCCACGGCATGATCGTCGGCATGGGCGCCGCCGCCATCGTGGTCGAGTCCGCCGAGGCCGCCCGCGAGCGCGGCCTCCAGCCGATCTGCGAGGTGCTGGGCGCCGTCACGGCCAACAGCGCCTACCACGGCACCCGCCTGGACGTCGGACACATCTCCCAAGTCATGGAACAGGTCATCCGGCAGGCGGAGAGCCGCGGCGCCGACCGCCGCACGATCGCGCCCGAGACGGTGTTCGTCTCCCACGAGACCTACACCCCCGCCCGCGGCGGCAGCGCCGCGGCCGAGATCCACGCGCTCAGGCAGGCCTTCGGCCCTGCCGCCGACGCGGTCGTGATCGCCAACACCAAGGGCTTCACCGGCCACGCCATGGGCGCCGGCATCGAGGACGTCGTCGCGATCAAGGCCTTGGAGACCGGCATCGTCCCGCCCGTCCCCAACTACAAGGAACCCGACCCTGAACTCGGCCCGCTCAACCTCTCCACCGGCGGCGCCTACCCGGTGCGGTACGCGCTGCGCCTGGCCGCCGGCTTCGGCTCCCAGATCGCCATGACCCTGATGCGCTGGACCCCGATGCCGGACGGCAGGCACCGCGCCCCGAGTGAGCTCGGCCACGCCTACCGGGTCGTGGATCCCTCAGCCTGGCAGACCTGGCTGACCGCCGTCGCGGGCCGCGCCGACGCCGGCCTCGAGGTGGTCCAGCGACGCCTGCGGGTCACCGACGCGCCCGCGCCGGTGACCGCGCCCCTGCCCACGCCCGCCCCGATGGCACCGGCGCCCCTCACGGAGCCGGCCGCCCCCGTGCCTACCGCCTCCGTGCCTACCGCCTCCGAGCCGATCGTCCCCGAGCCGATCGTCCCCGAGCCGATCGCGGCCGCGCAGACGGACCCGGTCGCAGACAGCGTCGTCGCGATCGTGTCGGAGATGACCGGTTACCCGCCGGAGTTGCTGGAGCCGGATCTGGATCTGGAGGCGGATCTCGGCGTGGACACGGTGAAGCAGGCGGAGATCTTCGCGGCGGTGCGGGAGCGGTACGGGCTGGAGCGTGATCCGAACCTGCGGTTGCGCGACTTCCCGACCCTGAACCACGTCGTCGGCTGGATCCGCGACCGCCTTCCGCAAGAGGAGCCGACTCCATCAGCAGAAGCACCTGCGGATGAGGTACAGGCCGTCGTCGTCGCGATCGTGTCGGAGATGACCGGCTATCCGCCGGAGTTGCTGGAGCCGGATCTGGATCTGGAGGCGGATCTCGGCGTGGACACGGTGAAGCAGGCGGAGATCTTCGCGGCGGTGCGGGAGCGGTACGGGCTGGAGCGTGATCCGAACCTGCGGTTGCGCGACTTCCCGACCCTGAACCACGTCGTCGGCTGGATCGGCGACCGCCTCCCCGCCCCGGAGCAGAACCCCGCCGAACCCACGCCCCTGAGCACGCCCCAGCACCCCAGTGACTTCCCGCGCCGCGTCCCCGTGCCCGTGCTGCGCCCCGCGCTCGCCCGCTGCAAGCCGACCGGCGTCAGCCTGGGAGAGGGCACCAGGATCCTCATCGGCATGGACACCGGAGGCGTCGGCAAGGCGCTGGCCGGCCGGCTCGGCAAGCTGGGCTGCCAGGTCGTGACCATCGACCCCGCCGCTCCGGCCGACGAGCTGACGGCCCAGGCCCAAGCGCAGGGCAAGGTGGACGGCGTCTACTGGCTGCCCGCCCTCGACGCCGAGCAGCCTCTGGAGGAGATGGACCCGCCGGCCTGGCGCGAGGCGCTGCGCCGCCGGGTCAAGAGCCTCTACACCCTCATCCACCACCTCTACGAGCAGGCGCCGTTCCTCGTCACCGCCACCAGGCTCGGCGGCTACCACGGCTACGACGTCGCGGGCGCCCTGGCCCCGCTCGGCGGCGCGGTGACCGGCTTCGCCAAGGCCTACCACCGCGAACGGCCGGACACCCTCGTCAAGGCGGTCGACTTCGGCACCGGCAGGAAACCAGCCTCGTACGCCGACGCTCTCATCGAGGAGACCCTGAGCGACCCGGGCTGCGTCGAAGCCGGCCACGCCGGCGGCGAACGCTGGACGGTCGGCCTGACCGAACGTCCCTTCACCGACGGCGAAGGCGTGGAGCCGGGCCCGGACAGCGTCTTCCTCATCACCGGAGCGGCCGGTGGCATCGTCTCGGCCATCACCGCCGACCTGGCCACCGCCTCCGGCGGCGTGTTCCACCTGCTCGACCTGATCCCCGAGCCGGACCCGTCGGACGCGGACCTGATCCGCTACGCGAGCGACCGCGACGGGCTCAGATCGGATCTGGCCGACAGGCTCAAGCAGCGCGGCGAGCGCCCCACCCCGGTGCTCATCGAACGCGAGCTGGTCCGCCTCGAACGCCTGCACGCCGCCCTCGACGCCATCGAGGCCGTCAGGAAGGCGGGCGGTACGCCGTACTACCACCAGGTCGATCTCACCGACCCCGACGCGGTGCGGCGCGTCATGGACGACGTGCGCGGCGTCAGCGACCACGTGGACGTGCTGCTCCACGCCGCCGGGCTGGAGGTCAGCCGTTCCCTGGATGACAAACAACCTGTGGAGTTCGACCTGGTCTTCGACGTCAAGAGCGACGGCTGGTTCAACCTCATGCACGCCGCAGCGGACCTGCCGATCGCCACCACCGTGGTGTTCAGCTCCGTGGCCGGCCGCTTCGGCAACGCCGGCCAGGCCGACTACAGCGCGGCCAACGACCTGCTGTGCAAGCTCACCAGCGGCATGCGCCGCACCCGGCCGGGCACCCGCGCGATCGCGCTGGACTGGACGGCCTGGAGCGGCATCGGCATGGCGACCCGCGGCTCCATCCCCAAGATCATGGAGATGGCGGGCATCGAGATGTTGCCGCCGGAGGTGGGCGTGCCGTGGATCCGCCGCGAGCTGACCGCCTCGGCCGAGCGCGGCGAGGTGCTCGTCGCCGGAGCGCTCGGCGTGCTGGGCGCCGAGACCGACGAGAACGGCGGGCTCGCCGCCACCACCGCCGATCAGCCCGTGGCGGAGGCGATCGACGCCTACGGCGTGCACTCCGGCCTGGTCGTCCGTGCGACGCTCGACCCGAAGCGGGAACCGTTCCTCGACCACCACCGCATCGACGGCGTCGCCGTCCTGCCCGGCGTCATGGGCATCGAGGCGTTCGCCGAGGCCGCCCGGCTGGCCGCGCCCGCCTGGCAGGTCACCGCGGTCGAGGACGTCGACTTCCTCGCCCCCGTGAAGTTCTACCGCGACGAGCCGCGCACGCTCACCGTGACGGCCACCGTCACCCCGGACGGCGACGACCTGCTCGCCCGCTGCGCCCTGACGGCCGAGCGGCTCCTGCCGGGACAGGACACGCCGCAGCGCACCGTCCACTTCACCGGCAGCGTGCGCCTGTCGCACACGCCGCGAAAGAGCGCACAACGCGAGAGAGCCGGGGAGGCTGCGGCCACGATGGCGCCGCCCGAGGTGTACAAGCTGTTCTTCCACGGCCCCGCCTACCGCGTGGTGGCCGCCGCTTGGCAGCACGGCACGGGCGCGGCGGCCAGGATGGCGGACGACCTGCCGCAGGCGACGGACCGGCCCACGATCACGCCGCCGCGCCTGGTCGAGCTCTGCTTCCAGACGGCGGGCCTGGCGCAGGCAGCCCGCGACGGCGTGCTGGCACTGCCCGCGCACGTGGACCGCGTCCTGCTGTACGAGGGCGGACGTGGGGCCGCCAAGGACGCGCAGGCGCTCGCCGAACCGAGCGAGGGCCGCTACGACTGCGCGGTCCTCGACGGCGGCGGCGCCCTGCTCGTGGCCGTCGAAGGGTACCGGGGCACCCCGCTGCCCGGCGAGCTTCCCGAAGAGGTCAGGGAAACGCTGACCCCGCTGGGAGGAGAGGCCTGACATGCCCGGCATCGAGCGGCTCGCGATCGTCAACCGGGGCGAGCCGGCGACGCGGGTGCTGGACGCCGTCGCGGAGCTCAACCGCGACGGCGCCACCTCCCGCATGACCACGATCATCCTGCACCCGGACCAGGACCGCGACGCCTGGTACGCCCGCAGGGCCGACGAGACCGTCCCGATCGGCCCCGCCACGTATCTCGACCCGCGAGACGGCCACCGCAGGTCCGCCTACCTCGACGAGGAACGTGTCATCCGCGCCCTGAAGGACGCCCGCGCCGACGCCGTCTGGGTCGGCTGGGGCTTCCTGGCCGAGCACGCCTCGTTCGCCGAGCGCTGCGAGCGGGCGGGCATCACGTTCGTCGGCCCGAGCAGTACGACGATCCGCCTGCTGGGCGACAAGGTCGCCGCCAAGCAACTGGCGGAGAAGGCGGGCGTGCCGGTCGTGCCGTGGAGCGGCGGCCCCGTGACCAGCCCGGCGGACGCGCTGGAGCACGCCCACCGAATCGGGTTCCCGGTGGTCGTCAAGGCCGCGGCGGGCGGCGGCGGGCGCGGCATCAGGATGGCCCGCACGCCGGAGGAGATGGCCTCGGCGCTGGCCGCCGCCCGCGCCGAGGCGCAGGCCGCGTTCGGCGATCCCGCCGTGTTCGTCGAACGGTTCGTCCCGCGCGCCCGCCACATCGAGGTGCAGATCATCGCGGACGCGTACGGCACCGTCTGGGCCGTCGGCGTGCGCGACTGCAGCATCCAGCGGCGCAACCAGAAGGTCATCGAGGAGTCCGGCTCCACGGCGCTCACCCCGTCCGCCGCACGAGCCGTCCGCCACGCGGCGGTGCGGCTGGCCCGCGAGGCCGGGTACCGCAACGCCGGGACGGTCGAGTTCCTGCTCGGCCCGGACACCGGCGACCTTCTGTTCATGGAGGTCAACACCCGGCTTCAGGTCGAGCACCCGGTGACCGAGGAGACCACGGGAGCCGACCTGGTCAAGCTCCAGCTGCACCTGGCCAGGGGAGGCCGCCTCGAAGGCGACCCGCCGCCCGCCCGCGGGTACGCGGTCGAGGCCCGGCTGTGCGCCGAGGACCCCGCGCAGGGGTTCACGCCCGCGCCCGGCCGGATCACCGTGTGGCGGCCGCCGTCAGGTCCCGGGATCCGGGTGGACGCGGGCGTCGCCGAGGGGGACGTGATCGCGCCCGAGTTCGACTCGATGATCGCCAAGGTGGTGGCCAGGGGTGGCGACCGCAACGAGGCCATGGCCAGACTGCGGCGCGCGCTGGAGGCGACCCGCGTGGTCATCGAGGGCGGCACCACGAACCGGGCCTTCCTGCTGTCGCTGCTGTCCCGCGACGAGGTACGGCGGGGCACCGCCGACAACCGGTGGCTGGACCGGCTGACCGCAGCGGGCGGGCACCTGCCCGAGGCGGATCCGATCGCCGTGCTGCAGGCCGCCGTCGAGGCGTACGACGCCGACCATGAGGCAGAGCTGGCCGCCTTCCACGAGGCCGCCGGCCGGGGCCGTCCGCAAGCGCCGGAGCAGCCGGGGCAACGGGCCAGGCTGCGCTACCGCGGCCACCCGTACGACCTGCGCGTCCTGCGCACCGGCCCCGACCGGTACCGGGTCGAGACCGCAGACGGGCCGGCGGACGTGGACGTACGGCGGCTGAGCCGGCACGAGCGGCGGCTGTCGTGCGGCGGCGCCGGCTACCGCACACAGATCTCCACCCGAGGTCCCGCCTACCTGGTGGAGGTGGAGCGAGGCGGGGAGTGGGCCGCGCACGGCGTGCACCGCGACGACGGCGGCATCGTGCGAGCTCCGCACCCGGCCTTCGTGGTGTCCGTCCCCGTCACCCGCGGGGATCGGGTGGCCGAGGGCGACCCGCTGGTGGTGCTGGAGAGCATGAAGCTCGAATCCACGCTGGCCGCCCCGTACGCGGGCGAGGTCGCCTCGGTCGAGGTGACCGCCAACACGCAGGTCGTGGCCGGTCAGCCGCTGCTGCGCATCCGCGAGGCGGCGGACGCCGCGGAGCCGACGGGGACAGCCGTGTCCTTCACCGCGCTCACCAGCGCCCGCACCGCGGCGGCGGGGTGCGGGCCGAGGTACGCGGCCCTGTGCGGCTGCCTGCTCGGCTTCGACGTGGACCCGCCTCAGAGCGGCGGGCACGAGCCGGACGAAGCGCCCGACGACCCGGAGCTCCTGGCGTGCGAGGAGGCGTTCCTGGACCTGTTCGCCGACGTCTGCGGCCTGTACCGGCCCCTGCCCGAGCCGGAGGAGCCGGACAGCGCCAGCGCCCAGGAATACCTCCTGTCCTACCTGCAGTGGCTCGACCCCGGCAGAGCAGGGCTCCCGCCCGGCTTCCGCACCCGGCTGGAACGAGTCCTGGCCAGGTACGGCGTCCACGGGCTCGACCGCACACCACAGCTCGAAGAGGCCGTCGTCTGGCTGTTCCGCTCCTTCCGCCGGGCCCACGAGCTCGTGCCCGCCGTGGTGGCCGTGCTGGAACGGCGGCTGCGCCACCGCGACCTGCCCCCGCCCGGCAGGGAGCTGATGGACAGGCTCGCCATCGCCGCGCAGGTCCGGCACCCCGTGGTGGCCGAGCTGGCCAGAGACGTGCGCTTCCACTACTTCGACGAGCCGCAGCACGAGCGGGCACTGGCCGCCGTGTACGACGAGATGGACGCGCACCTCGACGCCCTGGCCGCCGGCCCCCGCAGGCCCGGCCGCGACGAGCTCATCGACCGGCTCGTGTGGTGCCCCCAGCCGATGCGCGGCCCGCTGCTGGCCCGCTGGCAGGCGTCCGGCACGGAGATGAGGAGCGCGGTCGTCGAGATCTACATCCGGCGCTTCTACCGCACCCGATCGCTGGAACATCTCACCTGCGACGGCAGGCTCGGCACGGCCGATTTCGAGCACGAGGGCGTCCCGTTCCACCTGGTCGTGGCCTACACCCCGCTGGCCGGCTGCTCCGAGGCGTGCGCGGACATCGCCGCGCACCTGAAGGGCGTGGACCCGGAGCGGCGGGTGATCGCCGAGCTGATGACCTGGCGGCCAGGGGAGCGCCCCGACGCCGACACCACCCAGGCCGAGGTCGCGAGCCTGCTCACAGGCCTTGATTTCGGTCGTACCCTGGAGCGGCTGTCCGTGACCGTCACCAGCGCACGCGGCGACGGCCCCGAGCACCACCGCACCCAGCACTTCGCCTACCGGCACACCCCTGGCGGCTTCGAAGAGGAGCCCCTCTACCGCAACCTGCACCCGATGATCGCCGAGCGCGCCGAGCTGTGGCGGCTGTCCAACTTCACCCTCGAACGCCTGCGCTCGGCCGAGGACGTCTACCTCTTCCGCGGCGTCGCCAAGGACAATCCGGCCGACGTGCGCCTGTTCGCCATCGGCGAGGTCCGCGACCTGACGCCCGTCCGCGACCGCGGCGGCCACGTCGTGTCACTGCCACGGCTGGAACGCATGGGCCTGCAGGCGCTGGCGGCCATGCGGGAGCACCTCGCCACCACACCACCGGAACGAAGGCCCCGCTCCAACCGCATCATCTTGTGCGTGCGCCCGCCGTTCGACGTGCCGAAAGCCGACTGGCCCGGCCTGGCCAGGCCGTTCGCGCCGCTGGCCGCCGGCGTCGGCCTGGACAAGCTGATCCTCCAGGTACGCCTGCCCGGCGGGCCCGCCGCCCTGCACGTCGAAGGGCTCGGCGAGGAACGCGTCGCGGTCCGCCAGGAGCCCTACGGCCACGAGCCGATCAGGCCGCTCACCGAATACCGGCGCAAGGTGCTGCGCGCCCGCCGCTTCGGCGCACCCTACCCGTACGAGATCGTCAGGATGCTGGCCCCGCCCGACGGCGCCCCCGGAGACTTCCCACCCGGCACGTTCACCGAGCACGACCTGGACGGCGACAGGCTCGTCCCGGTGGACCGGCCCGAAGGGCACAACACCGCCAACCTGGTCGTCGGCCTCATCACCAGCCGCACCGCCAAAGTGCCAGAAGGCATGACCAGGGTCGCCATCCTCGGCGACCCCACCCGCAGCCTCGGCGCGCTGGCCGAGCCCGAATGCCGGCGCGTCATCGCCGCACTCGACCTGGCCGAACGCATGCGGGTGCCGGTCGAGTGGTTCGCGCTGTCGTCCGGGGCCAGGATCGCGATGGACAGCGGCACCGAGAACATGGACTGGATCGCCGCCGTGCTGCGCCGCCTCATCGAGTTCACGCAAGGAGGCGGCGAGGTCAACGTCGTGGTCACCGGCGTGAACGTGGGCGCGCAGCCGTACTGGAACGCCGAGTCCACCATGCTCATGCACACCCGCGGCATCCTCGTCATGGTCGCCGGCAGCGCCATGGTGCTGACCGGCAAGCAGGCACTCGACTTCTCCGGCGGCGTCTCCGCCGACGACAACACCGGCATCGGCGGCTTCGAACGCATCATGGGGCCCAACGGCCAGGCCCAGTACGGGACGGCGAGCCTCGCCGAGGCCGGCCGCATCCTGCTGCGCCACTACGAGCACGCCTACGTCGTGCCCGGCGAGCGCTACCCGCGCAGGCGCGCCACCTGCGACCCGCCCGGCCGCGACGTGCGCGACTCGCCCCACGCGGGTCCCGGCTTCCGGACCGTCGGGGAGATCTTCTCCGGCGCGCACAACGCCGAGCGCAAGAAGCCGTTCGACATCCGCTCGGTCATGCGCGCCGTGTGCGACACCGACGCCGACGCCGGACCGCTGGAGCGGTGGGCCCGCTGGCGCGACGCCGAAACGGCCGTCGTCTGGGACGCGCACGTCGGCGGCATCCCCGCCTGCCTGATCGGGCTGGAGTCCGCACCGCAGCCCAGGCACGGCTTCGTGCCCGCCGACGGGCCGCCCGCCTGGACGGCCGGCACGCTGTTCCCGCAGTCGTCACGTAAGGTGGCCCGCGCGATCAACGCGGCCAGCGGGAACCGGCCCGTCGTGGTGCTGGCCAACCTGTCCGGCTTCGACGGCTCGCCGGAGTCGATGCGGCGCTGGCAGCTCGAGTACGGCGCCGAGATCGGGCGGGCGGTGACCAACTTCGCCGGGCCGATCGTGTTCGTGGTGATCTCCCGGTATCACGGCGGCGCGTTCGTCGTGTTCTCCAAACGGCTCAACCCGAACCTGGAGATCGCGGCCGTCGAAGGCTCCTACGCCTCTGTCATCGGCGGCGCCCCCGCCGCGGCCGTGGTGTTCGTCCGCGAGGTCCGCGCCCGCACCGAGCGCGACCCCCGCGTGACGGCCGCCAGGCAGTCCGGGCCGCGCTCGCGGCTCGTCGAGATCACCGAGGAGGTGCGGGCGGACAAGCTGCGCGCAGTGGCCGACGAGTTCGACCAGGTGCACAGCATCCAGCGGGCCCTGCAGGTCGGCTCGGTCGACCACGTCATCCCGGCCGCCCGGCTACGCCCCTACGTGATCGACGCGCTGGAAAGGGGGATGGCGGCGACATGAGATGGCTGGCACGCGGCGAGCAGCACCTGCCCGCCGGAGACGGCTGGCTGGCGCCCGAGGAAGCGCGGCGGGCGGCCGGCATGCGCTTCGCCAAACGGCGCACCGAGTTCCTGGTCGCCCGGTGGACGGCCAAGGAGGCCATGGGGCGGCTCTACCCGGCGCCCGCGTACGAGCTGGAGGTGCGCCACCATCCGAGTGGCGCACCCGAGGCCTATCGCGCAGGGAAACCGCTGCCGGTCGGCCTGTCACTGACCGACCGGGCCGGCTGGGCGGTCTGCCTGCTCGGCCTGGAACCCGGCGCCGTCGGCTGCGACCTGGAGCTGGTGGAGCCGCGCAGCGCCGCCTTCGTCGCCGACTACTTCACCCCCGCCGAGCGGGAGGTCATCGGCGCGGATCCACTGCGGGCCAACCTGCTGTGGTCGGCCAAGGAGAGCGCACTGAAGGTGCTGCGCACCGGATTGCGCAGGGACACCCGCTCGGTGGAGGTGACGCTCGGCTGCGGCGCGCCGTCGGACGGCTGGAACGGGCTGACCGTACGGGCTCAGGAGGGCAGGACGTTTCACGGCTGGTGGCGCAGGTACGGCGGCTTCCTGCTCACAGTGGCGGCCGACCGGCCGGTGCCGCCTCCGCGCGGGCTGGAGAACCCGTCCGCGCTGGCTCGCGCCGCCCCGTCGCACAGCTGGCTGGCCAGCCCTCTCGCCCGATAGACGTCGGCGAGAGCGAGCCGTAGGCTGCATATATAGACAGCCTACGCATAGGAGGCGGCGATGGCCCGCTCCGGTACCGCCCCGTGGCGTCATCTCCTCATCGGCCTGCACGTCATCACCTCCGTGGGATGGATGGCGTTCGCGCTCGCGCTGGTCGTGCTGCTGACCCACGCCACACGTACGGGAGACGCTCACGCGTACCGCATGGCCGACCTGCTCGACGACGACATCCTCCTGCACTTCGCCAACGCTTCGGCCTTCTCCGGCCTCATGCTCGCGGGCATGACCCGCTGGGGATACACGCGTCACTGGTGGGTCCTGCTGAAATTCGTCATGACGCTGTGCCAGCTCTACGCCGGGATCTTCATCCTCGGCACTCAACTGGACGGGCTCGCCGCGGGGAGCCAGAGATCCGCGACCGGCCTCACCGTCGCCACCGGCTTGATGGCGTCCGCACTGGCGTTCCAGGCCTGGCTGTCGGTCGCCAAACCGTGGAGACGAACCCCCTGGTCCAGGACCACGAGCGCCCCGCTGGAGGCGCCACGCTGGATGTTCGCCGCAGCGGTCGCGGTGCCCGTCATCGACTACCTGACGGCCACGTTCGTGTTCGGCCACCCCGCACCCCTCTTCACCGTGGTGACCGTGCTCGGCCATCCCCTCTGGCGGGCCATGCGCGCGACCGCCCGGCGTGGCACCCTGGCGCCCGGTTGACGGCGAGACCTTCCCGCCACGGCACCCTGCGCGGGACGGCGGCGCTCAGGTGATCGCTCAGGTGACCTCGGGCACCATCTCGATCGCGCCCGCCGGGCATTCGGCCACACACAGCCCGCAGCCCTTGCAGAAGTCCAGGTCGATCTCGTACCGCAGCCCAGGACCCAGCTTGAGCACGGCGTTGTCAGGGCAGACGCCGTAGCAGTTGTCGCACTCGAAGCAGTTGCCACACGACAGGCAACGGCGCGCCTCGAACAGCGCCGTCGACTCCTCCAGGCCGCCCTCCACCTCCTCGAAAGTGCTCGTCCTGCGGGCCAGGTCCAGCTTCGGGCGCACAGTCGCCGGCGCGTCGCTGTAGTACCAGGTGTTGAGCAGATCGAAGTCCGCCATGGGGTGCTTGGCAGCGGGCGCGTAGGCGCTGCCGCGCAGCCAGGCGTCGATATGGCGGGCCGCCTTCTTGCCGTGCCCGACGGCGACCGTCACCGTGCGTTCGGCGGGCACCATGTCGCCTCCCGCGAACACGCCGGGGCAGCCGGTCATCAGGTCCGGCCCGACCTTGACCACACCGCCCTCGACCTCGACGCCGGGCAGCCCGGCCAGCAGCGACAGATCCGCCTCCTGGCCCAGCGCCAGCACCACCGAGTCGGCGCGCAGCTCCTCGAACTCGCCGGTCGGCTGCGGGAAGCCGGTCTCGTCCAGGCGCATCTTCTCGATGGTGATGCTCTGGCCGCCGGCGTGCGCGATGGTGGACAGCCACCGCATCCGCACACCCTCCTCGACGGCCTCGGCGACCTCGCTGTCGTGCGCGGGCATGCGGTCGCGGGTGCGGCGGTAGACGACGAGCGCGTCGCTCGCGCCCAGCCGCCTGGCGGTTCTGGCGGCGTCCATGGCGGTGTTGCCGCCGCCGTAGACGACGACGCGGCGGCCCAGCAGCGGAGCGGAGGCGTCCTCCATGCCGCGCAGCACCGAGACGGCGTCGAGGACGCGGGCCGAGTCGCCGGCCGGGATGTAGGCGCGCTTGCCGATGTGCGCCCCGACGGCCAGGAAGGCGGCGTCGAAGCCGCGCATCGCCGCGGCCAGGTCGGTGACGGTGCGGCCCAGCTCCAGGGTGACGCCCATGTCCAGGATGCGCTGGATCTCGGCGTCCAGGACGTGGCGGGGCAGCCGGTAGCGGGGGATGCCGAAGCGCATCATGCCGCCCGGCTTCGTGCCGGAGTCCATGAGGGTGACCTGGTGACCGAGCCTGACCAGGTGATAGGCGGCCGACAGCCCGGCCGGGCCCGCGCCCACCACCAGCACCCGCCTGCCGGACGGCTCGGCCTGGATCGGCATCGTCCAGCCGTGCTTGATCGCCTTGTCGCCGAGGAAACGTTCGACCGAGTTGATGCCGACCGCCTCATCCAGCTTGCCGCGGTTGCACGCGGTCTCGCAGGGCCGGTAGCAGACCCGGCCCATGACGGCGGGGAACGGGTTGTCCTGCATGATCTGCCGCCAGGCCGCCTCGTAGGAGGGCTCCTCGGCCAGGCTGAGCCAGCGCTGGATGTTCTCCCCGGCGGGGCAGGCGTGGCTGCAGGGCGGCAGGCGGTCCACATAGACCGGGCGTTCGGTACGCCAGGCCCCGGTCTTGTTGGCCTGGCTGCTGCCGGCTCCCAGGGTGATGGCGAAGGGCTTGTCCATGATCAGTCCACCAATCCGAAACGGCGGATGTTGCGGTCCGCCGATGCCTGGATGCGGGCGATGACGTCGGCACGGGGCGGGTCGCCGAACAGGTGGGCGTAGCGGCCCTGCAACCTGAGGTAGTCGTTGACGGGGATCCGCCGCCTGATCTTCGTCACGCCGGTGACCTCGCCGCGTTCGGCCTCGAAGACCGGGAACAGGCCGGACTCGGTGGCCAGGCGGGCCACCCGGATCGTGTCGCAGGCCGCGGTGACCCAGCCGAGCGGGCACGGCACCAGAATGTGCAGGTAGCGGGCGCCGCGGACGTCCATCGCCCGGCGCACCTTGTACTCCAGGTCGCGCAGGTCGGCCACGGTCGCCGTGGCCACGTACGGGATCTCGTGCGCCATCGCGATGAGCGGCACGTTCTTGCCCTGGCCGAACTCCTGCCCGGGCAGGGGAGTGGTGGCGGTGCGCGCGGCCGGCGGGGTGGCGCCGGAGCGCTGCACGCCGGTGTTCATGTACGCCTGGTTGTCATAGCAGATGTAGAGCACGTCGTCGTCGCGCTCGAACATGCCCGACAAGCAGGCGAAGCCGATGTCCACCGTGCCGCCGTCGCCGCCCTGACCCACCACCCGCACGTCGGTACGGCCCTTCGCCTTCAACGCCGCCGCCACCCCCGTGGCCACGGCGGGGGCGTTGCCGAACAGGGAGTGGATCCACGACACCTGCCAGGCGGTCTCCGGGTAGGGGGTGGAGAACACCTCCAGGCAGCCGGTCGCGTTCACGGCGATCATCCGCCCGCCGGTCGCCTGGATGGCCGCGTCGATGGCGTACCGGGCGCCGAGCGCCTCGCCGCAGCCGCGGCAGGCCCGGTGACCGGAGGTCAGCGCGTTGCCGCGGTCGGGCGCGGCTTGGACGGCGCGCTGCTCGGGCGGCAGCAGCCGGTTGCCGACCGCGAAGCTGCCGACCTGATAGAACTTGGTGCGTTGCGCGGGCATGGTCAAGCACCTCCGGCAAGATCGCGCAGCATGTTCTCGGCGCTCGGCCCTGAGCGGCGCCGCTCCCGGCTCCTGGCCAGTTCCCTGGCGACGAGCTCACGATCCAGGTCGAGGAAACTGAGCGGTTCCGGCTCGTCCGTGGTGAGCAGGGCGTGCAGCGCCGCTTTGGTCACCGGCCGCCCGCCGAGCCCGGCCACGACCGTCCGCAATTCGGCGTCCGGCAGGGCGGTGCGCACGTCGGCAGAAACGATGCCGCCCACACCCGTGGAGAAGGCCCGCTCGACCACCACGACGTGCCGTTTCCCGCCGAGCAGAGCGCGCAGCGCGTCGAACGGGAACGGGCGGAAGGTCGTCAGCGTCGCGGCGCCCACGGCCGCGCCGGCCCCTCGCAGCTCGTCGATCACGTCCTTGACCGTGCCGAGCACGGAACCGAGCGCCAGCACCACCGTGTCCGCGTCCTCGGTCCGGTAGCCGCGCACCAGCCCGCCCGAGCGGCGCCCGAAGGCGCTCTCGAAGCCGGCGGCGATCGCCGGGATCCGCTCCAGCGCCGCCAGATGCCGGGCATGCGCGAGATAGCGCACCTCGGTGAACGCCTCGGGCCCGACCATCGCGCCGATGGAGACGGGATCGTCCGGATCGAGCAGCTGGCGCGGCTCGTACGCGGGCAGGAACGCGTCCACCTGCTCCTGCGAGGGCAGATCGACCCGCTCGAAGGCGTGCGTCAGCACGAACCCGTCCATGCACACCATCACCGGCAGCGACAGCTCCTCGGCCAGCGCGTACGCCTGCACGTGCAGGTCCACGGCCTCCTGGTTGGTCTCGGCGTAGAGCTGGATCCAGCCGGAGTCACGCTGCGACATCGAGTCGCTGTGGTCGTTCCAGATGTTGATGGGCGCGCCGATCGCCCGGTTGGCCACCGTCATCACGATCGGCAGGCCGAGCCCCGAGGCGTTGTACAGCGCCTCGGCCATGTAGAGCAGCCCCTGGCTGGCGGTCGCGGTGTAGGTGCGCGCCCCGGCCGCCGACGCGCCGATGCACGCCGACAGGGCGGCGAACTCCGACTCGACGTTGACGTACTCGCACGAGCCCAGCCGCCCGGCCCGGGTGATCCGGCTGAGCGCCTCGACGATGTGCGTCTGCGGCGAGATCGGGTAGGCGCAGATCACCTCCGGCCGGCACAGCGCCACCGTCTCGGCGACCGCCTGAGAGCCTTCCATCTGCCTAAGCACGAGCGGCCTCCTTCAACCAGGCGTGCGCCTCGGCCGCGGCGGCCGCGTTGGCCTCGGCCACCGGGCGCGGGAACAGAGTGCGGATCGCGGCCTGCACCGACTCCAGCGACAACACTCCGGTCAGCGCGCAGAACGCGCCGAGCAGCGCCGCGTTGGGGACCGGTTTGCCGATGTGCCGCAGCGCGATCTCCGAGGCCGGGACGGCGACGCCTGCGACGCCCAGCTCCGCCGCCGGCCGGGTGCTGTTGATCAGTACCTGGCCGTGCGGGCGGAGCCCGGCCAGCACGTCGATCCGCGACAGCAGGGTCGCGTCCTGGACGATGACCGTGTCCGGCGCGGTGATCGGCTCGCGCACGCGGATCGGCCTGTCGGAGATCCGGCAGAACGACACCACCGGCGCGCCCGTCCGCTCCGAACCGAAGGTGGGGAAGGCCTGGGCGTGCCTGCCCTCCAGGAACGCGGCCACCGACAGCAGCTCGGCCGCGGTGACGACTCCCTGGCCGCCCCGGCCGTGAATGCGCGTCTGGTACTCCATGCCTCCGGTGTAGCCCGGCGGCGGGGCGACCTGGAGGGCCGAACGTCCCGCTCACGAGGACTTTCGGCCCTCATCGGGCCCCGACCTGCGGCAGGACCCTCGAAGGGAGGCAACCGCAGAGAAGAGGGATGGCTCATGCTCAGCATCGGGATCGTCAAGGAGAGCGCCTCGGGTGAGCGCAGGGTCGCGATCACTCCCGACCTGGTGCCGCGGTTGCGCGCCGCGGGGCTGACCGTGCTGGTCCAGGACGGGGCGGGCGCCGCCGCCCGGTTCCCCGACAGCGCCTACGGCCAGGCAGGCGCGCAGCTCGTCGCCGACGTGTACGCCGGCGCTGACATCCTGGCCTGCGTCGGCCGCCCGCCTGCGGACCGGCTGCGCGCCGGGCAACTCGTCATCGGACTCCTGCACCCCGACCCCGCCTACCGCGAGGAGCTCGCCGCCAGGCGCGTGATCGCCGTCGACCTGGACCGGGTGCCGCGCACGCTCAGCGCCGCGCAGACGATGGACGCCCGCACATCCCAGGAGAACGTGGCCGGCTACCGGGCCGCGATCCTGGCCGCCTGCACCTACGAGCGCTTCTTCCCGATGCTCGTCACCGCCGCGGGCACCGCGCGCCCCGCCCAGGTGCTGGTGCTCGGCGCCGGGGTCGCCGGGTTGTCGGCGATCGGCACGGCCCGCCGCCTCGGCGCCGTCGTCACCGGCTACGACATCCGGCCCGAGGCCAGAGCCGAGATCGCCTCGCTCGGCGCGAACGTCCTGAACCTGGACGGCGAGGGCACGGGCGAGGGCACGGGTGAGGGCACGGGCGAGGGCACGGGTGAGGGCACGGGCGAGGGCGGCTATGCGCGGGCACTCGCCGAGGGCGAGCAGCAGGCCGAACGGGACGAACTGGCCCGGCACGTCGCCCGCCACGACGTCGTCATCACCACCGCCCTCGTGCCGGGCCGCCGCCCGCCGCTGCTGGTGAGCGAGGTCGCCGTCAAGGAGATGCGGCCAGGATCGGTGATCATCGACCTCGCCGGCGGCAACGTCGAGATCACCAGGCCGGGGGAGACGTTCGTCACCGAGAACGGCGTCACCGTGATCGGCGCGACGAACCTGCCCGCCACGATGCCCGCGGCCGCCTCCGCCGCCTACGCCCACAACGTGTGCGCGTTCCTCGGCCACGTGTTGCGCGACGGCGAGCTGGCGATCGACCTCGCCGACGAGATCCAGCAGGCCGTGGTCGTCACCGGAGGTGCGGCATGAGCACGCAGCTGTTCGCCGATCTGAGCGTGTTCGTGCTGAGCCTGCTGCTCGGCTTCGAGGTCATCGGGCGCGTGCCGACGACCCTGCACACGCCGCTGATGTCGGCGGCCAACGCGGTGCACGGCATCGTGCTCGCCGGCGCGCTGCTGATCGCGCTGACGGCGGACGACACCCTCGGCTACGCGCTGGTGTTCGTGACCGCCACGTTCGCCGCCATGAACGTCGTCGGCGGCTACGTGGTCACCGACCGGATGCTGGAAATGTTCCGGCCGCAAGGGAGTGAGCCGAAATGAGCGCCTTCGACCTCGTGATCCGGTTCGTCTACCTCGCCGTGGCCGCCTGCTTCGTCCTCGGCCTGCACCTGATGAACTCGCCGGTCACCGCCCGCCGCGGCAACCTCCTGTCGGCCGCGGCGATGACGGCCGCGCTGCTGGCCACCGCGGTCGTGCTGGTCCACTCCTCGTCCGTACGGCCCTGGTCCTGGGCGGCGCTCGCCGCTGGAACGGCGCTCGGTGCGGGCACCGGACTGCTCCTGGCCCGCCGGGTGCGGATGACGGCCATGCCGCAGCTCGTCAGCCTGTTCAACGCGGCCGGCGGCGGCGCCGCGGCGCTCATCGGCGTGCACGACTTCACCCGGCACGGCGCGTCCCTGCCGGTCGTGCTGAACGTGCTGATCGGCGCCGTGACGTTCTCCGGCTCCCTGATCGCCGCAGGCAAGCTGCAAGGCGTGGTGCCGGGCCGGCCGATCCTCTTCCCCGGCGCCCGCGCGCTGACCGGAGCGCTCGCCGTCGCCATGGCCGCGGCCTCGGCCCTGTTGCTGACCGGGAACGGCGGATTCGCGGCGTTCGCCGTGCTGGCCGTGGCCGCCCTGGCCTTCGGGGTCAGCATGGTCGCCCCGATCGGCGGCGCCGACATGCCGGTGGTCATCTCGCTGCTCAACGCGTTCACCGGCACGGCCGTGGCCATGGCCGGCTTCGCCCTCGGCAACGCTGTCCTCATCACGGCGGGCGCCCTCGTCGGCGCGTCCGGCACCATCTTGACCAAGCTCATGGCCGACGCCATGAACAGGTCGCTGACCGCCATCATCGCCGGCGGATTCGGCACCGGCGACGCACCGGCAGAAGGCCCCTCCGGGCAGGGACGCGTCCGGTCGCTGTCGGCCGACGACGCCGCCATCCAGCTCGCCTACGCCACCAAGGTCGTCGTCATCCCCGGATACGGGCTGGCCGCCGCGCAGGCACAGCACCAGCTCCACGAGCTGGCCCAGCTCCTCGGGCAGCGCGGCGTCCAGGTCTCCTACGCCGTGCACCCGGTGGCCGGCCGCATGCCGGGACACATGAACGTGCTGCTGGCCGAGGCCGGCGTGCCGTACGAACAGCTCGCCGACATGGACGACGCCAACGCCGCCATGCCGCAGACCGACGTCGCCCTCGTCGTCGGCGCCAACGACGTCGTCAACCCGGCCGCCCGCCGCGCGGGCACGGCCGTGTCGGGGATGCCCATCATCGACGCCGACCGCGCCAAGAGCGTCATCGTCATCAAGCGCTCGATGGGGCACGGCTACGCGGGCATCGACAACGAGCTGTACACCGATCCCAGGACCGGGATGTACTTCGCCGACGCCAAGCAGGCGCTCAGCGAGATCACCGCGGCCGTCAAGGTGCTCGTCGGCTGACAGCCGATTACTGCGCGGCATCAGCCCGGTCCTGTCCGGAGCCACGAGCCGCCGGCCCGTCACCTGCTCGGCGGCCGCATGACCAGGTAGGTGGGTGTCACGACGAGGAAGTAGCCGGCGCCTGCCGCGAGCAGGCCCAGCATGGGACCCAGTAGCGTCGTTCCGCTCAGGAGCAGTGCCGTCCCGACGAGCAGGGCGGCCCAGACGGCAAGTGATCCGATCAGGTAGAACCGCACACCATCGTGGCCCGGCAGCGCGAGACCGATGAAGCTGCCCACCGCGAGCAGTGGGATCATCGAACCGAACACGTCCGGATGCCCGCGCAGGATGAGACCGGCGCCGGTCCACACGCCGACCCAGGCCAGAGCCGATCCGACCTGGTGAACCCGTTGTGGTGACATAGCGATCACGTCCAGTCGCTCGTGGGCAAGCGCCTGCCCGTCTGCGGTCAGGAGGGCAGGCGCCTGCCTGACAGGAGGTTCAAGGTGTGGGTGCAGGCTGCGCGGGTTCGGAAGCGGGCTCGACGGCCAGGCGGATCCCGGCCAGGACGAGCCCGGTCCCGGCGAACAGCAGGACCACCGTAGCGATCACGAGTCCCCAGGTCAGCCGGTCCAGCCAAGGCAGCGTGGCGGCCAAGGTGATGTCGGTCGTCACGCCGGGTGAGCCGTCGGCGTTCATGATGACGGCAGCCCAGTCACCCGGCTGGATGTCCCACGTCAGCGATCCCGATCCGCTGGCTGCCCAGAAGGTCTCGGCGGTGGGAGGCGAGGCAGGGGCCGTGCCGGGATGGTGGTCGTAGCCGGCCTCGCCGGGAGGGAAGGCCAGGTGGGTGATGCGCTCGTGGGCGACGCCGCCGAGGTAGGCGGTGACGTCGTCCTGGCGGGCGATGCCGATGAACAGCGGCGTGCCGGTGGTCTCGATGCGGACGCGGCCGACGCTCTCGCGCAGGAACCGCACGCCTTGCCCGGCCACGGCGATCTGCTCGGTGGTCAGGGCGTAGGCAGAGGTGGACACGCGCCCGGCCGTGGTGCTGATGAACCCGGCGCTGTCACGCGTCCCGTTCAGCAGGGCCGTTCCCGTGGCGGTGGCCGCGGTGGCGATCCCGGCGAAGGCGAGCAGCGCGCCCAGGGTGATGGCCACGACCGAGCCGGCGCCGTGCCGCACCGGGGAGCTGGCCGGGTGCGCGTCCATGCGCGGCAGCTCGTGACCGCCCTGCTCCAGCCGGAACGGCGGGTAGGCGTCGGTCATCAGGGCGGCGTACGCGGCCACCCTGAGCGACCACCGGTTCATGCCGATCACCAGGTCGTACAGTCCCTGCGGGTAGCGGCCGGTGAACAGCAGGAACAGGGCCGCGATGAGGACCAGCAGCCCGATCAGCCCGCCCCAGTCGAGCGTGTAGAGCACGCCGCCGCTGTCGTCGGGCAGGTCGCCGCGCCAGGAGATGACGCTGCCGCTGGTGAACAGGCCCACGATGAGGTAGTGCGGGATGGCCAGCAGCCACCACTTGATCAGCACCAGCCCTCGGGAGAGGCGTTCGGGGTAGTCGATCTCCAGCGTGGCCGGGTAGTCCGGGGCCGGTCCGAGCGTGAACGGCGGGTACCGGTCGGTGGCCAGGGCGCCGTAGGTGTAGTAGGCCACCCGCCAGGTCCAGCGCAGCACGCCGACGTTGAAGTCGAACAGCGTGCGCGGGTACCGGCCGGTGAACAGGATCGCGAAGAACGCGATGACGGTGAGGACCGCGAAGGCGATCCACAGCAGGCTCAGCACGATGTAGTGGGGTATCGCCAGGAGCCACTTGACGATCCAGAGGCCCCGGTTGAGCGGCTCCTCGAGCCGGGCCTCCACCCGTACGGGATAAGCGGTCATTCTTCAAGCGCAGCACCGCCGGGCAGGGTTGCCTGCGGGCGAAGGTCCCGACCTCACGCGCCGTTGGACACGGGCCGTTCACCAGGGGCCGTTCACCAGGGGCCGTTCACCAGGGGCCGGACTCGGTGCCGGCGGGGGAGTGGCGCAGTCCCGCGTACGCGTCCCGCGCGGTGATCTCGCCGGTGAGCACCCGGTGAATGGTGCGGCAGATCGGCAGCTCCAGCCCGTGCCGATCGCCCAGCCGCACCGCCACCGGCGTGGTGCGCACCCCCTCCGCCGTCGTGATCATCTCGGCGAGCACGTCGTCGAGCTTGCGGCCCCTGCCGAGCTGCTCGCCGACGTGCCGGTTGCGGCTGTACGGGCTCAGGCAGGTGGCGACGAGATCCCCCAGCCCAGTCAGGCCGGCGAACGTGGCCGCCTGACCGCCCATGGCCTGGCCGAGCTGGGCGAGCTCGGCCAGGCCCCGGGTGATGACCGCGGCCCTGGTGTTGTCGCCCACGCCCAGCCCTTCGGCCATGCCCGCCGCGATCGCCACGACGTTCTTCAACGCGCCGCCGAGCTCGCAGCCGATCACGTCGCCGTTGGTGTAGACGCGCAGCAGCCCGCGCTGGAGGATCTCCTGCAGCAAGGTGGCGACGGTCTCGTCGCCGGTGGCGATGACGGTGGCCGCGGCCTTGCCCGCGAGGATCTCCTTGGCCAGGTTCGGCCCGGTCAGCGCCGCCGCGGGATGGCCGGGCAGCACCTGCTCGACGATCTGGGTCATGCGCAGGGCGGTCTCGTCCTCCAGGCCCTTGGCCAGGCTGACGACGGGGATCCAGGGCGGGACGTGGTCACATGCCCGTTCGAGCACGCCCCGGAAGGCATGCGAGGGCACCCCCATGATCAGGACCTGGGCCGTGGCTGCGGCCACCACGAGGTCGTCGGTCGCTGTGAGCGCCGGGGGCAGGGCGAACCCGGGCAGGTACACCTGATTGCGGTGTCTGAGGTTGATCTCTTCGGCGACGCCGGGATCGCGGGACCACACGAGCGTCTCATGCCGCTTGCAGACCAGGGCGGCCACCGTCGTGCCCCATGAGCCGGCGCCGAGAACGGAAACTCTCATCCTTCCATCCCGGCTCGCCCGCTCACCGCCGCCCAGTGCCGATGGTCCCCGGCCGGGAGGCATTTCGTCCTTCGCGAGCGTCCGGAGGACATGCCGGAAGGCACGCTGTCGCGGCGTTCAGACCCACGACGGCGTGCCTTCCCCGTGGCTTGAGTCCGAGGCAGGACGGCCCACTCGACGTCATGCGCCGCCCCACATGGGCAGGTCGGCGATGTCGTCGTGCTTCCAGGAAAGATCGTCGTGCACGGCCACGACGCCGTCGATGTTCTCGGCCAGGCGGATGGCGGTGACGGCCTGGCTGTGCTCGGCGTACGTTCCGCTCAGCGTGACGACGGCGTCGGACACGACCACCGCGGCGCGGCCGTGCAGGGCCTCGCGCACCTCCTGCTCGATGTCCTTGTCGGGCCGCAGGAAGGCCTTGATCAGGTCACGGCGGCTGACGATGCCGGCCAGGCGGCCATCGGCGTCGACCACGGGCAGGCGCTTGACCCCGAAGCGGTCCATCAGCCGGGCGGCCGACACGATCGGCGTGTCCGCGGTGATGACATGAGCCGGGCTGGTCATCAGCGCGCCGGCCGTCTCGCCGAGGGACTTGCGGAAGCCGCTGCCCTCGCTGCCGGCGGTGTGGCGGACGCGGGCGCGCAGCGGCGGCCGGTAGTCGTCGCCGTAGTAACGCTCCTTGAACTCCTCCTTGGCCAGCAGATCGGCCTCGGACACGACACCGAGCACGCGGTTGTCGTCGTCCAGTACGGGCACGCCGCTGACGCCCCTGCTGATGAGCAGCTCGGCAACGGTGTGGAAGGACGCCTTCTCGTTGACGGCGGCCACATCGGTGGTCATCACGTTCTCGACGAAGCTGGTCATGGTCCTCTCCTGAGATGCTTGACCCGGACGATGCCGGGCACGGTACGGGCGAGCACGTCGGCGATGTGGTCGGCGTGCCGGTGAGGCGGCCCGCTCAGCTCGGCGACACCGTCGCGCACGGTGACCTCCCAGCTCGGGCCGAACGGGTACTGCTCGCGCAGGGCGGCCATGACCGCCTGGCGCAGCTCGTCGTCGGGACGGGCCAGCATCGCCATCAGGTCGCGGCGGCTGACCATGCCGGCGATCTGCTCGCCGTGCAGCACGGGCAGGCTCTTGATCCGCTTGCCGACCATGAGGTCGATGGCGGTGGTGACGTCGGTGGTCTCGGTGACGGTGACGGCCTCGCGGGTCATCACCTCCATGACCCTTCTGGGCGGCGGCTCGTGCGCCGCCTGAGGGGGAAGGACGGTGGCGCGCGGGTCCGGCTCGAACTCCCCGCGCAGCAGGTCCAGCTCGCTGACCACGCCGACGAGGCGGCCCGAGTCGTCCACGACGGGAGCGGCGGTGATGTTGTTGGCGTACAGGGTCCGGATGGCCCGCCGCACCGGGTCGGTGCGGCGGACCGTGATGGCCGGGCTGCTCATGACCTCGCGCACCAGCATGACTAGCGCGCCTCCCACCTGGAGTCGTCCTGCTTCCAGGTGAGCTTGCCGACGACGTCCACCACGCCGTTGACCCGGCCGGCCATGCGCACGGCGATGGCCGCCTCGGAGCGGTGCTCCATCCAGCCTGTCAGCGTCACGATGCCCTGGCGCACGTCCACCCGCACGCCGTCGGTGTTCACCCACAGGCTTCTGTCGAGGACGTCCTCGCGCACCACGCGGGCGATCTCCTCGTCGGAGCGCAGGAACAGCTTGACCAGGTCACGGCGGCTGACGATGCCCACCAGGCGGCCGTCGTAGTCGACGACAGCGAGCCGCTTGACATCGCGCTCGTCCATGAGACGCGCGGCCTCGACCACAGACGAGGCGGCCGTGACGGTGACGGCGGGACTGGTCATCAGCTCGCTCGCCGTGTCGCCCTCGGCCTTGTCCCGCCCCTTGGGGTGGCGCAGCCGGGCGCGCAGCGGCGGCCGGTAGCCCTCGTGGTAGAACTGCTCGCGGAACTCCTCCTTGCGCAGCAGGTCGGCCTCCGACACCATGCCGAGCACGTGGTTGTCGTCGTCGACGACGGGGACGGCGCTGATGCCGCCGTTGATGAGCGTCTCGGCGATCTCCTTGAACGGGGTGGCGGCGGACACGGTGACGACCTTCTCCGTCATCACGTCCGCGACGGTCATGCGCATGACGGCCTCCTTCTCGGTTACTTTCATCACACCTCGCTCACGTGGCGGCGCTCAGAGGCGAAGGTCCCTGACGGGGACGGTCGTTGGTCAGCGCAGGTGCCGCAGGAGCGGCGAGGGCGGCGGCTGGCAGGGCGCGATCCTGATCCGGGCGTCCACCGTGAGCGCGCCGCCGGGGCCGGCGATGACCGGGTTCAGGTCGAGCTCGGCCACCTGGGGCAGGTCGTCGAGCAGTCGGCCGACGCGGGTGATCTGGCCGGCGAGAGCCTCGGCGTCGACGGGTGGCGAACCCCGGTAGCCGTGCAGGAGCGGAGCGCAGCGCAGCTCTTCGATCATGCCGGCCGCGTCGGTGACCGGAGGGACGCGGAAGGCGCGGTCGGCCAGCAGGTCGGCCATCACCCCGCCCATGCCCACCATGACCAGCGGCCCGAAAGAGGGGTAACTGACGCCGCCGACGATCATCTCGACGCCGCCCGGCACCATGCGCTGGACGATCGCGCCGGTCATCTCGCCGCCGATGCGGGACGACATCTCCTGGTATGCCTGCCGTACCTGCTCCTCGGTGCGCAGATCGAGCCGGACACCGCCCACGTCGCTCTTGTGCACCGGGCCGACGGCCTTGAGCACGACCGGCAGGCCGGCCCGCCGGGCCGCCTCGGCCGCGGAGTCCGGGCCGTTCACCTCCAGCGACTCGACCAGGGACACGCCGTAGCAGCTCAGCAGCCGGGCGGTGGTCTCGGGGGAGAGCCAGCGGCCTTCCGGCCGCTCCGCCAGCTCCGCTTCGATGATCTGCCGTGCCGCCCCGGCATCCGCCTGAACGGGCACCTCGGCGGACTTGGCGAGGGCGCGGCGCCATCCGGCGTAACGCACGACGCGGGCCAGGGCGGCGACAGCCTGCTCGGGGAAGGCGTAGGCGGGCACCCGGCCGTCGATCAGGCCGTCGTGGCCGATGAGGCAGGCCAGCACGGTCTTGTCCGCTGTCTTGGCCGCCGTGGCGATGGCGTGGCGGGTCTGCTCCAGGCCGGAGCCGAACGGCGGCGTGTAGACGACCAGGACCACGTCCACCTCGGGAGAGGCAGCGACCGATCGGACGGCGGAGCCGATCTCGTCCGCGGTGGCGTCGGCGGTCAGGTCCACCGGGTTGCCCAGCGCGGCGGCAGCCCGCGCCTCCAGCAGGCCGGGCGGCAGCTCGGGAACGGTGAGGCCGTGACGTTCGCAGGCGTCGGCCGCCATCGCCTGCGGGCCGCCCGAGTTGCCCACGATGGCGACCCGCCCTCCTTCCGGCAGCGGCTGGCCGGCCAGCAGCTTGGCGGTGTCGATCAGCTCGTTGACGCTGTCGAGCCGGATCACCCCCGCCGCGCGGGTCAGCGCGTCCACCGCGACGTCGGGGGTGGCCGCCGCGGCGGTGTGCGAGCGCACGGCCCGGCCCCCGGCGCCGCTGCGGCCGCTCTTGACCAGCAGCACCGGCTTGCTCTGCCCGACCCGGCGGGCGATGCGGGCGAACTTGCGCGGGTTGCCGAACGACTCCAGATACAGCGCGATCACGTCCGTGGCAGGGTCGTCCTGCCAGTACTCGAGCAGGTCGTTGCCGCTCACGTCCGCCTTGTTGCCGACGGACACGAACGACGACACCTCCAGCCGCTCCAGCAGCGCCGCCCCGACCGCCCCCGACTGCGACATCAGCGCCACCCGCCCCTGCACCGGGCGGTGTGGCAGGAAGCTGGCATTCAGCCGGGCCGTGGTGTTGACCACGCCCAGGCAGTTCGGGCCGACCAGCCGCATTCCCGCCGACCGGCAGATCCGCAGCAGCTCACCCTCCGCCTCCCGCTTCCCGGCCTCGGCGAATCCCGACGTCAGCACCACGAGCCCGGCGACCCCGGCCGCCGCGCAGTCCCTGGCCACCTCCAGCACGTGCCGGGCCGGCACGGCCACCACGGCCAGATCCACGCCGCCGGGCACCCTGGCGTGGCAGGCCAGCCCGGCCACCTCGGCAGCGTGGGGATTGACGGGGTGGATCGGCCCGTCGAAGCCGCCGTCGAGCAGATTACGCAGCACCTTGTGGCCCACCGCCCGCTCGTTGCGGCTCGCGCCGATCACGGCCACCGAACGTGGGGTCAGCACTCTGGCCAGCGACGCCCGCGCCGCCTCGTGATCGCGCGCCTCGATGCCCTCACGGAGCCGGGCCGTGGGCCGGGCGGCGATGTCGAGGTGCAGCAGGCCGCCCTCGTAGCGGCGCGCCACGTCCAGGCCGAGGTCGTGCAGCACCCGGATCATCGGCTGGTTCTCGGCCAGCACGTCGGCGACCAGCGTGCGCACCCCGTGCTCGGCCGCGTCCAGCGCGACGTGTTCCAGCAGCAGCGTGCCCAGCCCATGGCCGTGCACGGCGTCGTCGATGAGGATGGCCAGGTCGGCCTTGCCGTCGTCCATGGGGATGTACTCCGCGACGGCGACCAGCCGGCCCCGCAGGCCGGCCACCAGAGCGTGCCCGCGGTAGACGTCCGAGGTGATGCGGTCCATGTAGGAGTGAGCGGTGCTCCGGCCGCCGGTGAAGAAACGCAGGTAAGCCGAGCGTTCCGACGAGCGCTCCACCAGCTCGTGCAGGGCCGCCCGGTCATCGGGGCGCAGCCGGCGCACGTGGGCGATGCCGCCGTCGCGCAGCAGGACGTCGTAACCCTCGGACATGGTGCGTCTCCCGTTCCTCAATGGGTTCATTCACCTCCCGAGGCTCCCCGCATGCCCATATGGCAGGCAGAGCCGGATGACCCCGGCACGAAGGCCGAAAGTCCCTGCCAGGTGCACCGATACCCGGCAAGGCTGGTGGCATGACCACCGGGACGCCGCATCGGCCCCCGGCCGGATGGGAGGCCACGGCCATGAACCCGATCGTGCTCGGCTACGACGGCTCCGATTTCTCCGTACAGGCGCTGGACTGGGCACTGGACGAGGCCGAGCTGAGGAAGCTGCCCCTGACCCTCGCCCACGCCTGGCAGTGGCCGTACGGCAAGGCGGAGGAGGACGCCAAGGCCCACCTGCGCAAGGCGGCCGAGCACGTGCTGTGGCACGGCGCCGACTGCGCCCGCCACACCAGCTCCGGCGTGGACGTCTCGACCGACCTGCACGAGGGCCCCGCCGCGGAACGCCTCGTCGAGCTCTCCCATGACGCCGCGCTCGTCGTGGTCGGATCGAGAGGGCTCAGCACACTGTCCAGAGCGGTGATGGGCTCGGTGGCGAGACACGTCGCCGCCCACGCATACTGCCCCGTGATCGTCGTGCGGGGGCCCGGACCGCTGCCCGCCGCCACGAACCCCGGCCCGATCGTCGTGATCGATCGCGAAGCCGACAGCTCGGTGCTGGAATTCGCGTTCGAGGAGGCGATCCTACGCCGGCTGCCTCTCGCCCACTCGACGGACCTCGCCGCGTGGGTGGCACGCCATCCAGGCGTGCGGGTCCAACGCGCCACAGGCCACGAAGCCGCGACGCTCATGATCGTCAGCCGCAAGCGTGCCGCACGCGCAGGCATCGCCGGATCCCTCCTGCAGCACGCTCCTTGCCCGGTGGCGGTCGTGGGCTGAAGGTGACCACGGACCTCGCGCACGGCTCCGTGCCCGCCCGCCACCGATGAAAGCCGAACGGCCCGCACCCCGATGCCAAAGGTCCCTGCCCGGCCGCACAGGATGCGCTCACAGTGAGGGTCATGACCACGGTGTCCCAGCTCAGGCGAGGACTCACCGCCGCCGAGGCGGCGTCGCGGCTCACCCGGGACGGGCCGAACACCTTGCCGTCCGCCCGCCGCACCCCCGCGGTCGTGCTGCTGCTGCGCCAGCTGGCGCACTTCTTCGCGCTGCTGCTGTGGGGCGCGTCCGTGCTCGCGCTGCTGGCCGGGATGCCGCAGCTCGCCGCCGCGATCGTCATCGTCGTACTGCTGAACGGCGCCTTCGCCTTCGCCCAGGAATACCGCGCCGACCAGGCCTCCCAGCGGCTGCGCGAGCTCATCCCGGCCGGCGTGGTCGTGCGCCGCGACGGCAGGCGGGTCTCGATCGAGGCCGCCGGTCTGGTCGCAGGGGACGTGGTCCTCCTGGAGGCGGGCGACCGGATCTCCGCAGACCTCGAACTCGCCCAGGTGCACGCGCTGGGCATCAACGAGTCGATGCTCACCGGGGAGAGCCGCCTGGCGCACCCCGCCGCCGGCGAGCGCGCCTTGGCGGGCACGTTCGTGGTGGAGGGCGAAGCCGAGGCCGTCGTGATCGCCACCGGCGGCCGCACCCGGCTGGCCGGCATCGCCCGGCTCACCCAGGAGGCGTCCCGGCCGCCCAGCCCGTTGTCCGTGCAGCTCGGCAAGGTGGTCAGGATCGTCGCCGGGATCGCGCTGGCGGTGGGCGCCGCGTTCTTCGGGCTGGCGCAGCTGCTCGGAATGCAGCCGGGGGCGAGTTTCCTGTTCGCGCTCGGCGTCACCGTGGCACTGGTCCCCGAAGGGCTGCTGCCGACCGTCACGCTGTCGCTGGCGCGGGCCGCGCAGCGCATGGCGTCCAGGAACGCCCTGGTCCGCCACCTGGAGGCGGTCGAGACGCTCGGCTCGGCCACGTTCATCTGCACCGACAAGACCGGCACGCTCACCCGCAACGAGATGACGGTGGCCGACCTGTGGGCGCCCGCCTCCACCCCCGCGGACGTGCTGCGCTCGGCCGTCCTCAGCTCGACCGGCCGGATGAGCGGCGGCAAGCCGGTCGGCGACCCGATGGAGGTGGCCCTGCACGCCGAAGCGCTGCGCCTGGACGCGGACCTGACCGGTGAGATCACCGCGAGGTTCCCGTTCGATCCGGTACGGCGGCGCGCCTCCGTCATGGCCGACGGGCGGCTGCATCTCAAGGGCGCCCCGGACGCCGTGCTGCCCCTCTGCCGCGCCGTGCCCGGCGTGGAGGAGGCCCTGGCCAGGATGAGCGACCGGGGCCTGCGGGTGCTGGCGGTCGCCCGCGGCGACACCGCCGAGGAACGGGACCTGCGCTTCCTCGGCCTGGTGGGGCTGTACGACCCGCCCCGCGACGACGTGGCCGAGGCGATCTGGAAGTGCCGGATCGCCGGCATCAAGCTGGCCATGATCACCGGCGACCACCCGCGCACCGCCCGCGCCATCGCCGCCGAGGTCGGCCTGCTCGGCGAGCAGGAGCTCATCGTCACCGGCGCCGACCTGCCCGCCGACGACGCCGCCCTGGGCGAGCTCCTGGACCACGACGGTGTCGTGGTCGCCCGCGTCACCCCCGAGGACAAGCTACGCATCGCCCGCGCCCTGCGCGCACGCGGCCACGTCGTCGCCATGACCGGGGACGGCGTCAACGACGGCCCGGCCCTGCGCGAAGCCGACATCGGCATCGCCATGGGCGCCTCCGGCACCGACGTCGCCCGCGAGGCCGCCGACCTCGTCCTGCTCGACGACCACTTCGCCACCATCGTCTCCGCGATCGAGCTCGGCCGCGCCACCTACGCCAACGTGCGCCGCTTCCTCACCTACCACCTGACCGACAACGTGGCCGAGCTGACCCCGTTCGCCGTCTGGGCGCTGTCCGGCGGCACGATCCCGCTCGCGCTCAGCGTGCTGCAAGTGCTGGCCCTGGACATCGGCACCGACCTGCTGCCCGCCCTCGCCCTGGGCGCCGAACCCGCCAACCCGCGAACCATGCACGGCCCGGCCCGCACCGGCAACCTCATCGACCGCCGCGTGCTGGTACGCGTGTTCGGCGTGCTCGGCCCGGCGCAGGCCCTGGCGGAGATGGGCGCGTTCGCCGGAGTGCTGCTGCTGGGCGGCTGGCAGATCGGGACCGAACCCAGCCCGGCCCTGCTCGCCGCCGCCTCGGGCACCGCGTTCGCCGCCGTCGTGCTCGGCCAGTTCGCCAACGCCTTCGCCTGCCGCAGCGAGTCCCGCTGGATCGGCAGGATCCGCTGGAACACCAACCGCCTGCTGCTCGGGGCGATCGCCGTCGAAGCGATCCTGCTCCTGCTCTTCCTCGGCCTGCCTGCCGTGGCGGACCTGCTCGGCGGATCCTTCCCGCCGGCGGCCGGGTGGCTGCTGGCAGCTCTGGCCATCCCCGTCATGATCGTGGCCGATGCGGCGTACAAGGGTTGGCAAGCCAGGGGGCGGCGTGCTTCACCGGACGCCTCCCGTGTGATGCGCTGAACCCACCGTCCTCTGGAGGCAGACCATGAGCACCCGCTCCCCGAAGCAGGCACTGGACGCGGCGGTGGAGGCCGGCCGCTGGTCACCGTCCGTGCACAACACCCAGCCCTGGACCTTCGCCGTCTCCGGGGAGGAGATCAGCCTGCGGGCCGACACCGCCAGAAGGCTGCGGGCCGCCGACGCCGCCGGCCGGGAACTGCTGATCAGCTGCGGCGCCGCCCTGTTCACGATGCGCGTCGCGATGCGCTGCGAAGGGTACGAACCTGCCGTCCGGATCCTGCCCGACCCCGACCGGCCGGCCCTGCTGGCCACGATCAGGCCGGGGGAGGAGACACAGGCCGACGAGCCCACCTGGGTGCTCGGCGGCGAGATCGAGCGCCGCCGCACCCATCGGGCAGGCTTCGCCGACGTGCCGGTGCCCGAGCAACTCATCGACTCGCTGGTCAGCGCGGCCGCGGCCGAGGGCGCCAGGCTCACGCCGATCCGCTCCGCCGAGGCGGTGGGCGTGCTCGCCGCGCTCACCCAGGCCGCGCAGACCCTGCAGACACAGGACCAGCGGTTCAACCTCGACATCATCCGATGGGCGCGGCCGCCCGGCAGCACCCGCGCCGACGGGGTGCCCGCCGACGCCTACCCTCAGGAACCGGCACCGACCGAGCCGGACTTCCCGCAGCGGCACTACTCCTGGCGGCACGGCTGGGGCGCCCAGGGCACGCCTGCGGAAGCGGCGACCGGAGTGGTCGCCGTCCTGACCACCCGTTCCGACGGCCGCGAGGACTGGATCGCCGCCGGCCAGGCCCTGCAGCACGTCCTGCTGCACGCCTCCGCGCACGGGGTCAGCGCCGCCTTCCACACCCAGGCGCTGGAGATGGACCTGCTGCGGGAGTTCCTGCGGCAGGAGCTGTGCTCCGGCGAGTACCCGCAAATGATCATGCGGCTCGGCGTCACCTTCGACGACGACAAGGACGTCCCCCGCCGCCCGATTTCCGACGTCCTGGAGTGAGCGGCGACCGCTGAGCAGTCATTTCCGGCTACTCGCCGCATGCCATGAGCTCATGAACGCTCAACTGCCACGCCGGCCGGACCCGGCTGATCGCTTGCCAGGCACTACGAGCGTCGGTGGAGAAAGCGGCCAGCACCTCCGCGAGCGCGTCGAAGCCGCCCTCCCAGGCAGGCACATCAGTGCAATAGTCGAGGCGAACGCCGTCCAGGGAGGCGGCGAACACCTCGCCCACCGTCCAGCAGGAATAGCCAATAGGTCGCACACTCCACCCGTAAGCGGGCGGCTTCCGGCGAATCCCCATCGTCAGCAGCGGACAGCACCGCCACCAGGTCATGTGGCGGGGTGTCATCGATGGCGGTCTCGTGCAGGAGGGAGAGGAAAGCCGTGCCGGCGGCGGTTCCTCCTCCCTCAGCACGACCAGGTCCGCCTCGACACCATCCTCAAGTGCGGCAACGGCCCGGGCGATCGCAGCATCGAGGACGTGGGTTGCGGGCGTACGTGCTCAGTCAGGTGGCGACAAGATCTCCAGCTCGGGCTGGCGTACGTGTGCGGCTGAGAAATCAGCGGTCCGCGCCGCGTGCTTAGATGTCTGTCCGCATCCGGCCCGCTGGAAATGGCCGCCGGCACTTCACAACGCTGCCTGATTGGCGGACCGTCTGAAGAGAGAGGCTTCGCGGATCTGTGCCGACCTCCACGAGGAGGTGTCGGGTTTCCGTGCCCGCTCCCTGTCCGACCAGCAGTTCCCTACCTGTTCCTGGACGCCACCTGCTGCAAGCGGGGTCAACCGCCGCGTGGTCTCCCAGGACGTCATCACCTGGTCGGGGAACGCGACGAATGGCAGGTCGCCGACTGTTGCCACCCATCCGAAAACTCCATGGCCCTCGTCGCCCCGCCCAGCACCGACCCGCAGGGCGATGGAGCGCCGTGTGCGCCCCAAATCGCCTGCGTCCAGTGAGAAGTGAACGCGAAGGCCAGCGTGGTGCCGTTGACACAGCGACGGCCTCATCGGCGAGGACAGTTGCTGCCTGGCGCGGCACTTCACGCTGGGCTCACTCAAGGGTGAACGCCCGTCGATTTTCCAGGTGGGCCGGTGCGATGCCTGGCCCTTGTGCGGAGCAGGCTCGATGTCGTCCTTCAGCCACATGGCGTTCTGGCAGCGCCGCCCGTTGGAGGCGGGCCTTGCGGTGTTCGCGGAGGTTGATCACGCCGAGCCGTGCCCGCATCGCGGCGGTCAGGCTGCGGCCCTTGAGCGCCCTGTCGTAGACGGATTCCCGTCGCATTCCGAGGATCTTGGCGAGTTCCCCGAAGGAGTAGCCGCCCGGTTTGTCCTGGTTGATGGCGATGGCGATGTTCATGGCGTCCCGCAGGTGTTGCCGCAGGGGTTCGACGTGTACCAGGCCGGCCGGGTCGTCGGAAAGCCGTCGGGCGAGCGCGTCCACCATGCGGTGCAGCATCGCCACGTATTCTTCGGTCTCCACGACGCGGCGGCGGTGCCTGCCGGGGGAGGGGAGGGGCCACAGCTTGAACCTCCAAGCATAAATTCAGAGGGAAATAGGAAAGCGGGCAGGAAAGACATGGCCGCCGGGGGAGACCGTAGGGAGACCGGAAGTCATGGACAGGCCCGGTTCCCTGCGGAAAACCGGGCACCATCCGTCACCGAACGAATTCCCCGTCAGAGCTCTGACCTGCTGAACTGCTGATTCTCGCCGTTATTGCAGGAATACTGCTTGAACTGCACGTCATTCCCCGTCGCCGAACTCGGCAGATCGAGACACTTCCCCGAATGCCTGGCCACCACCCGCACATATCCCCCTCCCGCATCCTGCAACGTCCACTGCTGATTGGCCCCCGCCCCGCACCCGTACTGCTGCACAGCCGCCCCATCGGCAGTGCTGACGCCGTTCACGTCGAGGCACTTGCCGGAGTTCCGGGCCACGATCTGCACGTAACCGCCGCTGACCGACTGAATGCGCCACTGCTGGTTGGTGCCGCCATTGCAGTCGTACTGGATGACGGCCGCGAGATCGGCCGTGGAGCCGTTGCGCACGTCCACGCATTTGCCCGAGTGCCGCACGGTCAGCCGGTCGTACCCGGTGCCGGTGGTGGTGAGGGTTCCGGTGGCCGTGTCGAGGGTGAGGCGGCGGGCGTAGGTGAGGCTCATGGTGGTGTTGGTGGGGAACTGGACGGGGAGCCAGACGTAGCGGGAATCGTTGACCGGGCCGCCCCACGCGCCCGCCCACCGGTCGCCCAGGTAGAGGTAGGAGGTGCCGGAGGTGCCCTGGACGGGGAGGACGAACGCGGGCTGGGAGCCGTAGGTGAGGGTGTCGCCGGCGTTCTGCCAGGCGCTCCACGTGCCGGTGATGCTGGTGGCGGTGGCGTACTTGGCCTGGTTGGGCTGCCAGCCGGTGGCGCCCGAGGTGAGCATGAAGTAGACGCCGTTGCGTTTGAACAGGGCGGGCGCTTCGCGGTGGTCGCCGTCCCACCTGCGCACCAGGGCGGCCACGTCGGTGAAGTCCGGGGTCAGGCGGTAGACGTGCAGGTCGTAGTTCTCGTCGGCGGCCGAGATCATGTAGCCGGTGCCGTCGGTGTCCACGTACGCGGTGATGTCGCGGGACATGTGTCCGAGCGGGCGGAAACTGCGCAAGTAGGTGTAGGCGCCGTCCACGGTGCTGGAGATGGCCACGGCCGCGCGCGCCTCGCCGTAGTCGCTGCCGTTCTCCTTGTGCATCCACATGACGAACTGGCCGGTGGCCGGGTTGTGGATCACCTTGGGGCGTTCGATGTTGGCGACCTGCAGTTCGGGGGCGCTGGACTGGGTGAGCACGTGGTTGCGGAACTCCCACGTGCGCAGGTCGGACGAGCGGTAGGCGGAGACGTAGCGGAAGGTGCCGTCGGGGTTGCGGTTCTCGCCGAACCAGTAGTAGAAGGAGCCGACCTTCACCACGCCGCCGCCGTGGGCGTGCAGGAGGTTGCCCGAGGTGTCGGTGAACTGGGCTCCGACCGCGACGGTGACGGGGGCCGCTCGGGCGGGGAGTGCAGGTAAGAGGGTCAGGACGAGGGCGGCGAGCAGGGGCAGGATGCGGGACATGAGGGTGCTCCGATCAGCCTGGGCCGAAGAGGGTCAGCCTTTGATGCCGGTGAGCAGGACGCCCCTGACGATCCACCGCTGCGCGATGAGGAACAGGGCGACCAGGGGCAGGATGGCCACGAGCGCACCGGCGAACAGCGCCGGCAGGTTGACCGCCTGCTGGTTGAGGTTGGTCGACAGCGCCACCTGCACCGTCCAGAACTCCGGGTCCTGGCCGATGACCAGCGGCCACAGGAACGCGTTCCAGTGCTCGATGAAGGACAGGATGCCGAGGGAGGCGAACAGGGCGCCGGAGTTGGGCAGCGCGAGCCGCCCGTACAGGCCGAGGTAGCCGAGGCCGTCCACCCGGCCCGCGTCCTCCAGTTCGCGCGGGAAGCGCAGGTAGAAGCCGCGGAACAGGAGCACGGCGAACGCGCTGAACAGGCCGGGGACGATCAGCCCCCACATGGTGTTGACGCCGCCGAGCGAGCCGACCACCACGAACGTCGGGATGAACGTGGCCGCGCCCGGCACCATCATGGTGGCGATGATGAAGAAGAACGCCGGTCTCGCGGCGGGCACGGGGATGCGGGCCAGCGCGTACCCGGCCATGGAGGCCAGCAGCGTCGACAGCGGCGCGGAGATCGCGGCGATCAGGAACGAGTTCCACAGCGCGTGCGCGAGCGGTACGGCCTCGTTGCCGAACGCGTCCGCGAAGCCCTGGAAGGTGACGGTCTCCGGCCACCAGTGCCAGTCGAGCGAGCCCAGCTCCCGCCTGGTCATCAGCGCGTTGCGGATGAGCAGGTAGAACGGCAGCAGGAACGGCACCGCGAAGACGATCACCGCCGCGTACGAGCCCAGATGCCGTTTCCTCATCAGCCCTCCTCCTCGTTCCTGCCGAACCCGGCGAAGCGGCCCTGCAGCAGCGTGAACACCACGATGAGCAGGGTCACCACGAACGCCCCCGCCGACCCGGCGCCGTAGTTCTGCTCGCCGAGCGCCGTCTGGAACAGGTGGATCAGCGGCGTGCGGCCGTCGGCGCGGGCCAGCCCCGACAGGTTGGAGACCAGGATGTTGTAGAACTCGTCGAACGCCTGGAACGCGTTGATGATCAGCAGCAGCACCACGGCCACGGACGTGTTGCGCAGCATCGGCCAGGTGATGTGCCGGAACAGCCTGCCCTCGGACTCGGCGCCGTCCACCCGGGCCGCCTCGTAGAGCTGGGCGGGCACCTGCTGGATGCCGGCCAGGAACAGGATCATGTAGAAGCCGGTCTGCAGCCACAGCCGCACCGTGACCAGCACGATCCAGTACAGCGGCGGGTCCACGGTCGCCACCCAGCCGATCGACTCCTGGTAGCCGAGCAGGTAGGCCAGGCTGTTGGCGACGCCCGACGGCGTGCCGCTGAACAGGCTCATCTTCCACACCAGCGCGCCCACCACGTACGAGACGGCCGCCGGGATGAAGAACGTGGTGCGGAACAGCGCCCGGCCCCGCCGCAGCCGGTTCACCAGCACGGCCAGGCCCAGCGACAGGGCGAACGTCACCGGCACGATGAACAGCGTGAACAGCAGGATCGTGACCAGCGACCGGGTGAAGGCCGGGTCGCTCAGCAGCCGCCGGTAGTTCTCCAGGCCGTTCCAGTCGCCGAGCGCGATGGTGCCGCGGGCGTCGTTGAAGCTGAGCAGCAGCCCCCAGCCGATGGCCACGTACTTGAACACGAACAGCCCCGCCACCATCGGCAGCGTGAGCAGGAGGAACGCGCGCCAGGCCGGCCAGCGCGCGGCCCGCCGTCCCGCGGCGGGGCGCCTGCCGGTGTCGGGACGGAGGGGCGCGGCCGTGGTCGTCATAGCACCGGCACCTTGTCCAGGATGTCCTGCGACCGCTTGGCCGCCGCCGCCAGCGTCTTGCCCGCGTCGGCGCCCTTGCCGACGATCGCCACGATGGCGTCCTCGTACGGCGCGCGGACCTCGGGCGTCCACAGCGCCGGCTGCTTGATGCCGCTGGCGGCCACCGCGTCCATGACGGTCTTGGCCGGCCCGGTGTTGAGCTTGTCGGCCTTGGCGGCGGCGCTGTTGCGGGGCGGGATGTGGAAGCCGTAGGCCAGGCTCCAGTCGGTCTGCGCGGCGGTGTTGTCCACCCACAGCCAGCGCACGTACTTCTTGGCGGCCTCCAGGTGGGCGCTCTTGCCGTTGACGACCTGCACCCAGCCGCCCATGTTGACCACGGCCTGCCCGCCCGGCCCGAACGGCGGCAGCGCGAAGGCGTCGAAGTCGTCGCCCAGCGCCTCGGTCAGGCCAGGCACGGCCCACAGGCCGCACCACTGCATGGCCGCCGCCCCGTTGATCAGCGCGCCGGGGTCCCACCAGTCGGTGGAGTAGCCCTGGAGGGTGGCCTTGGCCTCGTAGAGGTCCCTGAGCGCGGTCAGCACCTCGGCCACCTTCGGGTCGTCGTAGATGATCTCGCGCTCGTTCACCAGGAGGTTGCCGTTCGACCAGGCCCCCACCAGGCCGAGGTCGCCGATGCCGTCGTTGCCGACGAACAGGCCCTTCTGCTTGCCCTGCGTGAGCTTCCTGGCCGCCGCGGAGAACTCCGCGAAGCTGGTCGGGACGCTCACGCCGGCCTTCTGGAACAGCGACTTGCGGTAGAAGACCAGCATCGGGTCGATGATCATGGGCACCGCGTACACCTGGCCGCCCCACGTGTACGGCGCCAGCACCTTGGCGTTGAAGTCGGCCTTCTCCGCGCCGAGCACGTCGTCCAGCGGGGTGACCTGGCCGGCCTTGACCATGTTCGGGCTGACGTCGTTGACCTCGTAGACGTCGGGGCCTTCCGCGGTGAGCACGGCGGCCGTCCACTTGGTGGCGTAGTCGCCGGGGATCCAGGAGACCTTGACCGCGATGTCGGGGTTGGCCTTGGTGAAGTCGGCGGCGTACTTCATGGCCGCCTGCTGCGTGCCCTCCTCGCCGTACTCGTGGTACCAGTGCGTCAGGGTGATCCGGGCGCCGCTCCCGGCGGGCGCGGCCGTGCCCTTGGCCAGCGGGTCTCCGGTCGAGCACGCGGAGACGGCGGCGCCGGCGACGAAGAGCACGGAGCCTTTCAGAAGTCCGCGCCGGGTGAGTGGTCTGTCCATCGGGGCCACCTCTCGCTGGGGGGATGAGTCGGGGCCGATGTCAGGTAACCGGTTACTTCAGACGTCGTGAGCCGGACGCTAGACGCGGATCTCCGGTGCCGTCAATGCGCTGTTAACTCTTCGTTACAAACGTGCTGGGGGCGGGCTTGACGGGTCCGGACGGATCTCTTAGCGTCCAGGGCACTGCTCAAGTAACCGATTACCTGAACCGGCGCTCACCTGGGAGATCGCATGACCACACCCCGACGCGTCACCATCAGGGACGTGGCCAGGAAGGCCGGAGTCTCGGTCGCCACCGTCTCCCGCGTGCTGGGCGGCGAGTACCCGGTGCTGGCGGCCACCCGCAACAAGGTCATGCGTGCCGTGCGCGAGCTCGACTACGTCCCGAACGCGCACGCCCGGGCCCTGTCGGCGGCCCGCCCCGGCGCCATCGCGATCGTCGTCAACACCATCGCGGTGCCGTACTACGCGCTGATCGCCCAGGGGGTGGAGGACCAGGCCGCGCAGGAGGGCAGGCTGTCGCTGATCTGCACCACCGGCGGCGACAACGGCCGCGAGCTGTCCATCGTGCAGTTGCTGCGCGAGCAGCGCGCCGAGGCGGTCATCCTGGTCGGCAGCGTGATCGTGGACGAGGAGTACCGCAAGCGCATGACGGAGTACGCCCATGCGCTGGCCGCCGCCGGCTCCCGCCTCGTCCTGTGCGGCCGGCCGCCGCTGGGGGAGGGGGTGCCCGCCCTCGTGGTCGGCTTCGACAACACCGGCGGCGCGCGCGCCGTGACCGCCCACCTGCTCTCGGCCGGTCACCGCAGGATCCTCTACCTGGGCGTACGGCCGGGCCACACCACCTCCGACACCCGCGTGGCCGGGTACCGCGCGGCGCTGGCCGAGTACGGCGTGCCCGCCGACCCGTCCCTGGAGATCGAGGCGGAGTTCGACCGCGACGCCGGCTACGCCGCCATGAAGCGCCGCCTGGCCGCGGGGCCGCCCGGCTTCACCGCCGTCTTCGCCGGCAACGACCTCGTCGCCGCGGGAGCGATCCAGGCGCTGCACGAGCACGGGCTGCGGGTGCCCGCCGACCTGTCCATCGTCGGCTACGACGACGTGCCGCCCGCCCAGGACCTGCGCCTGACCACCGTGCACCTGCCGCACGACGAGCTGGGACGGGCCGCGGTCCGCCTCGCGCTCGGCCGGCTGACCACCAGCCCGCTGACGCTCGGCACCCATATCGTGGTCCGCGACTCGGTCAGGCCCCTCGGCCCCCGATGACCGCGCCCGCGACGCGGGTCAAGGCCCCGCTGATGGCGTTCGCCATGCGGCCGCCGCTGCTGCCCGAGCTGTTCCCGCTGGACCTGCGCCGCCGCCTGTCGCTGGTCGGCCGCGTGCACGAACGTGTCATCGACGCCTTCGACGGCCCGCTCGACGCCGAGATCCTGATCACCGGGTGGGGCTGCCCGCGCATCGACGCCGACGTCCTGGCCGCCGCGCCCCGGCTGCGGGCCGTCGTCCACGCGGCGGGCAGCGTCAAGGGGCACCTGACGGCGGCGGTGTTCGACCGGGGCATCGCCGTGTCGTCGGCGGCGCAGGCCAACGCCGTGCCGGTGGCCGAGTTCACGCTCGCCATGCTGGTGCTGGCGGCCAAGCAGGCGTTCGCCAGGGCGCGGGCGTACACGGCGGGCGCCTGGTCCGGCGACGCGCTGCCCGGCGTGGCCACCCCGGGGGAGAGCGGCGGGCTGGGCGGCGCGGCCGTCGGGGTGATCGGCGCGTCCCGGGTGGGCCGCCTCGTCATCGGCGGGCTGCGCTCGCACGGGGCGCGGGTGCTGCTCAGCGACCCCTACGTGACGGCTGAGGAGGCGGCGCGGCTGGGCGTCTCGATCGTGCCGCTGGACGAGCTGTGCCGCGCGGCCGAGCTGGTCACCGTGCACGCGCCCGAGCTGCCGCAGACGCGCGGGCTGCTGGACGGCAGGCGGCTGGCGCTGCTGCGCGACGGTGCCGTGGTGGTCAACACCGCGCGCGGCACGCTCATCGACACCGCCGCCCTGGTACGGGAGTGCTCCGGCGGGCGGATCTCGGCCGTGCTCGACGTCACCGATCCCGAGCCGCTGCCCGCCGGGCATCCGCTGCTCGGCCTGCCCAACGTGCTGGTGACCCCGCACATCAGCGGGGCCAGGGGCAGGGAGCTGCGCAGGCTGGGGGAGTTCGCCGTGGGGGAGGTGGAGCGGCTGGCCAGGGGACGGCCGCTGCGCGGCGCCGTCCGCGTGGCCGACCTCAACCGCATCGCCTGACCTCGGGAGTGGCACCTCCTGGGGCCGGTCGAGCAGCGCTTCGTCCTCACGGTCAGGACTTGACCGCCTCCGGCAGGGGCGCCCCGGCCTGCCCGTCGCGGTCGCGGCGGCCGGGCAGCGTCATGGTGACCGCCGCCGCCACCAGCGCCGCGCCGCAGCCGATGAGCAGGCCCGTGCGGAACCCGGCCTCGGACGGCAGCGGATGCCCGCCGAAGTCGATGGTGAGCTGGGACAGGACGACGCCGATCACGGCGGCGGACACGGTGGTGCCGATGGAGCGCATCAGCGTGTTGAAGCTGTTGGCCGCGCCCGTCTCCGACAGCGGCACGGCGCCCATGATGAGGGCGGGCATCGACCCGTACGCGAAGCCGACGCCGATCGCGATGACGCAGGTGATCACCAGCATGCCCCAGGTGGAGCCGAGCAGCACCAGCGACAGGCCGTACCCGAGCGCCATGACGAGGCTGCCGACGATGAGCGTGGTCTTGGGGCCGCGGGCGGCCGACAGGCGGGCGCCGATCGGCGAGATGATCATCATCATCAGGCCGGAGGGCGCCATCCACAGGCCGGCGGCCAGCATCGACTGGCCCAGGCCGTAGCCGGTGGCGGCCGGGAGCTGGAGGATCTGGATGACGATCAGCGACTGGGCGTACATGGAGAAGCCGACCACGATCGAGGCCACGTTCGTCAGCAGCACCTGAGGGCGGGCGGTGACCCGCAGGTCCACCAGCGGGTCGCGGACCCGCAGCTCCCACCAGCCCCACGCGGGCAGCAGCACCACCGCGGCGCCCAGCAGGCCGAGCGTGGTGCCGCTCGACCAGCCCCAGTCGGCGCCCTTGGAGACGCCGAGCAGCAGGCAGACCAGCGCCGCGCCGAGGCCGAGCGCGCCGACGAGGTCGATGCGCCCCTTCGCCTTGGCGGGCGTGGCCGGCACCAGCAGCCAGATCAGCAGGGACACCAGCAGGCTCAGCGCGGCCGAGCCCCAGAACAGCACCCGCCAGCTCGCGTACTCGGCGACCGCGGCCGACAGCGGCAGGCCGAGCGCGCCGCCGATCCCCATGGACGAGCTCATCAGCGCGATCGAGGGCCCCAGCCGGTGCGGCGGCAGCACGTCGCGCAGCGCGCTGATGCCCAGCGGGATCATGCCCATCCCCATGCCCTGCAGCCCCCGCCCGATGACCATCGGAGCCAGGGACCCGGCGAACGCGCAGACGACGCAGCCCACGACCAGCGGCACCGAGCAGACGAGCATCATCCGGCGCTTGCCGTACAGGTCGCCTAAGCGGCCCATCACCGGCGTCGTGACCGCCCCTGCCAGCAGCGTGACCGTGATCACCCAGGAGGCGTTCGACGCCGTGGTGCGCAGCAGGGCCGGCAGCACACCGATCAGCGGCACCACCAGGGTCTGCGACAGTGAGGCGACGATGCCGGCCACGGCCATCACGGTGACGATGCCCTGCGCGCGAGTGTCTTCCACGCGGATCCCCCTCGAAACTCTCGACGTCGGAAGCGGTGTGCACTCTACACATAGTGTGTTACATGCACATGGTGCGGGAATCGGCGGCCGATAGGCTGATCCGCATCGGATGGACAGAAGGACCGGCATGGACAAGCCCACGCACCTGATCGAGTACGAGACGATGCTGCTCGGCCAGCACCGCCACCTCGACCGCAGCGCGTACATCCTGCTCAGCCGCATCCGCATGGAGGGCATGATGTCCATCGGCCAGCTCAGCGAGGCCTTCCGCCTCGACGTGTCCACCCTCAACCGGCACACCTCCGCGCTGCTGCGCCAGGGCCTGGCCGAGCGCATCCCCGACCCGCAGGGCGGCATCGCCCGCAAGTTCCGCCTCACTGAGGAGGGCGAGCGTTACCTCGACGCCGAGCGGGCCAGGAACATCAACGGCCTGGACAAGGTGCTGGCCGGGTGGAGCGCCGACGACGTCGCCGCGTTCGCCGCCTACCTCAAGCGCTTCAACACCGACATCGAACGCCTCGGCGGCCGTCCCTGGCCCCGCCCGGACCGCGAGGCCCAGGAGGGCGGCGGGGCAGGCGTGTAGGACCTGGGGCTCCGGGTAGCCGTGAGCAGGTGAGTCACGAAGAGGAATTCGGCTTCGCCTTCGAGGAACGGTACCGTCCGCTGCTCGCCGTCCTCGGCATCCGCCCCTCGACCTGCCGGCTGACGCTGAGCGAGGAGGTGCTGCGGGTGCGGTTCGGGCCGTGGGTGGTGTTGTCACCGCGGCACAACGTGACCGGCGCGGAGCCGTCCGGGCCGTTCTCGCCGTTCAAGGCGATCGGGGTGCGCGTGTCGATGGCCGACGGCGGGCTGACGTTCGGCAGCAGCACCACGCAGGGGGTCTGCATCACGTTCCGGCGGTCGGTGTCCGGCAGCGAACCCCTCGGCGTGCTCCGCCATCCCGGCCTGACGGTGACGGTCGAGGACCCCGCCCGCCTGATCGGCCTGATCACCGCGCCCAGCCGCGCCGCCTGACGCGCCGCTGTCGCGCAGATCCTGTCTGCCCTGTGACCAGCGCTCATATGCGAACGGATATCGGCGCGAGGCCGATACCGCTATTAGACAGACCATGATCGCATCTGCTTGGCTCCTGAGCTCCGGACGAACCAGCGAAGGACTGAGCAGATGCGACACCTGTGCGCCGCGACCGCCCTGGCGATCTCCCTCGTGGGCGGCGGCAGCCTGACCACCGGCACCGCCTCGGCCTCGGCAGTGGCGGTGCCGGTGGCCGTCGCCGCCGAGGCGGCGGTCAAGAAGGAGCTGCGGGCGCTGGAGGTGGCCTTCAAGGGACGCATCGGCGCGTACGCCATCGACACCGCCACCGGCAAGACCCTGACCTACCGGGCCGGCGAGCGGTTCCCCATGTTGTCCACGTTCAAGGCGCCCCTGTGCGCCGCCGTCCTGCACCAGGCCCGCACCCGGCAGCCGGGCCTGATGAGCAGGCGCGTCACGTGGACGGCCGCCGACATGAAGCCCAACTCGCCCGTCACGGAGAAGCACGTCAAGGACGGCCTCACCGTCTCCGAGCTGTGCGTGGCGGCCGTGACCCAGAGCGACGGGACCGCGTCCAACCTGCTGATGAAGCTCATCGGCGGGCCCAAGGGGATGACCGCGTTCTTCCGCACGCTCAAGGACCCGGTCTCCCGCATGGACCGCTGGCACCCCGGGCTGAACGACTGGACGCCCAAGGACCAGCGCGACACCACCACCCCGGCCGCCATGGCCGCCGACCTGCGCGCCCTCGCCACGGGAACGGCCCTGCACGCCGAGGACCGTGACCAGCTCGTCGCCTGGCTGCTCGCGAGCAAGGTCGGCGCGGAACGCATCCCCGCCGGGCTGCCCAAGACCTGGACGATCGCCCACAAGACCGGCACCAACTCCGACGGCTTCGGCGGCGGCAACGACATCGCCGTCATCTGGCCGCGCAAGGGCGGCGCCCCCGTCATCATGGCCGTCTACACCAACCGCACGCCCGGCCTGCCCACCGACAACCGGACCATCGCCAGGACCGCGACCGTCCTGGCCAAGGGCCTGGGCAAGCTCTAGGAGCCCCACCAGTCGAGCACCCGCGTGCCGTACAGGGTCAGCCACTTCGACGGCTCACCCTCCGGCACGTCCACCTCGAACCACACCTCCCCGGCCGGCGGGCGGCCCTGCAGCCAGGTGCCGTCCGGCTGCCGGGCGGCCCGGATCCGGTCGATCGCCGCGGCCATGCGCGGGTCCGGCGGCACGCCGTCGCCCAGCGCCGCCCGGCGGAAGTAGTCGGCGGCGTGGAGCACGCTGCACAGCCAGCGGAACGGGTAGACGAAGCGGTCCACCCACGGCGCCACCGGCTCGCCCGTGGACAGGCGGCGGAAGAGCCCGCGCCGCAGCAGGTACTCCTCGCCTGACCGCCGGGCGGCCCGGGTCGCCTCCGTGCCGCCGGTGGCCAGGTCGTAGGCGAGCAGGCCCTTGAGCGAGTTCAGCGTGGAGTGGAACGACGAGCGCGTCGAGCCCTCCACCCACTCGCAGTTCCAACCGCCGTCCGGCAGCCGGTGCGCCACGAACCACTCCACGATGCCGGTGATGTCCGCGCCCAGCCACAGGCCGTTCTCCACCGTCCAGGCGTTGATGCAGCAGTCGACCTCGCCGCCCCAGTACGGCAGGTCGTCGTACTCCCAGCGGCTGTTCTTCGCGAGCAGTTCGGCCGTGCCGCTCAGGGCGGCGGCGTCGAGGCCCCACTCGCGCAGCGTGTTGAGCGTCCACGTCGTCGCCGTCCAGGGCTGGCCGTCGGCGGTGGGGGAGAATTCGTGGCCGGCGGGGAAGTACGCGCCGCCCGCCCACTGGCCGTCCGGGTCCTGGAGGGCCAGCAGGCGGGCGCCGAAGCCCTCGGTCGCGATCCTGGCGCGCGTCGCCTCCCACACCTCGGGCGGCTCGTGCAGCAGGTCCCGTTCGACCTGCCAGCGCAGGGCCGGGTCGGAGTCGAGCAACCACGGGATCAGGGCGTCGGCCATCATGACGCGCAGTCTGGCACGGGAGGCGCGCCCACGGCCAGGCCGCTCAGGGGGCGCGGAAGGTGATGCGGTCGGCGGGCTCGGTCACCGGGTCGTCCGCCGGGCCGCGCACTTGCAGGTAGTCGGCCAGGGCCTCGGTGTCGGTGCCGTTGCTCACCCGGTTCTCGCCCTCCCGCATGACGGTGAAGTTGTCGCCGCCGGAGGCCACGTAGTCGTTGGCGGTCACCCGGTACGTCCTGCCGGGCTCCAGGGGCTCGCCGTCGAGCCTGATGCTGGAGGCGACGACCTGGTCACCGCCCGACTTGGTGGTGTCCACGGTGTAGGTGAAGCCCTCCGACACCTGGAGCACCATGTCCCGCGACTGGTTGATGAACTGCTGGCGCAGCAGCGTGACGATCTGCGCGCCGGTCAGGTCGAGGGTGGTCATGGGCGTGGAGAAGGGCTGCACGGCGAAGACGCGGGCGTAGGTGACCGCGCCGCCGTTCTCGTACACCAGGTCCGATCTGATCGCGCCGGGCGTGACGAACGCGACCCGCGCCCCCTGCGACTTGCCGGCGGCGAGCTGGGCGTCGGCGATGACCTTGCCGAGCGGCTTCTCCAGCGCCTCCGAGCCGCGTCCGCGCAGCTCCCCGGCGATGTAGCCGACCACCTTGTTCGCGACCGGCGCGATCAGCTTTCCCCAGCGGGCGATGAGCGCGGCCTGGCCGGGGTCCTCGGGCACGTCGCGGGTGACGATCACGTTGCGGGCGCGGATCCCGGACCGGACGAAGTCGCCCGTCTGGCGGTCGTAGGGCAGCGTGATGTCGGTGAACATCTTGGTGAACGAGGAGGTGCTGGTCACCAGGCGGCGCGCGCCGCCGGGGTCGGGGATGGTGCACACGTGCGACTGGTTGGTGTGCCCGGCGACGATGAGGTCGATCTCCGGGTCGAGCCGCTCGGCCAGCCCGACGATAGGCCCCGACAGGCCCGAGCCTGGGCCGCCGGCGTCGCAGTCGTAGTCGTAGATCTGGCTGGCCGCCTTGCCGCCCTGGTGCAGCAGCAGCACGATCGCCTCGACGCCCTCGCGGCGCAGCTCGGGGACGTACTTGCGCGCGGTGCTGACCTCGTCCAGGAAGCGCAGGCCCGCGGCGGACGCCGGCTCCAGGTCGGCGGGCGTCTCCTTCAGCGTCATGCCGAGGAAGCCGATCTTGACGCCGGGGGCGGCGGTCCGCACCACGTACGGCGGGAAGATCGGCTTGCCGGTGGCCGTCTCGATGACGTTGGCGGCCAGGTAGGGGAAGGACGCGCCGCGGAACGGGCGTCCGGCCTGGGCGCAGCCGTCCTGCGGGTGGCAGCCGCCCTCCTGCATGCGCTTCAGCTCCATCAGGCCCTCGTCGAACTCGTGGTTGCCCACGGTCGAGACCCGCAGCCCCATCAGGCCGAGCGACTCGATGGTCGGCTCGTCGTGGTAGGCCGCCGACAGCAGCGGGCTGGCCCCGATGTTGTCGCCCGCCGAGACGGTGAGGCTGTGCTGCTTCCGCGCCCGCTTGAGGTGGGTGGCCAGGTACGCCGCCCCGCCCGCCGGCACCTCCACCGGCTTGCCGCCCGCGCCCCGGGTGGTCACCATGCCGGTGCCGCCGGCGGGCGGCTCCAGGTTGCCGTGGAAGTCGTTGATCGCCAAGAGCTGGATCGGCACGGGAGGCTCGGCCGCCCGCGCCACCGCGGAGGGGAGCAGCACCGCCGTGACGGCGGCGACGGCGGCCACGACCCTGCGCCGCCCTGTCGGAATCTTCATGCGCGACAAGGTAACGCAGAGAGTAACTCTTTGTATACACAGAGTAATGAGCTCAGGTCAGCAGCCTGGCCATGATGCGGTCGAGGTCGGCTAGGTCGCCGGGGTCGAGCGCGAGCAGCGAGCGCGGCGGGCGGGCCAGGATGCGCTCGGCCTCCTCGGCGACGGCCGTCCCCGCAGGGGTGAGGGTGACGATCTTGCTGCGGCGGTCGTCGGGGGAGACGCTCCGGGTGACGTAGCCGCGCTGCTCCAGGTCGTCCACCATCAGGGTGGTGTACGGCTTGTCGGTGGACAGCTCGGCGGTCAGGTCCCGCATCGTCATCGGCCCCGCCAGCAGCCGGCGCAGCGCCTTGACCCGGAAGAAGCTGATGCCGAGCGTCTCGGCGACCTCCTTGCGGCGGTCCTCCTGGCGCAGGACGAGGTCGTACATGGCGGCCCAGACGCGGGCCACCGCCTCCTGGTCCGGGGGGTCGATCATGAGGTGTCCGCCGTTCTGTCGGAAGCCTGCGCGAGCCGTTCGGCGGTACGGGCGGCGCTGTGGCGGGCCCAGCCGGTCGTGGTCAGGATACCGAGCAGCACGATCGCCAGGCCGCATCCCGCGATCACCCACCAGGCGACGTGGCTGGCCGCCGGGAACCCGGTGGCGAACGGCCCCACGACGGCCGAGGTGACCAGCGCGCCGAGGACCGCCACGCCCAGCGACTGGCCGATCTGCCGGCTGGTGGAGGCGACGGCCGCGGCCACCCCCGCCTGGGCGCGCGGCATGCCGGAGACGGCGGTGTTGGTGATCGGCGCGTTCACCATGCCGAAGCCCAGCCCGAACAGCACGTACGCGGCCATGAGCTGCCAGATCGGCGTGTCCGCCGACAGCCCCGTCATGATCAGGCCGCTGCCCGTCATGGTGACCCCGGCCAGGAGCAGCGGCACGCGGGGGCCGGCGTTGCCGACGATCCGGCCGGACAGGGGAGCGCACACCACGGTCAGCGCCGCCATGGGCAGCGTGTAGAGGCCGGCGTGCAGGGCGGACAGGCCCAGCACGTCCTGGAGGTAGAGGGTGTTGAGGAACAGGAAGCCGCCCAGCGCGGCGAACGCGCACACGGCGATGACGGTGGCGCCCGCGAACGGCACGCTGCGGAAGAAGCGCAGGTCGATCAGGGGTTCGGCGCGGCGCAGCTCGTACGGTGCCAGGAAGGCCAGCGCCAGCGCCGCCACGGCGAAGCAGCCCAGCGTGCGCGGCGAGCCCCAGCCGGCCGCCGGCGCCTCGATGAAGGCGTACGTCAGGGTGGCCAGCAGCACGATGACCAGCAGCTGCCCGACCGGATCCGCGCGGCGCGGGCGCGGTGAGCGCGACTCGGGGACGAACAGCGCGCACAGCACGAACGCGGCCACCCCCACCGGGATGTTGATCCAGAAGATCGACTGCCAGCCGACGGAGCCGACGAGCGTGCCGCCGATCAGCGGGCCGAGCGCCATGCTGACGCCGACCACGCCGCCCCACACCCCGATGGCCCGTGCGCGCTCGCGGGGCTCGGTGAAGGTGTTCGTGATGATCGACATGGCGACCGGGTTGAGCATCGAGCCGCCGATCGCCTGCAGCGCCCGCGCCGCGATCAGCCAGCTCAGGCTGGGCGCGAGTGAGCACATGAGCGAGCCGAGCGTGAACAGCGTCAGGCCCGTCTGGAACGTGCGGCGGCGGCCCACCCGGTCGCCGGTCGAGCCGGCCAGCATGAGCAGGCTCGCCAGGACGACCGTGTAGGCGTCGATGATCCACTGCAGGCCGGAGACGGAGGCGTGGAGGTCGCGGCGGATGGCGGGCAGCGCGATGTTCACGATCGTGTTGTCCAGGCCGACGATGAACAGGCTCATGCAGCAGATGGCCAGGACGAGCATCCGCCGGCGGGGGCTCAGGGCCGGGGCGGTCGCGGCCGGAGCGGTCGCCGAGCTGGTTATAGGCATATAACGATTATATTCGCACAACTAATGATTTGTGCCGCCTCGCCAGGGTCGCCGGATGAGTGACGCCCGTCCGGAACTGATCACGGCCCCGGCCCCAGCCAGGCGTCCAGCCGGGACAGCAGCTCCGCCGTGGGCACCCTGCCCGCGGTGCGCCCCGCGTGGACGGCCCGGCAGGGGGCGCGCCAGACGCGCACCTCGACCACGGCGCCGGTGATGTCGCCCACCCACACCACGTCGAGGTCCGCCGGCAGCCTGATCCCGTCCATCCCGCAGCCGGTCCTGCCCGGGCCCGGTGGGGTGGCCGGGCTGTCGGTCCCGGGGCGTACCACCGTCGAGGCGTTGATCAGCGACCGTACGGAGGCGAGGCCGGCGGGCACGGCGACCTGCGCGCGCAGCCGCAGCACACCGTCGTCGGCGCGATAGCGGCAGGCGATCGCCGCCGACAGCGGGCTGGGCAGGAGCTCGCCGAACGCGGGGCCCCGGTTGACCGCGACGTCGTCACGCGGCCACCCCTGCGGTCGGTGCAGATCGACCTTCGCGGCGGGCAGCCCGGCCGCGCAGCCGGGAGGCACCACGGGCTTCGGCCGCGCCTGCAGTTGCGTCAGGTAGAAGCCGAGGAAGGCGTTGACCGGATTGCCGAACCGCGTCCGGCCCGCGTACCGGGCGGTGCCGCAGTTGCGGTCCACCAGCACGACGGCGGGTGGGCGGCGGCCCGCGTAGTGCACGACGTAGGACAGGCTCGTGCCGAAGCCGACGGCGGTGCAGATCTCGCCGAGGTGGAGATCGTCCCCCAGGACGCGTCCCTTCGCGGCCTCGCTCCGGCGCAGCCCGGCCTCCAGCACGTCGCGCGTGGGCAGCGCGTTCAGCTCGGCGACCATGGCGTCGACCTGGGTGGTGAGCTTCCTGACCCGCACCGGGCCCTGCGGCGGCGGGGCCCGGTAGGGGAGGGGGATCTCGCACATCGTCACCGAGACGGCCCCATCGGCGGGCACCAGGTCTCCGGGCCGGTCGCCGCCCTCCCACGCGCCGGCGGCCGAGGCGGGACAGCCGTCGGCGGCCAGGCGCGGGCCGAGACTGTGCAGGGGGAAGGCGGCGGGGGCCGCCAGCAGTAACGCGAGCACTCCGGTGATGACGCGGCCGACGCGCAGCAGCATGGCACGAATGTACGCGGTGACCGGCCCGCGCGGCAGGCCGGTCGGGCCGGCGAGGCTCCTGCCGCAGCCGGGATCAGCCTCCCTGGCCCCAGGCAGGCTCCTGCGGGGGGCCGATCGTTCCCGTGCGCTCCGGGCACTCCTGAGGATCGACCTCCTCCCCATGACCCACCACGGTGATCCGGGCCCGCTCCTCCGGCACCGCGGCGGCCAGCGTGCACACGATCTGCTCGACCGCCAGGGGAGACAGCTCACCGCCCGGCGTGGCCGGGTTCACCATCAGGTGGCCGCCGGAAGCGTCGCTGACCGAGAAGGGCGCGGCGTCGGCGGGCACCTCGGTGGTGAACCCCTGCGACCGTTCCCTGGCGGTGGGCCCCTCTGCCAGCAGGGTGAGCGCGTTCGCCTGGGTCGCCCGGCGATCGGCCCGCGTCACCGCGCTGAGCCGGTCGTCCTTGACCAGGAAGATGGTGACCCTCGCGCTCGGGGCGACGAGTCCGCTGGGCGGGTCGCCGCCGGGGATGACGCCGGTGGGCCGCACGCCGCAGCCCGCCAGGGCCACCAGCGCCACCAGCGTGAGAGCGATCCTCATGCGGGTTCTCCGTCCGGTTCGGGCGCCAGGCGCGGCAGGCGCAGCGTGAACACCGCGCCCCCGTCTGGGGCGGCGTTGGCGACGGTGAGGTCGCCCCCGTGCAGCAGCGCGTTCTCCCGGGCGATGGCGAGGCCCAGCCCGCTGCCCTCCGACCTGGCCCGGGCCGCGCTGGCTTTGTAGAACCGGTCGAACACGTGCGGCAGCACCGCCTCGTCCAGCCCTGGCCCGTGGTCGCGGACCTCCAGGGTGATCCAGCCGGGCTCGGCGCGCAGCCGTACCGACACGGGGGGCTCGCCGTGCCGCAGGGCGTTGCCGACGAGGTTCGCCAGGACGACGTCCACGCGGCGCGGGTCCAGCCGCGCCGTGACGCCGGCCGGCAGGTCGGTGTCCACCTTGTCGGACCAGCCCCGGACGCGCAGCGTCGCGCGCACCAGCTCGCCCACGTCGATCTCGTTCAGCGCGAGGACGGCGACGCCTGAGTCGAACCTGCTGATCTCGATGAGGTCGTTCACCAGCCCCGTCAGGTTGAGCGTCTCCTGGCTGACGAGCTTGGCGGCGCGCCCCGCGGGCTCCGGCAGCCGGACCGCCTCCTCGTCCAGGACGTCGGCGACGGCGGTGAGCGCGGCCAGCGGGGTGCGCAGCTCGTGGGAGACGTCCGCCACGAACCGGCGGGCGTCGGCCTCCATCCCGCGCAACTGCTCGACGTGCCGTTCCAGCTCCGCGGCGGTGTCGTTGAACGTGTGCGCCACGTCGGCCAGCTCGTCGGAGCCGCGCACCTCGATCCTGGTGCGCAGCTCGCCCTGGCCCAGCAGGCGGGCCGCCCGGCCCAGCTCGCGCACCGGGCGCAGCACGCCCCGGGTGGCCAGCCAGGCCAGGGCGACCGCGAACGCCAGGGCGGCCCCGCCGGCGAGCCAGGCGGCCGTGGCCAGCTCGTCGATGCTCTCCTGCTCGGGCTGCAGGCTGCGGACGACGTACACCTCGATGCCGGACGTGCGCGTCGCGCGGCCCGGCTCGTCGATCAGCATCGGCGCGCCGATGACGAGGAAGGGGCGGTCCTGCCACAGGACGCGCTGCCACCCGATGTCGCCGCCGGCCACCAGGTCCCGCAGCCCGCGGGGGATCAGCTCGACGTCGAGGCCGGAGGGGGAGCGCGCCTGCCCGTAGAGGGCGACCGTGGCGATGTTGCCGTCCTTGACGACGTCGGCGATCCGGCCGAGCTCGGCCGGGCCCGGCTCGAGGTCCCGCAGCGGGTAGAGCGTCTCCAGGCGGTCGGTCATCGCGTACGCCGCGGCGTCCTGCGTCCGCTCCAGGATGGCGGTGCGGGCCTGCACGTAGATCCCGCCGGCCACCGCGGCGGCGGTGACGACGCACAGCAGGGCGAACGCGGCCATCAGCCGGGCGCGCAGCCCCAGGCCGGGACGGGGTGTCAGCGGGCGGCTCACACCGGCCCGAACCGGTACCCGAACCCGCGTACCGTCTGCACGTAGACGGGCGCGGCCGAGTCGTCCTCGATCTTGGCGCGCAGCCGCTGCACGCACGCGTCCACCAGCCGCGAGTCGCCGAAGTAGCCGTGCTCCCACACCGACTCCAGCAACTGCTGGCGGCTGTGCACGCGGCCCGGCGTGCCGGACAGCTCCAGCAGCAGGCGCAGCTCGGTCGGGGCGAGGTTGACGGGCTCGCCGCGCAGGGACACCACCAGCCCGGCCCGGTCGACGGTCAGGTCGCCGTGCCGCTCCAGCTCCGCCTGGTCCCTGCCGATCCGCCTGAGCACCGCGCGGATGCGCGCGTCCAGCACCCTGGGCTGCACCGGCTTGACGACGTAGTCGTCGGCGCCCGCCTCCAGCCCGGCCACCACGTCCATGTCGTCGCCGCGCGCGGTCAACATGATGATCGGCACCTCTCCGGCGGCGCGGATGCGGCGGCAGACCTCGAACCCGTCGATGCCGGGCAGCATCAGGTCGAGCACGACGACGTCGGGCAGGTCGGCGCGCAGCCGTTCCAGCCCCTGCTCGCCGGACTCCACCGCGCGCACCGAGTGCCCGTGCCGGGGCAGGGCCAGCTCCAGCCCCTCCCGGACGGCCGGATCGTCCTCGATCAACAACACTCGTGACACGCTGCCAAGCTTCACACGACGCTCCGTAACTCGCCCCCGCCGGTCGGACCCCATCCACTGTCGACCGGCTGTGTCCTCGCCTCGTCATCGCCATGTCATGGTTGTGTCACGGTCACGCCGACAGCGGCAGGACAGCGGCAGCCGTCGATGAACGGTGACACGCGGCGGACGACGCACGCACATTCGCCGCCAATCGTATTCGGCATGAACGAACCACGCACCCTGCCGCCTCGGCCCCGGGACCACCTGTTCGCCGCGGTCACGCTGGTGCTCGCCGTGCTGCTGCTGCCCGCGGCGTTCGTCCGCCGTCCCGGCCGCGCCCGCGAGCTGGCCTGCCAGTGGGCCTTACGGCTCCGCTTCCCCGCCGAGGACCTCACCGGGCTCACCGACGGCGCCCTGGCGGCGTTCACCGCGGCCCGCACCGAGGCGCTGTGGCGGCACGGCCAGCTCATCGGCCTCACCTCGGGCTACCGCGACCCCGTCGTCCAGCAGCGGATGTTCGACGAGCAGGTGCGCCGCTGCGGCTCCCCGGCCCTGGCCCGCATGCTCGTCCTGCCGCCGGCGGAGTCCCCGCACGTCAGAGGCGTCGCGCTGGACGTGCGCCCGCACGAGGGCGCGCGCTGGCTGGAGGAGCACGGCGCCCGCTACGACCTGTACCGCATCTACGACAACGAGTGGTGGCACTTCGAGCACCGGCCGGGCAGCGGCGGCACGCCGCCGCCGCGATGGCCCAACCCGGCGTGGCGCGCTCCGGCCTGACCGGATCGGGCATGGATTGTCGGGTACGGCAGCATGGTCCGTCTCTACGGTGATGAGGCAAGAAAGAAACGGAAGGGCGACAGCGTGCTGGACGGGCTCAACGCGGCCTTGGAGTACATCGAGCGCAACCTCGGCCGTCAGATCGAGGGCGCCGAGCTGGCGCGGATCGCGGTCACGTCGGAGTACCACTTCCGGCGGCTGTTCTCCGCGCTGGCCGGCATGCCGCTCTCGGAGTACGTCCGCCGCCGGCGGCTCACCGTCGCGGGCGCCGAGGTCGTCGGCGGCTCCGAGCCGCTGCTGGACATCGCGATCCGGCACGGCTACGCCTCCGGCGAGGCGTTCGCGCGGGCGTTCCGCGCCGTGCACGGGGTGGGCCCTGGCGAGGCCAGGCGCACCGGCGCGGCGCTGCGCTCCCAGCCACGCATGTCCTTCCGCCTCATTGTCGAAGGGAACAGCACCATGCGATATCGGATCGTGGAAAAGCAGGCGTTCACCCTGGCGGGGCGCAAGGCGCGCGTGCAGTTGGTGCACGAGGGGATGAACCCCGCCATCGTGGCGTTCGTCCGCGGCGTCGGTCAGGAGGCGCTCGACCGCATCGAGCGGCTGTCGGACCAGGAGCCGCGCGGCATCGTCAACGTGAGCGACAACCTGCCGGGCACCCGCGAGGAGGGGGTGGAGCTCGACTACTGGGTGGGTGCGGTGACGGGCGGGCAGGCGCCCGGTGACCTGGACACTCTGGCCGTCCCCGCGGGGGCGTGGGCGGTGTTCGAAAGTTCGGGGCCGTTCCCGCAGGCGTTGCAGCACCTGTGGCGGGACGTCTACACGCAGTGGTTCCCGGCCAACCCGTACCGCAGCAGGCCCGGGCCTGAGATGTCGGTGACGCGGTTGTCGGAGGACGGGAGCCAGGCGGACGCGGAGCTGTGGATTCCCGTGGAGCGGGTGACGGGGTCCGGCTGATCCCTACAATCCAGGCATGTTCGAGATGCCGCTGTTCACTCCAGTGGAGATCCAGGCCAAGGCCCACGACCTCATCGAGGCGGGCCGGTTCGACGAGGCGGTCCAGGTCCTGCGAGAGGAGGCGCAGGTCACCGGCCAGGAGGCGCTGGACGCGGCCCGCACCCTGAGCCGGGGCGAGCTGCTGCCGGACTTCCCAGGCCGATGGCCGGAGGACCTGACGGGGCCGGTCGCCGAGTTCCTGGCCGGGGGGCAGCGGAAGGCGGCCGTCTTCCTGGTCCGCGACCGCAAGCGCCTCGGCCCCGCCGAGGCCGAGGCGTTCGTCGACGCGCTGACCCCCGGCGAGGCCGGGTAGCGCTACGACCGCCGGAGGACCGCCAGCAGCCTTCCGGCGGCCTCCGGCGACAGGCCGTCGGTCACGAACGCCGCGTCCATGAACAGATCCCGCTGACCTCCCTGAAGGTCGAACTCCAGGGTGTCGATCGTGGACAGCGCCTCCTCCCGCTCACCGGCGTCCGCCCACGTCTCGATCTCCCGCACCGCCGCCTTCAGGACGGCTGCCGCGTCACGCACGACGAGGTAGTCGTCCCCTTCGGGGAGCCGTTGCCGGCCGAGGTCGATCCCGCCGCGGAAGTCGACGTCCCGCAGGCGCGCCGCGCTGAAGTCGTTGCCCTCGTACCTGTTGACCGTGCGGCCCAGCTCGGCGTCGCGCGCCCACGGGTCGGCGGAGAAGGTCACCGACTCCAGGGTGCCGGAGAAGACGCAGTCCACGAACTCGGCGTCCATGAAGGTGAGGTGCGACAGCCGCACGTCCAGGAACGAGCAGGAGACGAAGGTGGCGCGGCCGGGGTCGAGGCCGTCGCCCTTGAGTGTGCTGCCGTCGAAGACGCAGCCGGTGAAGACGCTCGGCCGTTTGCCTGCGCCGAGGCAGCCCTTCGTGGCGTGAATGCCGCGGAAATCGCAGTCGGTGAGCTGGCTGCCGTTCGCGATGGAAATGGCCGAGAAACGCTTTCCGGAATAGTCGGCGCCGTTCTGCCGGGCGGCGTTCAGATTCAATTCGCTTTTCACGGCTGCTCCTCTGCGGCGGGGCCAAAGGATACGCTCCCGGACGTTTCCGGGAGCGTATCCGGTGCCAATGGCTATCTTCTCAAGGAGGGCAAGGGGCCTATGCTGTACAGCACGTACGGCACCTTACTGTACACGTTGGTGGTGGTCCGGGCGAGGTGCCGGGCGTGGTCCTTGACCGTGGTGAATTCCACCCAGTTCATGAACCGCCGGTCGTAGAGGTCGACGCCCCAGCTCGATTTGTACACCCACCGGCCGGGTTCGGTGGCGTTGAGTTCACGCTCCAGCGCCCGGTGGAATGCCGTCCCGAAGTAACGCCGCGCCTGACCGAAGTCCTTCATCCGGATCAGCCGCTGATAATCCTTGAACTCCTTCCTGGTGAGATACCGCAGCATGTCCTGCGGGTTCTGGGCGAGCCGGAGTGCGGCGGCCTCGACCGCTTCGGCGGAGGCCAGGTAGCGCGCCCGGATTCCCGGGGGCAGGTTCTTGGCGAGTTCCTTACTGATCTTGACGCCGCAGGTCGCCGGTGTCGGGCGGGCGGCGTTGTGGGTCAGTACGGCGGCCGAGCCCGCCAGGACGTGGTAGGTGTGCAGATCGGCGACGGTCAGGTTGTGGACCCGCTGCTGCGCCGTCCGCTTCTTGACCGCCTTGATCTGGACGTACGTCCCTGAGGAGGTGCGCAGCCACATCCCCGGCTCGAGGTCCTCGGCCTGGACCCACTTCTTCAGGTCGCGGACCCAGAACGGATGGCTGTCCGTCGAGGTGACCTCGCCGGTCTTGTCCCTCTTGTCGCCGTCGGTGTCGACCTTGATGTCGACCAGTTCCTTCTCGCCCTCGCCCGTGATCACGTCGGTGACGGGCTTGGCCGCGGTCTTGCCGGTCTCGGGGTCGGCGGCCAGCACCTCGTCGCCCACCTCGACCTTCTCGATCGGCTTGGTGGTGCCGTCGGCCAGCTGGACCATCGTTCCCGGCACGAAGCTGTTGCCCGGCCCGCAGCCGACGCTGCCCACTCCGCGGAAGAGCCTGCCGAGGCCGAAGGCGACACCGCCGAGCGCGGCGCCGGTGACGGTCTCCAGGGCGAAGTCGCCGGCGTCGAAGGTCCTCGCCGGGTCCATGGCGACGTCCACGGTGTAGCTGGTCGCGGAGGCCGCCGCTCCGGAGGCCAGCGCCACCGCCAGCCCGCACGTCAGACCGCCGGTCTCGGGGCACAGCGCGCCCAGCGCGCCGACGCCCAGCCCGACCAGCAGCCCGGCGCCGAAGGACGCGAGCGCCCGCTTCCAGTCCATCGGCTCGGAGTAGTGCAGGTTCGCGATGGACAGGCCCGCCGCGAAACCGTAGCGGTTGCTCGTCGCCGGGTTGAGCCCGAGGCCCAGGTCGGCCCCGGCGTCCTGACGGGAGTTCGGGGTGAGGTACTGGTGACTGCCCGGCAGGTAGTTGCGCGACCCCATCTGGTAGGTGGAGGAGAGCTGGTCGAAGCGCCTGGCCCCGAACCAGTACGGGTTGTACGGCTCCTTGTACGGGTTGGCCGAGTCGGGGGTGTCCACCCCGCTGACCGACCCCGGCACCAGCGAGCCGAACACGCTGTAGCCGTAGGTGCCCCGCGTGTCGCCGGCGTCCGTGGTGAGGATCTCCACGTTGCCCTGCGGGTCGTAGCCGTAGACGCTGCGCTCGGCGGCCCCGCCACTGAGCTTCGCCATGGACAGCCGCTCGTCCCACGCCGAGTACTCGAAGGAGCGCGTGATCGAGCCGCCGACCTCCTCGTCCAGCACCTCACCCGACATGCCGAGGTAGGAGTAGGTGGTCTTCTTACCGTCGTCGCCGGTCATGGAGGACGTGCGGCCCAGCGGGTCGTAGGTGTAGTCGGTGGCCCGCTCGACCCCGTCCACCCCGACCTGCTCGGTGCGGGTGATCTGGTCGAAGGCGTTGTAGTAGTACAGGCCGGTCTGGGTCTGCTCCTCGCCGGAGGTCACCGAGAACAGGCGACCCGAGGGGTCGTAGTTGTACTCGGAGTAGCCCGCCAGGTCGCCGCTCCTGACGAGCCGGTTCCAGTCGTACTGGAAGTTCGTCGACTCGCCGGCGACGCTCTGGATGACGACGTTGGAGTTGGCGTCGTACTGGTACTCCTCGCTGCGCGCCTGGCCCAGGTACTCCACCTTGGTGACCCGGTTGCGCGGGTCGTAGGTGTACTGCTTCTCCACGTCGGGGAACAGGCACCTGAACTCGACGCACTGGACCTTGGTGTGGTCCTTGGCGACCCGCAGGTCGGCCTGGTACGTCAGGGTGTGCTCCGACTGGACGGCCCCGTCGGCCTTCTTCTCCACCGAGTGCCGCAGCAGCCCGTCGAGGTAGTACTCGTAGGTCGCGACGTTGCCGTTGGACTTGGTCTCGCTCTTGCGCTCGCCGCGCGGGGTGTAGGCGTACCGGGTCAGCCTGGGGCTGGGGTCGGTGGCGCTGCTGACGTTGCGCACGGTCTCCAGCAGGTCGCGCGCGTCGTAGGTGTAGTCGGCGATCGTCTTGTCGTGGGCGCGGCGGACCAGGCCGCCGATCTCGTTGTAGCCGTAGGTCGTGGTGTTCTTGAGCGCGCCGTCCAGGCTTTCGGTGACCTTCGCCATCTGGTTGAGGTCGTCGTACTCGAGGTCCCACTGGTCGATCGTGGCGTTCGACGAGCTGTCGGTGACCTGCTCGAGGTTGCCGTTCGGGTCGTACAGGTAGTCGAAGGACTTGACGCTCGGGTACGGCGGCATGGTCGAGCCGCCCTGGTCGGCGTGGTGCTTGAGCTTGCCGTCGGGGTGGTAGCCCCACTCCAGGGCCCGCTGCAGGGCGCCGTCAGCCGCGTTGACCTTGCGCTCGCTCTGCTGGCCCAGCTCGTTGTAGTCGTAGCTGACCGAGATGCCGAACGGGTCGATCGACTTCTTGATCCAGCCGTTGTCCCAGTACTCGGTCTTGCTGACGATCCGGCCCCGGTGGTCCTCGTTCGGGGTGTGGTCGGGGTCGGGCGGCGGCAGGGCCACCTCGGTCAGGCGCGACGCCGAGTCGTACTTGTACGTCACGCTCTGCGGCGTGCGGTACGGGTAGTCCGGCGCGCCCTGGTTGTCGTCCTTGTCGTACGGGTAGACCTGCTCGATCGCCCGGTTCAGCTTGTCGTAGCGGATCTCGGTGAGGAAGTCGTCCGGGTCGTCGGTGGTGGCGACGCCCCGCGGGTTGATCGTCCTGGTCTGGTTGCCGACCTGGTCGTAGACGAACCGGGTGGTCGTCTCCTTGACGTTCCCGTCCACCGTCTCGTGCGGCACCCGGGTCTCGACGACCTTGCCGCGGGCGTCGTACACCGTGGTGGAGACGCTGCCGTTCTGGTCGGTCGTGGTGGTCCGCAACCCGTCGCGGTCGTAGCCCGCGCGGGTGGTGTAGCCGCCCGCGTCGGTCTCCAGCGTCACCCGGCGGTTGCGGTCGTAGTCGAACTTGACCGTGTAGTCCAGCGGGTCGGGGGTGGCGTTCTTGCGCGGGTCGACGACCCAGGTGAGGTTGCCGACGCCGTCGTAGAGGTACCTGGTGGTGTAGCCCTTGGCGTCGGTGATGCCGGTGAGCTGGTAGATCTCGTCGAAGGTCTTGGTGGTGGTGAAGTCGCCGGCCGTGGCGGTCAGGTTGCCGTTCGGCTCGGTGACCGTCAGCCGGTTGCCGACCTTGTCGTAGGTGAACGAGGTCTTCCGCTCCGGCGCGGCGTCCTGGTCGTCCTTGGGTTCGAGGGTGAAGGTGAGCCGGTCGCCGGCGTCGAACTCGGACGTCGTGACGGCGCCGTTGGGCGCGGTGACCTTGGTGACGTTGTCGTTGGCGTCGTAGACGGGCGCCGGCGTGACGATGTTCTCGCCGCCGGCGCGGTCCTTGGGCACCGTGCTGGTCAGCGGGCGGCCGAACAGGTCGTACGTGCGCGTGCTCGCCGTCCCCAGCGGGTTCGTCACCGACAGGGTCAGGCCCCGCCGGTCGTAGCCGATCCGGGTGGAGTCGCCGTACGCGTCCGTGATGATCCGCGGCTGCCCTGTCGGGTCGTGGTCGGCGAACGTGGTGGGGTTGCCGTTCGCGTCGGTCGCGTGGATGACCTGCCCGAGGATGTCGTAGCCGTACCTGGTGGTGTAGTCGCCCGCGGTCTCCGTGGTGTTGCCGACCGGGTCGGTGACCGAGGCGAGGTTGCCCCACGGGTCGTAGGTGAAGGTGACCCGCCGCCCCTCGGGGCTGGTCTCGGCGGTCAGGTCGGCGATGTGCCCGTTCAAGCCCTTCTGGTAGGTGTACGTGGTCGCCGGCGTGCCGTTGAGGTTCGCCTCCGCGTCCCGGATCCACAGCCGGTCCCCGGTGAGCTGGTCGTAGGCCGAGGTGGTGACGGCGCCGTTGTTCTCCTCCTCGCGGATCACGTTGTGGTCGGCGTCCCAGCCCAGCTTGGTGACCTGGCTCTTGGCGTTCGTGATCTGGACGGGCCGCCCGAACTCGTCCAGGTGGTAGGCGGTGGCGTGGCTCTCCGCGTCGGTGACCGTCGTGTCGAGGGTCGAGCCCTGCGGCCCGTCGGGGTCCACGTACACGAACGACGTCGTGCCGCCGAGCCGGTCGGTCAGGGTCTGCGCCGACCAGTGGAACTTCGGGTCGTCGCCCTCGCGCGGGTAGTAGTAGGCCACGCCGGTGCCGTGGCCGCGCGGGTCCACGACCCTGACCAGCTTGGCGTTCTTGACGCCCTGCGTCATGTCGTAGTCGAAGCGGAACGACTTGGCGCCCGCGGTCCCGTCACCGTCCACCATCTTGGCCATCAGGCCCCAGCTGGTGTACATGAAGGTGATCTTGCGGCCCTCGATGTCGGTGAGGGACTTGACCCGGTCGATGATGTTGGGGTTGACCAGGTTGGCCCAGTAGACCTCCTCGCCCGCGTCGTTGATCCAGGTGTAGTTCTCGCCCTTCTTGTAGTACTCGACGGTCAGCGTCTGACGGCCGGCCGGATCGGTGACGTACTGCAGGAACTTGGTCGGCATGTTGTTCGACCGGCGCGCGGCGTAGGTGAACGACGCGGCGTTGACCAGGCCGTTGCCGTCCTGCGTCGAGGACATGTAGCCGTCGCAGTCGAAGAAGTACTGCGTGCGGTCCGGCGCGGTCATCACCCAGGCGCGCGACTCCTCGGTCTTGTTGTCGCACGTCACCAGCCGCTGCAGGTACAGGTGCACGCCCTTCGGGCTGATCCACTGCTGCGCGGCGTCGTCCCAGGTGAAGGTGTGTCCCGTGCCGTCCCCGTCGGTCATGGTCACCGTGGTCGGGGTCTTGTTCGGATGGAAGTCCAGCGGCGTGCCCAGCCGGACCGGCATGGAGGCGTGCAGCGACCAGCCGAAGCCCATCGAGCTGTTGGAGGTGTCCTTGGAGTTGTAGGACAGGTTGACGATGGTCGCGAAGTCGCCGCGTGAGGGGTGCGCCCACGGGCTGTAGGACCAGACGGCGTTGCCCGCGTACAGGTTGTTCTGCAGGAGGCCGCCCGCGCCGGTCTCGACGCCCGCGTACTCGTAGAACGACTCCACCCCGAGCTGGTCGGAGGTGGGCTTGTCCACCGCCACCGCCTGGGTCAGCGCCGGGATCGCGTCGCTGGCCGACAGCCACGCGTTGGTCGTCCTGTTGTACAGGTCCGACTGGAGCAGGAAGCTGCTGCGCTTGCTGCTGTCGTCGGCCGTCGCCGGCGCCTTGACCTGTGCCTGGACGGTGATCGCCTCGCCCGGGGCCAGGTCCTTGGGCAGCGCCGTCTTCACCTGGTTCGCGGCCGTGGTCACGTCGGTGCCGTCCGGCTGCGCCCAGCGGTACGACAGCACGTAGTCCGACGCCTTCCACGTCGCCGCGGTCGTGTTGGTGAGCGTCACCGGCGTGCTGGTCTGGCCGCCCTCGGCCATCCGCAGCGCCGTGTCGGGCGCGTAGTAGGTGTTCTCGGTGGTCTTCTCCAGGTACGTCACCCGGAGCTGGGGCGTTAGCTGCGGCTCCGCCGCCTCGTCCGACAGGAACAGGGTCCGCTCGGCCGGGGACGTCTCGTTCGCGAGCTTCAGCATCACGCCGTTGTTGGCGGAGGGCGTGGAGACCCAGCTCTGCGCGAGCGACGTGGCGCCGAAACTGCGCCGGTACGGGTCGTTGGTGAGCCCGCCGTAGCTGCCGGCGACCGTGCTCGCGTAGTCGCCGCCCGCCGTCGTCCACGCCTGGGAGGCGGTGGCCTTGTTCCAGGTGGCGCTCTTCTCCTCGAAGCCGGTGTTCATGCCGCGCAGCTCGTACGTGGCCGCGGCCGACCCGATCATCGTCACTTCCCACAGGTCCACCGACGCGTCCAGCACCCGGGCGGTCGAGGGGATGGCGGAGACGCCGGGGAACTTGAGCACGGCCCGGGTGGTGCCGTACGTGCCGGAGTTGTTGCCGACCATCAGCCACGGCGCGCCCGCCAGCACGTCCTGGTTGACGTCGGGCTGCTTGCTGGACAGCGTCGTGTCCGCCGTCCCGCCCTGGAAGACCTTGACGGTCCTGCCCGCCTTCGGCAGCGCGGCGATCTCCGTCGGCCCGGGCACGAGCTGCCCGTCCCTGGTCTTCACCGCGACCATGTAGTAGTAGACCTGGCCGAACGGGTCGGTCGAGTCGGCCGGGGTGGGCGTGGCCGTCGTGTCGGTGAACTGCGTGGCGCCCGCCGCCACCGGCGAGACCAGCGTGGCCGCCGACGGGGTGAACGTCTGGTAGACGCTGCGGTGCACCTGGTACTCCGCGAGGTCGTCCGACTCGGCGTCGGACGGGTCCCGGTAGGCGGGCCAGGACAGCTCCGCGCCGGCGGCGTGGATCGTGGCGGGCGGATCGACGGTGACGCCCTGGCGGCCGTACGTCAGCACCAGGCGCGGGTAGGTCGCGGTCTCGCCGCCGTAGGAGTACAGGCTGCCCTCGTAACGCACCCCGCCCTTGTCGAGGGTCTCGTCGGACGCCTTCAGCACGAAGCCGTGGTTCGCGCTGGCGCCGTCGAGCCACGACTGGACGATGTTGCGCACCGGGAACGAGTGCCACTGGCTGCCGTTGGCCGAGGCCGGCTTCACCTGCACCGCGTCCTTGGTCAGTCTGACCGCGTCGGCGATCACGCCGACGGAGGCGGACGCGGGGCCGTCGCCCAGCACGACCTTGCCGTTGGTGCCGGCGGTGAACGGGTGGGTGCCCAGCGTCTTCCACACGCCGTTCGTGGTGGAGGCCGCGTTCTGGTTCACCGCGTACGTCTTGCTGCCGCCGTTGTAGGTGACCGTGTACGGCGCCGCCGTGGCCCGGTCGGCCGCCTCCACGTAGTGCACGTCGACCCGGTAGTCGCCGTCCTCGGTCACGCGCGGCACCCACGTGTAGCGGTCACCCGCGATGGCGTCCTTGTTGTACAGGTAGTCGCCGCCGACCGCGTTGGCCGCCAGCGAGCTGGTGGAGACCGGCCACGAACCGGTCGCCGCCGTCTTGCCGGCGTCGCCGTCGTCCACGACCTCGGTGTTGCCGCCCAGCTCGCCGGTGAGGTTCTTGGCCGAGTTCCAGGTCGCGGTCGTCTCGTCCCAGGCGGCGGTCGCGCGGTGCGCCTCCAGGGCGACGTTGTTGCTCACCCCGGTGCTGGTCTGGATGTCCTGGTCGTAGTAGACCTGGAGCTGAGCCGAGTCGATCTTCGTGCCGGACGGCACCCCCGTCAGCGGGAACTTCAGCAGCGCCCGCGACACGCTCACCGACGACGTGCCCGTGGACAGGCGCCAGCTCCCGTCGAAGTTCGTGTCGGGGGAGTCGGAGACGATCATCGTGTCCTGCGAGACCGACGGCGTCGGCGAGATCTTGATCGTCGGGTCGATGACCACCGGGTACTGACGCGCCGGATCGGCCAGCCACGCCTGGTCCGCCGTCACGGTGATCCGCAGCAGCCCCGCCGCCGCGTCCCACACCATGGCCTGCTCGACCTTGTCGCTGTACGCCTTGCCGTACGGCGAGGAGGCGTCGTCACGGGCGTCCGTCATGTACGGCCGGGGGATCTCCATCACCGGCGTGCCGTCGAAGTCGGCGCGGTAGAACGCGATCGACCCGTCCGGCCGCTGCCAGGCCCGCAGCCCGTCGGGCTTCAGGGTGAAGGTGTAGGAGGGGGCCTGCCCGGGCGCGGCGTCCAGGACGATCTGCTCCTTGGCGCCCTCCGGCGTCACCTCGTACGCCAGCCGCGCCCCGCCGCTCTCGTAGGCGTAGGTGGCGGTGTCGTCCTTCACCTTCGGCTTGCCGGGCTTGACCCCGTCGGCGCCGAGCGTGAGCGCCACGTCGTCCAGCTCCACCCGCAGCAGCGAGGCGGGCTCGGCGCCGAAGAAGCTGCTGAAGACGTTGCGCTGGTTGCCGTACGCGAACCCCTTCCGGTCCGTGGGCGAGATCTCCGTCGAGATCGGCTGCCACTTACCGGACTTGTCACGATAGTTCAGCGGCGCCGCCGACACCTCGACCTGCTGCCGGCCGTCCTCCAGCACGAACGTCCGCTCGTGCTGGGAACGCTTGCCCGCCAGCTCCTTCACCCGCTTGACCGGCGGAATCCGCTGCGCGGCCGGCTCCACGTCGTTCCGGGGGACCGCGTTCACCCCGAGATCCCTGGCCTCCGGCGCCTGCTCGCCGCCGCCCCCGGTGAACCACTCCTGCAGGTCGTCCAGCCAGTCGCGTTCGCTGTCCGGCTTCCATCCGTTACGCGCGTCGCCCGGCGGCGGCGGGCTCGCTGCGGCCGCCCTGGCGGGGACCACGTTGCCGCTCAGGGCGAGGGTGAGCACCAGGAAGGCGCCCAGTAATCGACGGGATTTGCGCATGGTCGTGCCTGCCTCCTTGAAAAGGGCATGGTGGAATGGGGCCAGGGCATGCCGAAGGGCGCCGTGGCGTCAGCCGATGATCGTTGATGTGAGTTTTCGCCGGGCGCGAATCCGCTGGCTCCGGCGTGGTGAAAGTCATCCCCGGTTTGTCTATTTGCGGGGATCATGAACCTCGTCACGAACCCTTGTCAACCCTTGGTGAATTGGGGTCAGGGCGCTTTCCTTGATCGCCCGGGGTGTTCTGGGGCTGGGCTGGAGCTGGGGATGGTGAGAATTCGGCAAGGTCACGTGCACGGGGGGTGAGCGGGAGTGGTGAAGGTAACGATTTGAAAACGGTGGCTCGCGATCGGTCTTTTCCCTGGCAGTGGGGTGTTTCTTGGGAGGCTTATTTATTGCCAGCTTATTCCCGGCTGGCCGTGACCGTTTCGAGATCTACCGCGCTTCGCCTCTGGTGTGGAACGGTCTTTCCCCGTCCGCGTGCTCGCTGGGCCGTGCGGAGCGGGCCGGCGGTCAGAGTGATCATCCCGGCCTGCTCGAATGCGTCCATCCCGCATTCCTCGAAGACTCCACATGCCACGCCCGCGGGTCTTGCTCCCGGCGTGATCCGTCCCGTCCGGGAGAAGTTGGACGCCCGGAATTGGCCCGGCGATCGTGTACGAGAATTTACAGCGTCTCGCGTTAGTGAGCGCCTGATCAGAATTGCGCTCCGGCTCCTGCCTGACCAGTATCGAAGCCGTTTCGCGAACCATTATCCGCTGGCCAACTCCGAGCTGCCTTGCGGACCCCAGACCAGGAGGATATCGGCTGATCTGCACGGTCTTGCTTCCGGGCGCCGCGATACGATGAACGGCCCGTAACCACCGGACCTGCTGGCCGTCCATGTGCGAGATTCGGACGACTTCCTGCGGCGCGAAATGAGGAGCGGCATGATCGGGTCGTCGCAATCACGCCGCGGAGCGAGTCGCGAAGTTCAACGCAGACTGGTACACCGCGGCGACCGAGTTCGGGCTTTTCTCGGCGGAACATCAGTTCTTGGTCGCGCTTACTCCCGCCATTTGTGGGGCTTGGTCGAACTGCACGACACCTGGGACCTCGCAGGCGCTGGAGCGGCCTCTGGCGTCTTGGGATCGGGACACGGCCACCCAGGCTTCGCCATGTCGGCGACGGACAGCTCGGTCTTCGTCGCGGGAACGGTGTGGCAGGACAGCATCGGCGTCGCCGTCGTCCCGCAGCCTCATCGCTCACCGATGCTTCAAGAGCTGGCCCGTCGTAACCTCGCCGGCCGAAGAACGGCGGAGGAGCGCGAAGACCTGCTGAAGTGGCTCGCGCGTGCCGAAGCCGTCTCCTCCTGACACAGCCAAACCCCACCGACACCCCAGCGGAGACGCAGAACGGCACCTACCGGCTACGGGTGCCTGATGCGGTAGCGTCGCCCGCACCACATGATCACCTGCACCCGGCGAAAGGCCGCCTGATGTTCCGCCTCCTGGCCATGCTGGCAGCCGTGACACCGGCCGTCTCATCGGTGCTGATCCCCGGCGAGAGCTGCGGATACTTCGCCTACACGCCGCTGTCCGTGGAGTTACCCCAGCCGAGTGCGCCGGCGGCGATCGTGTGGACACTCGGCGGGTGGAGCGCAGATTACCTTCCGGTGGCGCTCGCGCTGCTCGCCCTATGGCTGCCGCGCCGGTTCGCGGTGCTCGGCGCGTCCGCGTCGGCCGCCGTGCTGGTGCTGGGCGCGCTGACCGTCGTGATTCCGTACACCACGCTCTGCGGGTCACAGCGCGGTGAGTGGCTGGTGCTGCTCTGCTACGCGGCCGCCCTGACCGCCTGCCTCCTGGACCGCGTGGACCATCGACCGCGCCGTCCGGCGAGGCGGGCGACCGCCGCCGCCTGGACAGCGGTCCTGTTCATCGCCGTTGGCCGCGACCTCGCCGCCACCATGCCCATCTCCTCCGCCGGGGACCTCGGCTGCTACGCGAGTCTGCAAGACACCTGGGCGCTGGTCCAGATGCACCTCCTCACCGCCGAAGCCACCGGCGTCTGGGTCGGCGTGGCCGCCGTCGGCGCCGTGCTCGCGCCCGGTCCGGCCGCACTGTCCGCCGCCCTCGTGCTCCTCGTCCCCGCCCTGTACGAGCCCGTCGCCCAGTTCGCCTCATCGGCGCCGCACAATTGCTCCGGCGGCTTGGAGCTGGTCAGCTGGTTCTACGTGGGCGCCGCGGCGCTGGGAGTGGCGGGCTCTCTCGCGCCTCGGAGCCGTACGGCTGCCTGACCGGTCTGTCGGATCGCCCACCGTGGCGGACGTGGTGCTCGCCAGCCGCGGTCACCACCCCGACAAGTACCTACGCTTGGTCCGCGAACCGCAGGTTCCCCCGTCGTCCTCGAACGGCAGGAACACCGATCCGGCCGCACGCCCGCTCGCCGGGACGATGCACAGGCAGGCGTCGTTGGGCTCCTCCACAGCACCACCGCACAACGGGCCGCGACAGCCTCAGCCCTGGGCTCCGGCGTCGATGCTGCCGACGGTGAGGTCGGTCAGCGCCGCGATGGCCTCGGCGGCGGTGACCCGCCCCCGGTTCAGCTCCGCGGCGATCGCCTCGGCCGCGCCCAGCGCGCCGACGCAGCGCAGCCGGAGGGCTTCCTGCGTGAGCCCGGAGTACGGCCGCAGGGCGGTGGCCATCAGGTCTGTGTAGCCGTCGAGCAGCTCGCGCTCGATCGCCTCCATCTCCTGGTTCCCCTTGAGCGCGGCGGAGACGGCGATCCACTCCGGCATGTCGGTGGCGCAGGCGAAGTAGGCGGCGCTCAGGACGCGGGCGATCTCGCGGGGGACGGCCGGGGCGTCACGCAGGGCCTCCTCCGAGGCGGCTCGGTGCCGCTCGTCGAGCCGCCGGTAGAGCGCGATCAGCAGGCCGGGGCGGGTGCCGAAGTGGTCGTAGACGATCGGCCTGCTCACTCCGGCGGCCTCCGCCAGGCTGAGCAGCGTGAGGCCGTCGGTGCCGTGGGCGCGCACGATCGCCATGGCGGTGTCGAGCAGTTGCTCCCGCCTGGCCGGCCTGGACAGGCGAGTCGATCCCGTGGTCATCGTCCTCCCTTGCGTTGCCTCCCAGCCTAAGCTACAAAATGTAAATTACAGAATGTAGGTTAGCGAGAGGACATCACCGTGGAGCACTCCGTACTGATCATGGGCGGATCCGGCCAGGCGGGCGCGGCGACCGCAGCCCTCCTGCGCCGGTGGTACCCGGAGCTGCCGCTGACGATCGCGGGCCGCGATCTCGGCCGCGCCCGGCGGGTCGCCGACGAACTCGGCGGCGCGACAGCCGTGACCATCGATCTGCGGCGAGGGGACCTCGGCTTCAAGGGGACCGACGGCTACTCGGCGGTCGTGGCAACGGTGTGGGACAGCCACCTGAACGGACTGCGTTACGCACAGGACCGCGGCCTGCCGTACGTCAGCATCTCCAGCGGCCTGGTCGACATCGGCCCCGAGGTCGTCGCCGCCGGCCTGCGAGCCGGCGCGGCGCCGATCCTGCTGGCCAGCCACTGGTACGCGGGGCTCCTCGTCCTCGCGGTGCTCGGCCTCGCCAGGGAGTTCGACCGGCTCGACACCATCGAGGTCGGCGGCGTCCTGGACGAACAGGACAGCGGCGGGCCCGCGGCCACTGCGGACCTGGCACGCCTGCTGGCCGCCACCTCGGCGGGGCACGTCCGCCGCGACGGCGTCTTCGACTGGGTCAGCGGCCCCGACGCGCAGGTGGAGCTCACCAGCGTCGACGGCGTCGTGCTGCCCGGCCAGATCGTCCCCCTGCTCGACGTGCCGAGCCTGGCTGTCGCGACGGGCGCGCCCAACGTCCGCTTCGCGTTCGCCATCGGTGAATCGGCGGGCAGGCGGCGCGGCGGGCCCGCGTCCACGGAGGTCAAGATCGACCTTGAAGGCGTGGATCGCACGGGCGCACCACTCAGGATGAGCCGCTACCTCCTCCACCCGGAGGGGCAGCGCCCCCTGACGGCGCTCGGCGTCGCCCTCGGCGTCGAGCGCCTGCTGGGCCTGCGCGGCGACCCTGTGCCGCCCGGTCTCCACACCCCTGAGGCGTTGATCGACCCCGGCTACGCGGCCGCGCGGTTGGCGGAGATCGGCGCCACCCTTACCGCCGCGCACGGCGATCACTGACGAGGACGGCGACCGCGGCCCGACCGCCCCGACCGGGCTCGCGGGTACGGACGTCACCTGACGCGCGTAGCGAAGACGACAGTGAGACCTGCTCTCGAGCTGGGTGCCGTCACTTTGATAGGTGTCGAAATATCGGCGCTCGCGTCATCGAAGTCGGCAGCACCCGGTCGAAGATCGCGCCCCCTTGAGGGAGGGCCATGACTCTGCGCGGAGGCTTCAGGGAGCCGGACGCCGTGCGCTCGCCAGGCGCACGCCCGCTGCCCCAGCGAGTCGTCGCCGGTTTCGTCAGCGGGCGTTACGCAGGCGCAGGACATGCCCGGTGATGTGGTCACGGGCCGCGGTGACAGCGCGAAGCGCGTGATCGTCGATGCCTCGTGGCGGGCGGGTGCCCTTGAAGAGCAGCGTGGCGTAGCCGTGCGTGGCGGACAGGTGCACGTAGACGAAATCGGCGGTGTCGGCCCAGGAGGTGTCGGCGGGCAGCACGTCCGCGGCCAGGCGCATGAGGGCGGCCGTGAGGTGGCGGCTCTGCTCCTGGATGGTCGGACGGTGCGGCTCGGCGAAGTCGTAGGAGTAGACGAGGTCGAGGCCGGCGCGGTGCTCCAGGACGAAGCGCGTGTAGGCGCCCGCGGTGGCAGCGAGCCGGTCCACGGGATCGGGCCCCGCTCGCTCGGCCGCCTCGACGAGAACGTCGGCGATGTCGCTGATGATGGCGGCCGCGCAGGCGGCCAGCAGTGCTTCCCGATCGGGGAAGTGACGATACGGCGCGGCCGATGACACGCCGAGGCGGGCGGCGACCTTCGCCACGGAGAAACCGGTGACGCCCGATTCGGCCAGGAGCGCGCGCCCCTCGCGGATCAGCTCGGGACGCAGGTCACCGTGGTGGTAGCCGCGTTTTGGCGGCGTGTGGCTGCTCACGGGGAACGATTCTGCCTCCCTTTCAATGTTAGGGTGCTCTTACATAATGTTAGAGCAGTCTTACATCTGCGGGAATGAGGACGCATCATGGAGCAACGGACCCTCGGACGGCAGGGGCTGGCGGCGTCGGCGCTGGGATACGGCGCGATGGGCATCTCCCTGGCCTACGGGCCGTCGGATGAGAACGGGGGGATCGCGACGATCCGCCGGGCCCACGAGCTGGGCGTCACGTTCTTCGACACGGCCGAGCTGTACGGGCAGGGCGAGAACGAGCGGATCGTCGGCGCCGCGCTCGCCCCGGTACGCGACGAGGTCGTCATCGCGACCAAGTTCGGCTTCGACTTCACCGGCACCAGACAGGGCGGTGTCGACAGCCGTCCCGAGCACATCCGCGAGGTCGTCGACAACAGCCTGCGCCACCTCGGCGTCGACGTCATCGACGTGCTCTACCAGCACCGCGTCGACCCGAACGTACCCATCGAGGAGGTGGCCGGGGCGGTCAAGGAGTTCATCGACGCCGGCAAGGTCCGCTACTTCGGGCTGAGCGAGGCGGGGGCGAACACCATCCGTCGCGCGCACGCTGTACAACCCGTCTCGGTCCTGCAAACCGAATACTCCCTGTTCGAGCGGGACACCGAGATCCTCTTCCCCGTCCTGCGCGAGCTGGGGATCGGGTTCGTCGCCTACTCGCCGCTCGGCCGGGGTTTCCTCACCGGGCAGGCCAAGCCCGGCGCCGAGTACGACCCCACCGACATGCGCACCTGGGACGCCCGCTTCCAGCCCGGCAACTACGAGAAGAATCTGGAGGCCACCCAGCGGCTCGCCGACCTGGCTGCGACCAAGGACGCCACCGTTGCCCAGCTCGCCCTGGCCTGGCTCCTGACCCTGGGCGACGACATCGTTCCCATCCCCGGCACCCGCAGCATCCAGCGGCTGGAGGAGAACGTGGCCGCCGCCGACCTCACCCTCGATGACACCGACCTGAAGCGCATCGCCGAGATCCTCCCGACCGGCGGCTTCGGCGCCCGCTACCCCGAGGGCATGCTCCCCACTTGGGACTGACCCCGCTGACCGGGCACGACCTTTCTCTGAAGCGCGGGCAGGCCGCAGCCGCGCCCGCGCCACCCGGCGGTCGGCAAGACCGTGGCGACGGCGGCAGTGGCCGCTATGGCGCTCGGCAGGGGTTCGAGCGCGCCGGCCTGGTCGAGTGGCGGGTGATCTGGATGAGGTGATCCGGCTGCCGGGGGTGATGACCACCGATCGCCCACGGCGGACATCCGTTCCGGAGGGCCATCCGATCAACCTGCGACGCGAACGACTCGCTGGACGCCGGTGCCACCACCAACGCCAGCCGCCGTGACCGGACCGCCGCCATACCGCCGGACAAGCCGGACAAGAAGCGGGTCCGCTCTTGACGCGACAAATGAACGCTTTTTTAATTCCCTCAGGGGACGGACCCTCCACCCCCCAAGCGCTTGCTCACCGCCCTCACCCCACCCCCGGACAAACCCCCAGCACAGACGGGAACGAGGCAATGAAGGTACGGATCGACCCCGAACGGTGCCAAGGGCACGGCCGCTGTTACGACCTCGCCCCAGACCTGTTCGGCGAGGACGACGAAGGTTACGGCACGGTGCTCGCCGGTGGCGAGGTGGCCGCGGGCCAGGAGACGGAGGCGCGGCTGGCGCAGGCCAACTGCCCTGAGCGGGCCATCGAGGCCGGGAACGGAGCCGCCCGATGAGCGTGGACGACCGCTTCGGCCCCGACCTCGAAGAGGCGCGCAAGAACCGTCCGCTGCCGACGGTCAGCGAGATCGTCACCGATCCGGTGTCCGACTGGGCGAGCGACTTCTCCCATGTGGATCCGGTCTGGGCCGCGGACCCGTACCCGATTCAGGATGATCTGCGGGCGCGGTGCCCGATCGCGCACACCGGGCGGTTCGGCGGGGTGTGGCTGCCCACCCGGTACGAGGACGTGGCGGCCATCGCCTACGACACCGAGCGGTTCTCCTCGCGGGCGATCGTCGTGAGCAACGTCCGGCCGCCGATCGAGCTGGCCCCCATGGGCAGTGTGCCGCCGATCTCGTCGGACCCGCCGTTCCACCACGACGCGCGCAAGCTGCTGCTGCCCGCGTTCACCAAGAGCGCGGTGCGCAAGCAGGAGGAGGCGACGCGGGCGTACTGTCACGAGCTGATCGACGCGTTCGAGGGCCGGGACGTGGTGGACGCCGCGCATGAGTACGCCCAGCACATCCCCGTACGGGTGATCGCCAACCTGCTGGGGCTGCCGCCCGAGGACGGGCCGCTGTTCCGCCGGTTCATCGAGACCTCGCTGGAGAGCGTGAACAAGCCGCCGGAGGAGCGGGCCGACGGGTTCGCCGCGCTGGCGGACTACCTGGTCGCGCAGATCCGCGACCATCTCGACCAGCCGCGCGACGACCTGATCACGTACCTGCTCGAGGCCGAGCTGTACGGGCAGAAGCTCAACCCCGACCACGTGCTGGGCACGATCATCCTGCTGCTGATCGCGGGCATCGACACGACGTGGAGCGCGATCGGCGCCTCGCTGTGGCACCTGGCAGGGACGCCGCGGGACCGGGATCGGCTGGTGGCCGAGCCCGCGCTGCTGCCGGCGGCGATGGAGGAGCTGCTGCGGGCCTACGCGCCGGTCACGATGGCGCGGCTGGTCAGGCAGGACATGCACTGGAACGGCGTGGACATGAAGGCCGAGGACTGGGTGCTGCTGTCGTTCCCGGCGGCGAACCGGGATCCGGCGCAGTTCGAGCGGGCCGATGAGGTGGTCATCGACCGGGAGGTCAACCGGCACGCGGCGTTCGGGCTCGGGATTCATCGGTGCGTGGGGTCGCATCTGGCGCGCATGGAGCTGCGGGTGGCGCTGGAGGTGTGGCTGGAACGGGTCCCGGTGTTCGAGCTGGCGGATCCGGAGGGGGTGACGTGGGCGGCCAGTCAGGTGCGGGGGCCGCGCACGCTGCCCTTGCGCATCGGCTGACAGGCGGGGTGGTGGAGTACGGCCGGCCGGGCCGAGGGTTCGGCCGGCCGGGGTGGTGGACGTCGCCGCGTCTCGGCTTCTAGAATTAAAATCTAGAATAATGCTCCTCCGAGCCGAGGGTGGGTCATGCCGCATCGCATCTATGTCGATGGTGAATGGGTACCGGCGAGCGGCGGCGCCGCGATACAGGTGGTGAACCCCGCCACCGAGGAGCCCTTCGACGAGGTGCCCCGCAGCGGCCCCAAGGACGTGGCGCGGGCCGTCGAGGCGGCCGCCGCCGCGCTGCCCGCCTGGTCGGCCAGGCCCGCCGCCGAGCGCGCCGGGCTGTGCGCCGCAGTGGCGGGCGCCCTCGGGGAGCGCGCCGACGAGCTGACCGAGACGATCGTGAACGAGCTCGGCATGCCGATCAAGCTGACCAGGGCCATCCAGGTCGGCTCGCCGATCCGGACGTTCCTGTCGATGCCCGAGGTCGCCGCGGGCATCGCGTTCGAGGAGCCGATGGGCTCCTCGGTGGTGTACCGGGACCCGATCGGCGTGGTCGGCGCGATCACCCCGTGGAACTACCCGCTGCACCAGATCGCGGCCAAGGTCGCCCCGGCGCTGACCGCGGGCTGCACGGTGGTGCTCAAGCCCAGCGAGGTGACGCCGCTCGACGCGTTCGTGCTGGCCGAGGTGATGCACGAGGTGGGGATCCCGGCCGGGGTGTTCAACGTGGTCTCCGGCACGGGGCCGGAGGCCGGGGAGGCGCTGGCCGCGCATCCGCTGGTGGACATGGTGTCGTTCACCGGATCCACCCGCGCGGGCCGGCGGGTCGCCGAGCTGGCCGCCGCCGGCGTCAAGCGCACCGCCCTGGAGCTGGGCGGCAAGTCCGCGAACGTGCTGCTCGACGACCTCGGCGACGCCGCGTTCGAGGACGCCGTGCGCAAGGGCGTGGCGGCCTGCTACCTCAACTCCGGCCAGACCTGCTCGGCGCTGACCCGGCTGCTGGTGCCGCGCGAACGGCTCGCGGACGCCGAACGCGTCGCCGCCGACGAGGCGGTCACGTACAGGCCGGGTGACCCGCGCGACCCGGCCACCCGGCTCGGCCCGCTGGTCTCGGCGGCGCAGCGCGAACGCGTACGCGCGCACCTGCGCTCGGCGGCCGAGGACGGCGCGACCGTCCTCACCGGCGGCCCCGACGCGCCCGACGGGCTGGACCGCGGCTACTACGTGCGGCCCACCGTGCTCACCGGCGTGACGCCCGAGTCGCGGATCGCGCAGGAGGAGATCTTCGGCCCGGTCCTGGTCATCCTGCCCTACGACGGCGAGGAGGAGGCGATCCGCATCGCCAACGGCACCGCGTACGGGCTGGCCGCCGGCGTGCGCGCCGAGGATCCCGAGCGGGCCCGCCGGGTGGCCAGGCGGCTGCGCGCCGGCCAGATCCGGATCAACGACGGCGTCCACAACGGCCTGGCGCCGTTCGGCGGCTTCAAGCAGTCCGGGTACGGCCGCGAGTACGGCCGTTTCGGCCTGGAGGAGTTCCTCACCACCACGTCCGTCCAGCTCTGAACCCGGGGGAGAGCACACACATGCGAGGCGTCATCCTGCGCGAGACGGGCAAGCCCGTCGAGGTCACCGGCGACCTGAGCGTCCGGCCGCCAGGCCCGGGAGAGGTACGGGTGCGGCTGCGCGCCGCCGGCGTCTGCCACTCCGACCTGTCGATGTGCGAGGGCCGCCTGCCCGCCCGGCTGCCGCTCGTGCCCGGCCACGAGGGCGCGGGGGAGATCGTCGAGCTCGGCCCCGGCGTGAGCGGCCCGCCGGTCGGGACGCACGTCATCCTGTCCTGGATCCCGCCCTGCGGCGACTGCCCCTTCTGCCTGGGCGGCCAGCCGAACCTGTGCGTCAGCGTCGCGCCGCCCGCCTCCACCGTGACGTTCGAGGGCGAGCCGGCGCACGCCGGGCTGGGCGTGGGCTGCTTCGCCGAGGAGACGGTGGTCGACGCGCGCGCCGCCATCCCGATCCCGGACGACGTGCCGTTCGAGGTGGCCGCCGTGGTCGGCTGCGCGGTGCTGACGGGCGTCGGAGCCGTGATCAACACCGCCCGGGTACGGCCCGGCTCGTCGGTCGTGGTGATCGGCTGTGGCGGGGTCGGGATCAACGTGATCCAGGGCGCCAAGCTGGCGGCTGCCGCCCCCGTGCTGGCCGTGGACCGGGTGCCCGAGAAGCTGGAGATGGCCAGGGCGTTCGGCGCGACCCACGTGGCCACGCCCGACGAGCTGCGTGAGGCGGGTCAGGAGCTGACCGGGGGGCGCGGGTTCGACTACGCCTTCGAGGTCGTGGGCCGCTCGGCCACGATCAGGCAGGCGTGGCAGGCCACCCGGCGCGGTGGCACCACCGTCGTGGTCGGCGCCGGGAGCCGTGATGACGTGGTGCCCTTCAACGCGGCCGAGCTGTTCGCCACCGAGCGGCGGCTGGTCGGTTGCCTGTACGGGTCCGGGGACGTGCGTACCGACTTCGGGCGGTTGCTGCGGTTGTGGCGGGCCGGGCGGCTCGACCTGGAAGGGCTGATCAGCCGGAGGATCGGGCTGGAGGACGTGGGGGAGGCGTTCGCGGCCATGGGGTCGGGTGATGTGATCCGGTCGCTGGTCGTGTTCTGACGGGCGACGGTCGTTCCCGTGCGCAGGTCACTGTCCCGCGGCTGAACCAGGGCCCGGGCCGGTGGCGTGCAGCATGGGCACGAGGAACCGCCTGGCCACGTCGGCGAGCCGGGCGTCGTCGTCGAGGTCGACGACCTGGCTGGGGATGGCGAGGAAGGACGCGGAGACGCGTACCATCATCTCGGCCACCAGGTCGGTGTCCAGGTCGGCGGGCACGTGCCCGGCGCGCTGCTCGCGGCGGAGCTGGCCCGCGACGAAGTGCCGCACGGTGGCGAGGGTCCGGCCGCCGTCGCTGAACATGGACGGCACGAGCAGGTCGGGCTCGGCGGCGATCAGCCCGCCGATCAGCGGGTTGGACCGGATGGCGCGCAGCGAGCTGACGAACCCCAGCACGACCCGGTCGGCGGCGGTGCCGGCCTGCTCGATCTCGCCGAGGAACTGGTCGAAGTAGCGCCGGAACTCCCGCCGCACCACGTGCTCGACCAGCACGTCCTTGGTGGCGAAGCGCCGGTAGACGGTGATGCGGGAGACCTTGGCACGCCTGGCCACGTCCTCCATGGTCGATCGCCGGATCCCCATGCGGCAGAACTGCTCGTAGGCCGCGTCGAGGATGCGCGTGCGGGGCTCGTCCATCTCCTCGACGCGTTCGACGGCGTCGAGGTAGGCGCGCTCCAGCAGCGACTCCGAATCCGACGGTGTCATGAGCACGGACAGCGCAGATTCCACGATCACCTCCGTTGACGTTCATTCTGCCCCAATCACCTAACGGCCGCTGCCGCGTCTTGTGATGGCCGTCACGTTGTGCTCTCATGATACGCAGAAGCATCCGGTGTTTCACCGTATCAAGCAGCCTCGGAAAAAGGAGGAGGCGCAAGCATGGGCGAACTCAGCAGACGCAACATGTTGAAGGCGGGTGGAGCGCTGGGCGCTCTCGGTGCGCTGAGCATCGCGACCCCCGCACACGCGTGGACGTGGTCCCCCGCCGGCTCGGTCGCGGGCACGGGGGCCGGGCTCGACCCGCGATGGGTCTGGGACGAGCAGGCCGACCCCCTGGTGGCGTCGCTGCTCGACCGGGGCGACGTGCCCAGGGTCAACGAGCTCTTACGCACCTGGACCAAGAACGGCCAGCCGCTCCCCGCCGGACTCCCCGCGGACCTGCGGGACTTCATGGAGGAGGCCAGGCGGCTGCCGGACTGGGCCGACGAGGGCAAGCTGGCCCTCGCGGTCGAGTTCAACAAGAAGCGCGGGCTCTACCTCGGCGTCCTGTACGGGCTGGCCAGCGGCATGATGAGCACGGTCATCCCCAAGGAGGCGCGCGCGGTCTACTACTCCCAGGGCGGCGCGGACATGAAGGACCGCATCTCCAAGACCGCCAAGCTCGGTTACGACATCGGCTCGACCGACGCCTACCGCCCCGAGGGCGAGATGATCGTGACCTGCGTCAAGACCCGGCTGGTGCACGCCGCGGTGCGGCACCTGCTGCCGCAGTCGCCGCACTGGCCGGACGTCGCCGAGGAAGAGATCCCGATCAGCCAGCGCGACATGATGGTCACCTGGCACAGCCTGCCCACGACCGTCATGCAGAAGCTGGTCGCCTGGAAGGTGCCCATCCCCGCCGCCGAGTCCGCGGCGTTCCTGCACTCCTGGCAGGTCGGCGCGCACATGCTCGGCATCAAGGACGAGTACATCCCCGCGTCCTGGGCCGAGGCCAACAGCCAGGCCGCGCAGACGCTCACCCCGGTGCTGGCCGCCACCCCCGAGGGCATCAAGCTGGCCGACATCCTGCTCAACCTGGGCTCCTCGGTCGACGCCGGCATCCTCAGCAAGCCCATCCTCGGCGCGTTCACCCGCTTCATGCTCGGCGACCAGATCGCCGGCTGGCTGAAGATCCCGAGGGAGCCGGTCTGGGACCCGCTGCTCAGGCTCTCCTGGGGGCCGTTCATCGCGGTCCGCGAGGGGCTGCTGCCCTTCCCGCTGGCGCCGGAGGCGTACTGGCTCTTCGACGAGTTCCTGCGCAAGGCGGCGCTGCTGTTCCTGTCGGAGGCCAAGCCGATCAGCATCGAGATCCCGCAGACCAACCGTCCGTCCTGACCGGTCCCGCGACCGGAGTCCCGGCCCGCGCGCAAGCGGGCCGGGGCCTGGCCGGATCCCGTCCGGCGGCAACCACCATCAGGCCGTTCATCGGCGTCGCAACAGGTCAGAAAGGAGTTCCGGCCATGACGGAGCTGAGCAGGCGCAAGATGTTGATCTCGGGCGGCGCGCTCGGGGCGCTGGGAGCGCTGAGCATGGCGACCCCGGCGCACGCGCGCCCCCTGCTGGAGTGGACGTGGGCGCCGAGCGGTTCCATCGCGGGATCGGGGGCCGGCGCCGACCCGCGGTGGGTCTGGGACGAGGAGGCCGACCAGCTCCTCGCCTCGTTGCTCGACCGCGGCGCCGTCCCCGAGGTCAACCGGCTGCTGTGGAACTGGACGCGCAACGACCAGCCGTTACCCGACGGGCTGCCGGCCGACCTGCGCGACTTCATGGAGCGGGCCCGGCAGCTCCCGTCGTGGGCCGACCCGGCCAAGCTGGAGGTCGCGGCCACCTTCAACAAGTCCAGAGGCATCTATCTGAACCTGTGCAACGGGGTGGGCGGCGGCATGCTGGCCACGGCCATCCCCAACGAGGCCCGCTCCGTCTACTACTCCAAGGGCGGCGCGGACATGGAGGACCGCGTCGCCAAGACGAGCATCTTCGGCTTCGCCGTCGGAGCCCTGGACGCCTACCGGCCGGGCGGCTCCGTCGTCGTCGAGTGCGTCAAGACCAGGCTGGTGCACGCCGCGGTGCGGCACCTGCTGCAGCAGTCGCCGCACTGGGGCGGCGACATCCCCATCAGCCAGGAGGACATGCTGGTCACCTGGCACACGCTGCCGACCTTCGCGATGCGCAAGCTGCTGGAGTGGCGGGTGCCGATGAAGCCCGCCGAGACCGAGGCGTACCTGCACGTGTGGCAGGTGACCGCGCACCTGCTCGGTATCAGGGACGAGTACATCCCCGCCACCTGGGACGCCGCCAACGCCCAGTCGGACCAGATCCTGCCGAGGAACATGGGCCCCACCCCCGAAGGCGTGGAGCTGACGGACATCCTGCTGAGCCAGCTCGCCGAGCAGACCAGCCCGGCCAGCATCAGCCGGCCGCTCTGCAACGCCCTGGCCCGCTACCTGGTCGGCGACCAGGTAGCCGACTGGGACGGCATCAAGCGCGAGCCGGTCTGGGACCCGTTGATCAAGGCCGTCTGGCCGAAGCTGGTCAGGTTCCGCGAAGGGCTCATCCCGCTGCCACTGGTGCCCGAGACCGCCTGGGTCATCGACGAGGCCGTACGGCAGTACATCCTGTTCTTCCTCACGAAGGGCCAGGAGACCAAGATCGAGATCCCGACGATCAACCGACCGGAATCATGACCGGTCCGCACGACGGCGTGCCGGGCGAGCCGATCGCGCGGCGGCGGTTCCTCGGGTACGTGGTGGCGGCCCCGACGCTGGTGGCCGCCGCCGAGCTGACGCCGCCCGCCCCGTCCGGCGACCTCCAGGTGCCCTCGCCGGAGCTCACCGAGCTGATCGACCTCAACGACGTCATGACGGCGGCGGCGCTGCCCACCTCCGGCCTCATCTCGGTCGAGGTCGGCAGGGACGGCACGGTGTCGTTCGCGCTGCCGAGGGCCGAGGTGGGGCAGGGCATCACCACCTCGACGGCCATGCTGATCGCCGAGGAGCTGGCCGTCCCGCTGGACCGGGTGCGCGTCACGCTCGCCGACGCCCGTCCCGAGCTGCTGTTCAACCAGCTCACCGGCGCCTCGAACACCACCATCTCCACCTACACCCCGATCCGGGTGGCGGCCGCCGTCGCCCGGCTCCGGCTGCTGGAGGCCGCGGCGGCCGACCTGGGCTCGCCGGTCGGCGAGCTGAAGCTGGCCGACGGGGTGATCAGCGACCGGTCGGGCGGCAGCGTCGGCATCGGCGCGCTCGCGGAGAAGGCCGCGAGCAGCCGGACCACGCGGGTGTCCGTGACGCTGGCGGCACCCGAGAGCTTCACCGTCATCGGGAAGCCGCACAACCGGGTGGACGCGCTGGACGCGGTGACCGGGCGCAAGAAGTTCACCATGGACCTCGACGTCCCGGACGCCAAGCCGGCAATGGTGTGCCGCCCGCCGACCATCAACGGCAAGGTCGGCTCGGTCGCCAACCTCGCCGAGGTGCGCGCCATGCCGGGCGTCACCGACGCCGTGGTGATCTCAACAGGTGTGGCGGTGCGCGCCGAGACGTTCGGCCAGTGCATCGACGCCGTGCGCGCCCTCAAGGTGACGTGGAAGCCCGGCACCGCGGCGGGCAAGTCCGACGAGAGCGTGCTGCGCGCGTTGCAGGCCGCCGAGCTGCCCCTCGGCCTCAGGCCGCCGACGCCGGTCGTCGAGGGCGCGTTCACGTTCTACTTCCGCGGCAACAGCGCGCTGGAGCCGAACTGCGCCATCGCCGACGTGCGGGCCGACCGCGCCGAGATCTGGTCGGCGCTGAAGTCGCCGATCGTCGCCCAGCAGAGCATCGCCGCCAGGCTCGGCCTGCCGGTCGGCAAGGTCACCGTGCACGTCACCGAGGGCGGCGGCTCGTTCGGCCGCAAGCTCTTCTTCGACGCCGCGCTGGAGGCCGCCGAGGTGTCGCAGAAGGTCGGCAAGCCGGTCAAACTCATGTGGCACCGCGCCGACGACGCCCGCCAGGGCCGCGCCCACCCGATGGCCACCTCCCGGGTGCGCGTCTCCTACCTCGGCGGCACCGTGCTCAGCTACAAGCAGCGGCACACCAGCGTCTCCACCGACCTCGGCCACGGGCTCGGCGAGATCTTCACCGCCCTGGCGGCGCGGCTCCCGGTGGGCGACGTAGGCTTCTCGCAGACGTTCTTCCACCTCAGCCAGGCGATGTCGTACGACTTCGGCGCCAGCAGCCAGCTCCTGGCCGAGACGGACAAGAGCTTCAACACCGGCAGCATGCGCAACGTCTACTCGCCCGACGTCACCTGCGCCCGCGAGCTGATCGTCGACCAGCTCGCCGCCAGGATGGGCAAGGACCCCTACCGGTTCCGGCACGACTTCCTGCGCGACGCCCGCTCACGCGCGGTGCTGGCGAAGGTCGCCGAGGCAGGCGGGTGGGGACGGGCGATGCAACCGGGCACCGCGCAGGGCATCGCCTTCCACGCCGAGTACAAGTCGGTGAGCGCCGCGCTGGTGGAGATCGACTGCCGTCCCGAGACGGTCAACCGGCCCATCCGGGACGGCGTGACGGGGCCGCGCGTCACCAAGGTCGTCTTCGCGGTGGACGCCGGCCTCGCCGTCAACCCGCGCGGCCTGGAGGCGCAGATGATGGGCGGCATCTCGGACGGCATCGCGCTCGCCCTGACCTCCAGCCTGCACCTGCGCGACGGCTACTTCCTGGAGGCGAGCTGGGACAACTACTTCTACACCCGCCAGTGGAACACCCCGCTCGACCTGCGGATCATCATCATGCCCGCCACCTCCGACGAGCCCGGCGGCGCGGGAGAGCTGGCCGTCGCCTCCTCGATGGCGGCCGTGGCCTGCGCCTACGGCCGCGCGACCGGGACGATGCCCACCAGCTTCCCGATCAACCACGGCACGCTCTCCTTCACCCCCAAGCCCACCGTCCCGCCCGTGCCGCCGTCCCCGACCGACGGCCTCGACCACGCTCGCTGAGCCGAGGAGACCCGAGTGCCCGAACACACCTTCCGCGTCAACGGCGAGCAGGTCACCGTGAACGTCGCCGACGACGTGCGCCTGCTGTGGGTGCTGCGCGACGTGCTGCGCATCACCGGGCCGAAGTACGGCTGTGGCATCAACGTGTGCAAGGCCTGCACCAGCCACCTGAACGGCAAAGCGGTCAACCCGTGCGCGATCCCCGTCAAGGATCTCCAGCCGGACGACGAGGTCACCACCATCGAGGGGCTGGCGGCCACGGCAGGAGCGGACCTGCACCCCATGCAGCGGGCCTGGCTCGACCACGACGTCGCCCAGTGCGGCTACTGCCAGCCCGGCCAGATCATGGCCGCGGTGGCGCTGGTCAACCGGGTCGCCGCCGAGGGCCGTACGATCACCGACGACGACCTGGACGGCATCCGCAACATCTGCCGGTGCGGCACCTACTTCCGCATCAGGGAGGCGATCCGGGCCGGCGCCCGCGACATGTGAGAAGGCGTGCCCCCTCCTGATCGATGAGGGGGCACGCCTTCACTCAGAGCCCGTACGTCTTGCCGATGATGTCGCGCTGGATCTCGCTCGTGCCGCCGTAGACCGTGGAGACGACCGTGGAGCGCAGCAGCCGTTCCATGCCGTACTCCGTGGCGTAGCCGTAGCCGCCCATCATCTGCATGCCGTCCAGCGCCATCGCCTTGGCCACCTCCGTGGCCTTCAGCTTCGCCATCGACGCCTCGCGCGGCAGCATCCGCGCCGGGTCGGCGTCGATCCGCCGCGCCACGTCGTGCACCAGCAGCCTGGTGCACTCCAATTCGGTGGCGTGGTCGGCGAGCCGGTGCCGCAGCGCCTGGAAGCTGCCGACCGGGCGGCCGAACTGGGTGCGCTCCCGCACGTACGAGACCGTGTCGTCGAACGCCCTGCGCGCGGTGCCCAGCATCAGCCCGGCCAGGATCATCCGCTCCAGGTTCAGCCCCGCCATGAGCTGGCGCCAGGCGTGGTCCACCTGGCCGACCACCGCGTCGTCCGGCAGGAAGCAGTCGGTGAAGTAGAGGTCGTTGACCTCCTTGCCGCCCATCGTCTCGATGCCGTGGATCTCCAGCCCTCCGGCGCCGGCCGGCACGGAGAACATGGTGAGCCCGTCGTGCCGGTCACCGGCCGCGGACGTGCGCGCGACGAGCAGGATGTGCTCGGCGATGTGCGCGTTGGAGCACCACGTCTTCTGGCCGTTGACCACCCAGCCGCCGTCCCGCCGCTCCGCCTTGCACGTCAGCGCGGCGACGTCGGAGCCCGCGCCGGGCTCCGACATCGACACCGCCAGCACCCCGCCGCGCAGGAAGTCGCCCAGCACGCGCCTCTTCTGCTCCTCGCCGCCGAACTTCTCGTAGGAGGCGGCGGTGATCGCGGACGTGGCGAAACCGCCGATCGGGACCTGCCAGTAGGCGGTGGTCTCCAGGAACAGCAGCAGGTCCACCATGCCCTGGCCGGCGCCGCCGTACTGCTCGGGCACGGAGACGCCCAGCCAGCCCAGCTCGGCCATCTTGCCGTACAGCTCCGCGTTGTGCGGCTCCGCGCCGCCGTCGGTCAGCTTCAGCCACTGCTCGCGGGTGCCCGCCTCGCGCCGGCAGAAGTCCTCGATGGCGGCGACGAAGTCGCGCCGCTCATCGGTCAGCGCCTCATTCTGGGTCAAAATCATGAGCCTTTCGCATAGAGTTCCTCGATCACCTCGGCGTAGCGCCGCTCGATCACCCGCCGCCGCAGCTTCAGCGAAGGCGTCAGCTCCCCGCTCGCCGGGCTCCACGCGTGGTCCAGCACCCGGAACGCCTTGACCTGCTCGGGCCGCGACAGCGCCGCGTTCGCCCGCTCGACGGCGGCCGTCACCTCTTCCAGCACGCGCGGCTCGGCCGCCAGCTCCTTCAGCCCGACGGCTCCCAGGCCCTGGGCGGCGGCCCAGGCGGGCGCGGCCTCCTCGTCCAGCATCAGCAGCGCCGTCAGGTACGGCCGCCGGTCGCCCACCACGACCGCGTAGCCGATCAGCGGGTGCGCCCGCAGCAGCGACTCCACCGCGCTCGGCGCGATGTTCTTGCCGCTCGACGTGATGATCATCTCCTTCTTGCGGTCGATGATCCGCAGCAGCCCGTCCTCGTCGAGGCTGCCGATGTCGCCGGTCGCCAGCCAGCCGTCCTCGTCCACGACCGGCTGGACGCGGCCGTCCGGCTGGAGGTAGCCCAGGAACACCAGCGGGCCGCGCACCAGCACCTCGCCGTCGTCGGCGAGCCTGATCTCCATGCCCGGCATGGGAAGGCCGACCGTGCCGGCCCGGTAGTGGTGGGTGAAGGTGCTGGTGGCCGCGCCCGTCGTCTCGCTGAGCCCCCACACCTCCATGATCGTCATGCCCAGGCTGCCGAAGAACTCCAGCACCTCCGCCGGGATGGGCGCGGCGCCGCTGCCCAGCCGGACCGCCTCCGCCAGCCCGATCCGCTCCCGCAGCGGGCGCAGCACCAGCCGGTCGGCCCGCTCCAGCGCCGCCGCCAGCTCGCCTGGCAGGGCGGCGCCGGTGGCGCGGATCCGGTACGCCTCGGCGGCCAGCTCGCGCGCCTGCCCGACCGCCTCGGCCTGGGGGCCGTCCAGGGCGGACAGCGCGTGCTGCAGACCGGCCGCGAACTTCTCCCAGACGCGCGGCACGCCGAAGAACGCCTGCGGGCGGACCTCGTTCAGCGTGGCCGGCAGGCGGGTGGAGTCGACGCAGATCGTCACGTGGCCCGCCGTGTAGAGGGGCAGGTAGATGCCGAGGACGCGTTCGGCGATGTGGGCCAGCGGGAGGTACGCGACCGTCCTGGGGTGGGCGGGGGCCGGCTGGACCAGCTCCTGGAGTGCGCACTGGTAGAGCACGTTGCGGTGGGACAGCACCACGCCCTTCGGGTCGCCCGTCGTGCCCGAGGTGTAGATCATCGTCACGGGGTCGTCCTGGCCCGTGGTGGCGTCCTTGTCCGCTGCTGGGCCCGCCGCTTCGCCGGGTCCCGTCGTGAGCAGGTCGGCGTAGCGCGTGTGCGGGCCGTCCGCGTCCTCCACCACGACCACGCCCTTCAACCCGGGCATGGCCGCCAGCGCCGCCTCCCAGCGCGCCAGCTCGGCGGGGCCTTCCAGCACCACCACGCCGGCCCCGCTGTGCACCGCGACCTGCCGGATCTGCTCGGCCGTCAGCGTCGCGTACGTCGTGCACGGGACCGCGCCCAGCTCGACCGCCGCCAGATCCACGATCCAGTGCTCGGGGCGGCTCGACATGCCGATGAGCATCCGCTCGCCGCGCCGCAGCCCCAGCGCCCGCAGCCCGTCCGCCGCGGCCAGCACGTCGTCGCGCAGCTCCCGCCAGGTCCAGGCACGCCCGTCGGCGCCGGTCAGCGCGGGCCGGTCGCCGTGCTCGGCGGCGTTGCGCCGCAGCAGCTCCGGCACCGTGTACGCCCCCACAGCCGCGCGCACGTCCTCCTCGGTCACCATCGAACGCTCCCTTCGCCGGGCATTGGGCGTCTCCATCAGAACCCGAACATCGTTCTACTGTCAATACATCCGAATCATGACTTACTTATCTACAAGTTCGCCCAGCTCGCAGCTTCGTTTCAGCGAAACAGGTAACGATTTGTGGATCACCGTGCGCCCGCTACACTCGCACCATGCCGACAACCCGGCGCCAACGGCCCAAAGACCGCAAGGAGACGATCGCGCTCGTCGCCGCCGAGCTGTTCTGCGCCCGCGGCTACCACAACGTCGGCATCGAGGACATCGCCCAGGAGATCGGCGTCACCGGCCCCGCGCTCTACCGGCACTTCCCGAACAAGCAGGCCGTGCTCGCCGCGGCCGTCGGGGAGCTGGGCGTGCGCTTCGCCGAATGCGTGCACTCCGGTGCCGGCGAGCCCGCCCCGCCCGACCGGCTGCAGGCCGCCCTGCGGGCGCTCGTCCGGTACACCCTCGACCGGCGCGCCGTCGCCCGGCTCTACCAGTGGGAGAGCCGCTACCTCGACCCTGAGCAGCGGGCGGAGCTGACCGCGCCGTTCGACGGCGCCGTGCGCACGCTGCGCGAGCTGCTGCTGGACGTGCGGCCCTCGCTGCCCAAGCAGGACGCCGCCCTGGTGATCTCCGCGGTGCTGAGCGTGATCGCCAGCCCCGCTACACACCGGGCGAGCCTGTCCAGGGGCAAGGCCGAGCGCACGATCCTCGACTGCGTCGCCGTCCTCACCGCCGTGAGCCTGCCCGCGCCGCCGCCCCGGACGTCCACGTGGCAGGACCGGGAGGATCGGTTCGCGCTGCTGCCGCGCCGGGAGCGGCTGCTCGCCGAGGCCATCCGGCTGTTCCACGAGCGGGGCTACCACCAGGTGAGCATCGCCGACATCGGGCAGGCCGCCGGCATCAACGCCTCCAGCGTGTACTCGCACTACGCGGGCAAGGCCGAGCTGCTGGCCGCCGCCTACCATCGTGCCGCCGGACGGCTGGCGGACACTGCCGCCGCGGCGCTGGCCGGTGCGTCCTCACCCGCGCAGGCGCTGGGGCGGTTGATCGACGCCTACGTCGAGATCACCTTCGAGCAGGCCGACCTCGCCGCCGTCTACGTCTCCGAGAGCGAGAACCTGCCGCCCGCCGACCTGCGGCGGCTGCGGGCCGCTCAGCGGCGGCACGTTGACACCTGGACGGGGCTGGTGGCTCAGGTCCGGGTGGGGGAGGAGGCGGCCGAGCTGCGGTTCCGGACGCATGCGGCGCTCAACATCGTGACCGACCTCGCCCGCGCGGCCGGGCCCTCGGTGACGGGAGCGCGCACGGCTGCCCTGCTGCGGCCCATGCTGGGGCTGCCGGGGTGACCCCGCCTGTTACCGCCCATGACCTTCACCGCCTGCCGCCTCGCCCAGGGCGCCGACGAGCCCGCTGACCGCCGTGACGAGGTCGGCGCCGAGCCTGCGCCAGGCCGCGGCGGCGTCCTCGGGGTCCGGCTGCTCCCGGGCCAGCTCCATCTCCAGCTCGGCCGACATGTGCACGATGAGCTGACGCGTCATGTCCTTCCTGCGCGCCGCACCAGGACCGGGCGAGGCGCCGGCGTCGTACAGGCGGCGCAACGACGGCGTGTCCAGGTGCGCCCGGACGGCGTACTCGCGCAGCGCGGGCTCCACCGTCACCTGGGCGAGGAAACGCCCGTACCAGGACGGGGTGCCCAGATCGATGTGGTGCTCGATGCGCGGCAGCACGATGCAGCCGATCCGCTCCGGCAGCGACATCCGGTCGGGGTCGCCGTGCCGGGCCGTCATCGCCAGCCGGTGCCGTTCGATGGCCTCGGCGTGCTCGGCCAGGATGGCCTTGATCAGGTCGTCCCGGCCGGAGAAGTGGTACTGCACCGCCGACTTGTTGCGCTGCCCCGCGGCCTCGCCGATCTGCCGCAGGGACACCGCGGCGAGCCCCCGGGTGGCGTACAGCCGCTCGGCCGTGTCCATGATCAGGCTTCTGGCGCCGACCGGCGCCGCCACCCGGGGCGGGGTCACCAGGTGACCCAGACGTCTTCCAGGCCGCCCGACAGCAGCCCCTTGCGCAGCCGCAGCCCGTCCACGCCGTCACACAGCGCGAGGCCGGGCAGGCGGCGGATCAGCGTGCCGAGCACGACCTGCAGCTCCAGCCGGGCCAGCGGCTGGCCCAGGCAGTAGTGCGCGCCCGCGCCGAACGACAGGTGCTGGGCGGCGTTGGCGCGGCGCGGATCGAACCGCTCGGGGTCCTCGAACCTGCGCGGGTCCCTGTTGGCGGCTGGCCTGCACGGGATGAGGGTGGAGCCGGCCGGGACCGTCGTGCCGCCGAGGTCGACGTCCTCGGCCGCGACGCGGGGGAAGCCGATCACGCTGAGCGTGGTGTCCAGGCGCAGGACCTCCTCCACGGCGCCCGGGATGAGCGACGGGTCGTCGATCACCGCCTGGTAGCGCTCGCGCTCCGACAGCAGCATCGCCGTCATGATGGCGATCATGTTGGACGTGGTCTCGTGCCCCGCCAGCAGCAGCGCCCGCACGGTGGCGATGAGCTCCTGGTGGCCGAGCCGGCCGTCCTCGGCGTCGGAGATCTGGGTCAGCTCGCTCAGCAGGTCGTCGCCGGGGTCGGCGCGGCGGGCGTCCACGAGGTCGGAGACGTAGGAGTCGAAGTCGCGGTAGGCCTGCTCGACCTCCTCCTGGCTGTAACGGGTCAGCGTCAGCATGACCTGCGACCAGTGGGCGAACTTGTCCTGGTCGCTGCTCGGCGCGCCGACCAGGGCGCAGATGACGCGTACCGGCAAGGGCAGGGCGAGCTGCGCCGACAGGTTCGCCGGGGAGCCCGACTTGAGCAGGTCGTCCACCAGCTCGTCGGTCATCGCCTGCACGCGGGGCCGCCAGGTCTCCATCTTCTTGATCGTGAAGGAGCGGGTCAGCAGCCGCCGCCACCGCAGATGGCCCTCGCCCTCCCGCATGTCCGTGCCGGAGGCGGCGCGGTTGAAGATGCCGCCGTCCTGGGTGGTCGAGACGCGGGCGGCGTCGGGGCCGCCGCGGCGGAAGCGCGGGTCGGTCAGGGCGGTGCGGACGTCGTCGTAGCGGGTGAGCAGGCCGGCGGTGTCGCCGCTGGGCAGGCGGACGTGGGCTACCGGGCACTGGTCGCGCAGTTCGGCCCATTCGCGGGGTGGGTCCATCGTGGTGTCGCGGTCGAAGGGATAGTTCGGCAAGGTCATCGCGGCCCCCATGTCGTTGACAGCTCGTGCCAACTTTAAGGCGGTCGCCTTAGTAAGGCCAGAGGCTTGGCGGGATTTCCGGTTTCGGGCCGAGGCGAAGGGCCGTGGGCTCGGCCCGCTTCCCGTGCGGGCTCTGGCGAAGGCGGGCGTGCGGGTGGAGCTACTCTCACGGGCTGGTCGCCCGGGACGCTCGTGTCGGCTGTGCCGCGCGGGAGGAGCGCGGTCATGCGCGCCACTCGTGATCGGGCAGGAACCGCACGTCGTAGCGCTGCGGCACGGTGCCGAAGCGTTCGGGCGCGGGCACGTACGGCGCGGCGGGCAGCCCCAGCTCGTCCGTGGCAGTGCCGAGCGACTCGAAGAAGCGCTCGAACGTGCCGCCGGGCCCCGCCGCGACGCCCACGATCTGGCTGGCGTGCCGCTCGATGCGGTAGGCGTGCGGGCAGTTCTTCGGCACGAACCCGAAGTCGCCCGAGGTGAGCAGCTTCTCCTGCTGCTCACCTTCGAGGTCCTCGACGAACAGCCGGACGGCGCCCTGGGTGACGTAGAAGACCTCGTAGGTGCCGGCGTGCAGGTGCGCGGGGATGATCTTCCCCTTGGGTCCTTCGCAGGTGAAGAAGTTGAACGTGTTCTCGGTCTGCTCGCCGCCCGCGTAGACCGTGATGAGGTCGCCGAACAGGTGGGCCCTGTCGCCCATGCCCTTCTCGACGAAGTACGGCTTGCCCGGGCCGGGCGGGAGGTGTGAGCGGGTGCGGTAGGAGGTGGCGTATTCCATCGTCATGAGGGGTCTCTCCCCAGGCAGCCGGCCCGAAACCTGCCGCAGCGCCTGGCCGAAGCCAAGCGCTGGTTCGACGAAGGGCTCCTGGCCGGCATGGAGGCCGCGGGCGAGCGCCCGTCGACGCGGGCCTCATGGAGCAGGTGCCCGACCCGTCGCCGGCGCGCGCCCGGCTGATCCGCACCACCGCCGGCGTCTCCAGCGCCACCCGCAGCGCGGCGGCCCCCCGCTCACCCAGCCGCCGCGCCAGCACGTCCTCCATGACGGCGATGCACCGCTGCGCCAGCTCGTGCGCCCGCTGCCCCTCGCCGTGGGGGGATCCGCCGATCGTGGCCGCGCCTGGAGAGGAATGGGTGGAAACGATCAGTTGAAAGGGCGAAGGAACGAATTGCTGGTGATTAGGATTCAGCGGAAGGACGGATAAACCCCTGGGGCGGGAGCGCACTTGTGATCGAAAAGGCGGAGGCCGTGGCCGGAGCGGCTGACGGGGCCACCGCGCCGCCCGCCACGAACGGCGAAAGGCTGCCGGACGCCAACCGCGAAGGGCTGCCGGGCGCCAACCGCGAAGGGCTGCCGGGCGCGAAGGGCGCAGGGCCGTCGGAGGCCAAAGGCGGAGCGTCGGCGGAGGCGGTGGGCCGGGTGCTGGGCACGCAGGCAGCCTCCCCCCTGTCGTTCTGGGTGGGCCTCGAACCGGGCCGGATCGTCCAGCTCGACGACGTCGTGGTCACCAGGCGCGACACCCCCGGCTTCGGCCAGGTGCTGGTCGCGGGGGTGGTCTCGGCGGTCGAGGCCAGGCACGAGGGGGCCGCCTTCGACTCCGACGTGTTCCTCATCGCCGAGGGGGCCCTGCCCGCCGCCGTGGTCGAATGCGCGGAGGTCCGGGTGACGAGGGTGGAGCCGGAGGTGTTCGTCCCGCCGCTGCCCGGCGCGCTCGCCTACCGGGCCGAGGGGGGCGACCGCGACCAGGCGCTCTACTTCGACGTGATGGACCGCCGCGTCCCCATGGGGCTGGGCCGCGACGGCCGCCCGATGTACGTGAATTTCGATTTCCTGGACGGCACCCGCGGCGCCCACGTGTCGATCTCCGGCGTTTCCGGAGTGGCGACGAAGACGTCGTTCGCCACATTCCTGGTGTATTCCATTTTCAACTCCGGAGTGCTCGGCGCGGAGGCCGCCAACACCAAAGCGCTGATCTTTTCCGTGAAAGGCGAGGACCTGCTCTTCCTCGACCACGCCAACACCCGCCTCGACGCCGCCGCCAGAGCCCGGTACGACCGGCTCGGCCTGCCCGCGGCCCCGTTCGGCAGCGTGCACGTGTTCGCCCCGCCGCGCCCCGGCGACCCCAACGGCGTGCCGAACGTCCAGGCCAGGACCCAGGCGGTCAGCGCCTACTACTGGACGCTGGCGGAGTTCTGCGCCGAGGAGCTGCTGCGGTTCGTCTTCACCGACGCCGACGACGAGCGCGCCCAGTACTCGCTGCTCGTCGGCCAGCTGGCGGCCCGGCTGCAGTCGTGGGCGGAGCCGGTCGGCGAGTCGGGCGCGGTGCGGGTGCGCCGCCCCGACGGCGAGGCGGGGCCGGTCTGCCGCACGTTCGCCGACCTGGTCGACTTCGTCGGCGGGCAGCTCGCCGACGAGGGCACCCGCGCCGCCTGGACGGGCGCGCCGACCCCGCTCGGCACCGTGAACGCGTTCCTGCGCCGGCTGCGCAGCGCCGTGCGGCCGCTGTCGCCGATCGTCCGCGGCGACCTGCCCGGCCGCCGCCCGCACTCGATCGGCGTGTCCGACGCCCAGGTGTCGATCGTCGACCTGCACAACCTGCCCGAGCGGGCGCAGCGGTTCGTTGTCGGCGTGACGCTGCGCGGCGAGTTCGCCCGCAAGGAGAGCGCGGGCACCGCCAGGCCGCTGCTGTTCGTGGTGCTGGACGAGCTGAACAAGTACGCGCCCCGCGAGGGCGAGTCGCCCATCAAGGAGATCCTGCTCGACGTGGCCGAACGCGGCCGTTCGCTGGGCGTCATCCTCATCGGCGCCCAGCAGACGGCCTCCGAGGTCGAGCGGCGCATCGTGGCCAACTGCGCCGTCCGCGTCGCCGGTCGTCTCGACCCGGCCGAGGCCACCCGCCCCGAGTACGGCTGGCTGCCCGCGACCGCCAGGGAACGTGCCACGATCGCCCGTCCCGGCACGATGTTCGTGACCCAGCCCGAGATCCCCGTGCCGCTCGCGGTCACCTTCCCGTTCCCCGCCTGGGCCACCCGCCCCGCGGAAGCGGCGCCGCCCCCTGTGAAGGTGTCCCGCGGTCCTGACCCGTTCGCCGGGCTGCCCGGCGCCGACGACGACATCCCTCCCTTTTAAGGACGCTTCGCATGAAGATCCTGCACACCGCCGACTGGCACGTCGGCAAGGTACTGAAGGGCCGCCACCGCCTCGACGAGCACCGCGCGGTGCTGCGCGAGCTGGTCGCGCTGGCCCGCGAGGAGGACGTGGACGCCGTCATCGTGGCGGGCGACCTCTTCGACACCTCCGCCCCCACCCCCGAGGCGCAGGCGCTGGTGCTGGACGCGGTGCTCGCCCTGCGCGAGGGCGGCCGTGACGTCGTGGTGCTGGCGGGCAACCACGACAACCCGCAGCTCCTGGAGGTGTACCGGCCGATACTCGGCAAGCTGGGCATCCACGTCGCCGGCACGTTCCGCCGCCCCGACCAGGGCGGCGCGCTCGCGTTCACGGCCCGCTCCGGCGAGCCCGTGCGGCTCGCCGTGCTCCCCTTCCTGTCGCACCGGTACGTCGTGCGCGCCGCCGACGTGCTCACCGGCACCCCCGCCGAGCACAACCGCGACTACGCAGCCCGCGTCGCCGAGCTCGTCCAGGCGCTCACCACCGGCTTCGAGGCCGGCACCGTCAACCTCGTCACCACCCACGGCACGCTGCCCAGCGGCCGGTTCGGCGGCGGCGAGCGCCGCGCCCAGTCGATCTTCTCCTACTACTTCGAGCCCACGGCGTTCCCCGCCACCACCCAGTACGCCGCGCTCGGCCACCTGCACCGCCGCCAGCAGATCCCCGGCCCGTGCCCCATCTGGTACAGCGGCTCGCCGCTGGCCGTCGACTTCGGCGAGGAGGACAACACGCCCGGCGCGCTGCTCGTCACCGTCGAGCCGGGCCGCCCCGCCGTGGTGCGCGAGGCGACGATCTCCTCGGCCCGCCCCCTGGCCACCAGGACGGGCACGCTGGAGGAGCTGGAGGCCATGGCCGCCGGCCTCACCGAGACCTGGCTGCGCGTGATCGTGGCCGAGAAGCCGCGCCCGGGGCTGGCCGACACCGTCCGCGAGATCCTGCCGACGGCGCTGGAGGTGACCGTGCACGAGCGCTTCCAGCCGGTACGCGACCCCCGCCGCACCCCGGCGGCCGGCGCCGCCGCCCGGGGGCCGCGCGAGCTGTTCCGCGACTACCTGACGGGCGCCGGACGCGACAACGACCAGGTCGCCGCCCTGTTCGACCGGCTGCACGAGGAGGTGACCGGCTCATGAGGCCGCTGCGGCTCCACCTGGACGACTTCGGCAGCTTCCGCGAGCCCGTCACGGTCGACTTCTCCGACGTCGACTACTTCGTCCTCGTCGGCCCGACGGGCGCGGGCAAGAGCACGCTGATCGACGCCATCTGCTTCGCCCTGTACGGCACCGTACCCCGCTGGGGCAGGGAGAACGTCATCGCGCACGCCCTGGCCCCGTCCGCCGTCGCCGCCAAGGTGGCGCTGGTCTTCGAGACGGGAGGCCGCCGGTACGCCGTGGTCCGCGCGCTGAAACGGGACGCCAAGGGCAAGGTGCACACCGCCGAGGCCCGCCTGGAGGAGCTGGTGACGTCCGTCCCGGCGACGGCCCCGCTGGACGAGCTGATGAGCGCCGTCGCCCGGCCGGTCGCGGAGGGCGCCGCCGTCACCGCCGAGGTGCAGCGGGTCACCGGGCTGGAGTACAAGTTCTTCACCCAGTGCGTGGTGCTGCCGCAGGGCAGGTTCGCCGAGTTCCTGCACGCTCAGCCGCGCGAACGCCAGGACCTGCTGGTGCAGCTCCTCGACGCTGAGGTCTACGAACGGGTCAGGCAGCGCGCCGTCCAGGAGGAGAGCGGCGCCGCGCAGGCCGCCACGCTCGCCCGCGAGCGGCTGGCCCGCCTCGCCGACGCCGATGAGGCCGCCGAACAGGCGGCCCAGGCCCGGCTGGCCGCGCTCCGCACCCTCGACGAGCAGGTCAGAGGCGACCTGGACGCGCTCAGGGACTCGGCCGAGGAGATCCGCCGCCTCACCGGGGAGCGGGAGGCCGCCCGGCTGCGGGTCGCCGCGCTGGCCGCGCTCGCCATGCCCGCCGAGGTGCCCACCCTGGCGGAGAACGTGCGCGCGGCGGCGGCCGAGGTGCGCGACCACGCGTCCGACGTCGAGTCGGCCGAGGCGGAGGAGCAGCGGGCCGAGGACGACCTGGCCGCGCTCGACGATCCCGACGTGCTGGTCGACCGGCTCAGGACCCTCGATGAGCACGAACGCGTCGTCGCCGAGCTGCGGGGCCTCCAGGAGCGGGCCGATCTGACGCGGGCGGGGCTCGAACCGCTCGCCGAGCGCGCCCGCGCCCTCGAAGCGGCGCTCGCCGAGGCCGAGGAGGCGGGGGAGCGGCTGCGTGACGCCCACGCGGGGGCCGGGCTGGCGCGGCGGCTGGTCGTCGGGCAGGAGTGCCCCACGTGCCTGCGGCCCGTCGAACGGCTGCCGCACCATCCCGCCTCGGCCGACCTGCGGGCCGCCGAACGGCACGTCAAGGCCTGCCGCAAGGAGGCGGAGCAGGCCCGCAACCGCCGCACGGAGGCGGCAACCGAGCTGCGCCACCTCGAACGCACGGCCCGCGACCTGACCGCACGCGCCACCCGCACGGCCCGCCACCTGGCGGCCGTCCTGCCCGAGCACACCACCGGCGACCCGGCGGGCGATCTGGCTCAGCAGGCCGAGGGCGACCGGGTGGGCGATCCGGCTCAGCACGCCGAGGGCGACCGGGTGGGCGATCTGGCTCAGCACGCCGAGGGCGACCGGGCCGCCCATCCGGCTCAGCACGCCAAGGGCGACCGGGCGGCCGATCTGGTCGAGGGCGCCGTTCCCGACGTGACCGCGTTGCCGCCAGGAGTCGATCGTGACGACCTGGAGGGGCGGCTCGCGGCCGTCCGGGCGGCGGAGCGGCGGGCCGCCAAGCTGCGGCAGGCCGCCCGCGACGCCCGAGCCCGCCTCACCACCGCCCACCGCCGCGCCGACGAGCTGACCCGCAGAACCGACCGCCTCTGGCGCGACCTGGAGTCCGCCCGCGACACGGTGGTCCCCCTCGGCGCGCCGCCCCTGACCCGCGACGACCTCCACCACGCCTGGACGAGCCTGCTCACCTGGCGCGACACCACCGCCGTCCAGGAACGGGCGGCACTGACCAAGGGCGACGAGCAAGTGGCGCAGGCGGAACACCACGCCCGCAAGCTGTGGTCCACCGTGGTCGAGCACCTGACGGCACACGGCGTGGACGTCCCGGGAACCACCGCCACCCCGGACGGCGCACGGCTGGGCGAGCTGGTGGTCGCGGCCACAGCCCAGGCGCAGGCACACCTGGCCAGGGTGCGGGAGAACCGCGCCACCGCCAGGGAGCTGGACGAGCGGGCCAGGACGGAGGAGGAGCGGGCCAGGGTCGCCAAGGAGCTGGCCCAGTGCCTGCGCGCCGACGCGTTCGAACGCTGGCTCTGCACGGAGGCGCTCGACCTGCTCGTCACCGCCGCCTCCGGTACGCTGCGCGAGCTGTCCGACGGCCAGTACGAGCTGGCTCTCGGCGCCAGGAACGAGATCGAGGTCATCGACCACGCCGAGGCGGGCCTGCGCCGCAACGCCCGTACCCTGTCGGGCGGCGAGACGTTCCAGGCGGCGCTCGCCCTGGCGCTGGCGCTGTCCGACCAGGTGGCGGGCCTGTCGGCGACGGCGGCGCGCAGCCTCGACTCGCTCTTCCTTGACGAGGGCTTCGGCAGCCTCGACCCGGCCACCCTCGACACGGTCGCCGCCACCCTGGAACGCCTGGCCGGTGGGCGCGAGCGCATGGTCGGCGTGGTCACGCACGTGCCCGCGCTGGCCGATCGCATCCCGGTGCGCTTCGAGGTGCGGCGGGACGCCAAGGGATCACACCTGCACAGGGTGATGGCGTGACAACCGCGTTCACGGTGGACCCGTGGGATCCCGGGTACACGGCCGCGCTTAACGCCGAGGCGCTGGCCGAGCTGGACGCCACCAGCGCGGAGCTGGACCTGGACGTCGAGCTGCCCGCCGCCGGGTGGCGCCCGGTCACGCCCGATCCCAGGACCGCCCCGCCCGAGGCGCTGCTGATCGCCGACGGCGTCCGCCGCATCGACGCCCGCCTGTGGACGTACGCGCCGGGCGACGCCGAGTCCGGCGCCGGGCCTACGCCGGAGTACGCCGAGTCCGGCGGCGAACCCACGCCGGCGTACGCCGAGTCCGGCGGCGAACCCACGCCGGCGTACGCCGAGCCCGGCGGCGGCGAACCCTCGCCCGGGATCGCCGCGTCCTGCGCCGCCGGGATCGTCCGCTGCGCCCCCGGCACCCCCGCCCGCCTGGCCGCCGTCGAGGTGAGCCACGCCCTGTTCAGCGCGTCCCCGCACGCGGCCGACATCACCACCACCGCCGCCCGCTACCGGGCCCGCCGCGCCCCGCGCCCCGGCATGGACGACCTGATCCTGGCGCTGCAGAGCCACCTCACCCAACTGGAGGTGGACCTGGCGATCCAGCACAGGGCCGAGTCGGCCGAGGACGACCTCCTCCTGGTGGACGGCCCGCTACGGGGCCGCACCCACCTGCCCCGCACCGTCGGCTACATCAAGACCCACCACACCGCCTACCTCCCGTCCCCGCAGGCCGCCACCGTGTCGCGGCTGGGACCAGGGCAGCGGACCCCGATCTTCCTCATGGGGACGAGCTGGCGCCGCCACGCCTGGTACGTCCGGCTGCCCGCCCCCTCAGGGATGCCGTGGTCGGGCGTCGTCCGCTGCGAGGCGAGCGCCGACCTGGGCCTCGACGCGCTGGTGAGCCTGGCCGACTCGGTCACCCACGCCCTGCCGCCCCTGGCGGGCGTCGACTACAAGGACCCGCGCGCCCCGCAGAACCTCGTCCCGATCGGCGGCCTGGAGCGGCTGCTGCGCCACCGGCTGGGCGACGCCCGCCTCCTCTACCGAGCCCTGCGCGCCGCCGCCGCCCGGCGGGGGCGGCCCGTGCCGGTGAGCTGATCTCACAGACCGCGGGCCGCCTGGATCGCCGCCTCCACCGACGCCTCGACGTGGAAGAAGTCGCGCAGCCCGCTGAGCGACAGGATGCGCTCCACCCGGGCGGGCAGGTTCGACAGGACCAGCGGGGAGCGTTGCGCGCGGCTCTGGTTGAGCAGCAGCACCAGCGCGCCGATCCCCATGGAGTCGCAGAACGTCAGGCCGCCGAGGTCGAGCACCAGCCCCACGGAGGGCGCGACCTGCCAGGCGTCCGCGACCTGCCGGTGCAGCAGGTCGGCGCATCGGTAGTCGAGGTCGCCGCTGGCGTGGGCCACGATCAGGCTGCCGTGCAGGCCGATCGAGACGGTGAACCGCCGGGCGGATTCGCGCTGTCCGGTCATGTCCTTCCATCGTCAGCCCGATGCGAACCGGGAGCAACCCTCCGGCGTCGCTACGTACGCGGCGAACAGGACAAAATGGGCGGATGACTGCCGATGATCAACCACCGGCCGGCCCGTTCGAGGAGCGGCTGTGGGCCGCGCACCGCGACGGGCGGCAGGCCCTGTGCCTGAGCCTGCTGCGTGAGACCGAGCTCGCGCTGCCGATCACCGCCGCCGCCGCGGAGGGGACCGAGGCGCCCGCCTGGGCGACGGCCGCCGCGGACGGGCGTACCTGGCTGCTGGCCTTCACCTCCGTCGAGGCGATGCGGCTGGCCTCCGGCGGGGCCGCGACGCACTGCCGGGTCGCCACGCTGACCGAGCTGGCCGCCGGCTGGCCCGACCCGCGCTGGGGGCTGGCCGTCAACCCGGGGCTGCGGGTGTCGTTCCTGCTGGAGCCGGGGACGGTGGCCCGGCTCGCCGTGCCCACGCTGGTGCAGGACCTGCGGCTCGCCCCCGGCTCGGGGGTGCCCGTGGTGCAGAAGCTGCTCGCGGCGGGCGACATCCCTGAGCTGCTGATGACCGCCGAGCCGAGGGTGTCCGGCTACTGCCACCACGCGCTCGACGTCTCGCACATCGCCACCCCGGCGGTGCTCGCCGCCGCCCTGGGCGGCCCCGGCCTGCTGACGGGGAGCGGGTCGCTGAACATCCTGCGCTGGCGTCCTGTCGGCCTGGAGCTCTACCGCACGCCGTACGGGGGGACCGACGAGCAGGGCAGGGACGCCGTCGCGGGCTGGGTGGTCGAGGAGCCGCCGTTCTTCGGCATGGGGCTGGCGCCCAGCGTCGACAACGTCATCCGCGAATACAAGGTCAACGGCGTCGGCCTGCCCCACGGCGCCGAGATCTGGGAGCTCACCCATGAGGGGACCGAGCAGCGCCGGGCCATCTACCACGGCGACCTGCGGCGCTGGCTGCTGATCGGAAGGCGTTCATGACCTCCTGGCACTCCTACCGCGCCCGCTGGCGCGGCGCCGACTTCCCCGCCAGCCCCGAGCCGCACGCCCTGGAGCTGTGGGTACGCCTGCGCAGCGCCGATCCGCTGGACGGCTTCGAGCCGGTCGAGCCCGGCTGCCACGTGCGCACCGTCCCCGTGACCGAGTGCGAGTGGCTGCGGTTCCTCACCGTGGTGTGCCGCTGGCGCGGCGAGCCGTTCCAGGTGCACGACGAGCGGGACGGGCTGCTGCTGCTCGAATACCTCGGCGGGTCCGTCAACACCGCGCGCGAGCTGGGGCTGCAACGGGTGGAGCGGGGCGTGTGGCGGGCCTGGGCGCCCCGGCCGGAGGTCACGGACCTCCGCGAGGAGAGCGTGCAGATCACCGCCCAAAATCATCACTTTTAGGCTAAGACCTTGTTTCCTGGTGTTCATGTGACGGAAACTGACACGTAAGGCAGGTGTGGCGTAACACGGCGGAAATGTCGCGAGGGGGTTATGGGGTCACCGGAGCGGCCCGATGTGGCGGCGATGCGGGCGTACGCGGACGAACTACGCGAGATGTTCACCCGGCTGCAGGACGACGGGCTGGAGCTGCATGCCAAGGCCAAAGCCGTCCAAGCCACCGAGACCTCCCGTGACGGCCTGGTCTCGGTCACCGTCGGAGCGCGCGGCGAGCTGATCCGGCTCGACCTCGACCCGCGCATCTACCGGCGCCCCGACGCACGCGCGCTGGCCGACACGATCGCCGAGACCGCGCACAGGGCCGCCGAGGCGGCCCAGCGGCGCGTCATCGAGATCTTCGAGCCGGTGATCCCGCCCGACGCCTTCAAGGCGCACCTCGACGGCGACGTCGAAACCGTCCTGTCGAGGCTCGCCGAGGACATGGGAGGCAGCCGGTGAACGGGAACTGGGACGGCGCCTTCATCGCCAAGTCCGTCGACCGGGGCATCTCCGCCTGGTCCACCACCGCCGAGGAGGTCAGCAGGGAGCTGCCCAAGCTGGCCGCCGAGATCGAGGAACGCCTGGCCGCGGCGCCGTGGGGCGTCGGCGCGGAAGGCGAGGCGTTCCTGCGTGCGCACTTCAGCGACGGGGGGCCCACCGAGATGATCGCGCAGTGCAAGCGGCTGGCCGAGGAGATCGTGGACGTCGGTGACCGGCTGCGCCAGGCCATCGACAACACCCGGCAGACCGACGCCGACATCGACCACGATCTCACGCGCATGACGCGCGAAGTCTGAAAAAGGGCTTCATGGCGCACCAGGGCGACGTCGGCCCCCGCACCAACAACAGTGCGGTTTCGGCCCAGCACGAAGTCGTCGGCATCGACGCCGACGTCCAGCCTGTCTGGGAGACCGAGCAACTGCCGGACTGGGTCGTCCGCTGGCTGATCCCCATGCTGTCCGCCGGCCAGAAGTGGCCGGACGCCACCGAGAGCGGCCTGTCCTCGCTGGCACGCTCGTACGCGGGGCTGTCCGACAACAGCGTCAAGTCGGCCGAGCCCGCCGGCACCGCAGCGCGCGCCATCGTGACCGGCTGGGCCGCCCCCGCCACCAGCAAGTTCGTCAACCGCGCCCGCGACCTGTACGGCGCCGACAAAGGCATCGCCGGCGTGAGCAGGAACGCCAGAGCCTTCGCGCAGCAGGCCAGCAACTTCGCCAGGGACACCCAGTACTCCAAACTCTCCATCAACGTGGCGTTCTGGGTGACCGTCATCGCCATCGCCATCGCGCTCATCGTCGCCTTCTTCAGCGCGGGCGCCTCCACCGCCCTCGTCGGCCCGTACGCGGCCGCGGCCAGAGCAGCGATCAGCCGCATCCTGGTCAGGCTCGCCGCCATGGCCGGCCGGGAGATCGGCGCGACCCGGCTGGCCAGGGTCGCCGCGCTGAGCGGCGCCACCGGGCGCGGCCTCATCGTGCGGCTGCTGGCCTCGCCGTTCGGCAAGGAGCTCATCGAGGAGATCGGCGAAGAGTTCGTCATCGACTTCTGGGCCCAGAAGCAGCAGATCGACATGGGCACCCGCAAGGACCTCGACTGGCGGCAGCTCGCCGCCACCGGCATCGGCGCCGGCGGCGGCGCGGGCGCCGGCACCGTGCTGGCCGGGCCCGTCTCCCGCGTCACCCAGGTCGTGCCCGGCTTCACCGGCCGCGCGCTGACGACCGGCCTGACGAACGTGATCGCCTCGCCGGTGGGCAGCTTCCTCGGCAACGCGGTGGTGTACGGGCAGTACCAGAACCCGTTCACCGCCGACTCCATGATGGGCGCCTTCATGGGCGGTGTGGGGCGTACCGGGAGCATCAGCCCGTTCAACCCGGACGTGGTCACGGCGCTGGCGCATCCGCTGTCCACGCTCGCCTCGGCGCACGACGCGGCGGCCCGCGCCGACGCGTCCCGCGCGGGTGGCGGGCCTTCCGGTGGTCCCTCCAACACGCCGGGCGGCGCTCCCGCCGGGCCGGACGGCAACCAGCCCGCCGCTCCCGCCACCGCCGTGCGCGCCCCCGAACCGGTCACCGTCTCGTCCGGGCGCACCTCGGCCGCTCCCGCCCCGGCGGGCGCCGCTGCTCAGGGCACCCGGCCTGGGATGCCGGACGTGGACGTCTCCACCCGCCGTCCGGCGTCGTCCCCGGACCAGCCGTCCGCCGGGCAGCCTTCGGACGAGGAGGTGGACGCGGACCAGCAGCCGGACGTGGAGAACCGGCGGGGCACGACGCCGCGCTCGGACACGGACACCGCTCCAGCCCCTCAAGCCGCGCCCTCCGACGCGCAGGCGGCCCCGGACGCCGCCCCGCAGCCGCAGGCGGACGCCACGCCCCAGCAGCAGCCCGACGCCGCCCCGGGCCAGCAGGCCGACGCCGCCCCGGGCCAGCAGGCCGATGCCGCGCCCGAGCCGGACACCGTCCCCCAGCAGCAGCCCGACACCGCGCCCGGCCAGCAGGCCGACACCACCCCGGGCCAGCAGCCCGACGCCGCCCCGGACCAGCAACCCACTGCCGCGCCGGACCAGCAGGCCGACACCACCCCCGGCCAGCAGCCCGACGCCGCGCCCGAGCCGGACACCGCCCCCGGCCCGCAGCCCGACGCCGCGCCGGACCAGCAGCCCGACGCGGACGCCGCACTCCCCACCCAGGCGGACGACACCACCGCGACCCAGACCGCCGACCTCCCCACCGACCCGGACCCCGGCACGTCCCCGGCGAGCAACCCCGTGCCAACGAGCGCCCCGGCCCCGCTCAGGGCGAGGGCGGCGCTGCTGGAGGCCCTGGCCACCACCTTCCCCCTCGCGGTGATCGGCCCCAACGGCCAGGTGATCATCCCCCGCTCCGACGGCCGCCACCGCGTCCTGTCGGACGCCACCATGACCGGCATCCGCAGGGCGCTCGACGCCCGCGCCACCCAGGTCGCGACCCAGGCCGACCTGACGGTGGACGCCGCCGCGCTCCTGCTGATCGCGGCGGCCGACGACGGGCTGTCGGCCGACACGGCCGCCGGCTTCCAACCCCCGTCGGCCCACACCAGCGCGCCCGGCACCGTGACGTCCCAGCAGATCCCCGGCACCCGCTACGTCACCGACGGCGGACGCCCGGCCGACCTCACCACGGACGAGATCAAGCAGGGCACGGCCGACGTCCGCCCAGCGCACTTCCAGCACGGCGTCCAGGAGGTGGAGGACGTCTCCTGGTCCGGCGACCTCCTGACGGTCCGCACCGCGAACGGCACCCACCACTTCCGCGCCGTGGTCGGCGACCGCGGCCAGCGGACGATGGCGCAGACCGACGTCAGGTCGGGCACCGCCACCGACCCGCACGTGGTGACCTTCGCGCCGCGCATCGCCGACGACCAGCTCGGCCGGGTCTGGCTGCACGAGATCACCGACACGCTGCAGCACGTGGCCGCCGACCAGGGCGGCCGCAGGCAGGGCGTGCTGCGCCGGATGCTGCCCGGCGCGGCCACCCGCCCGGCGGGCGACGAGTGCGTGGCCGCCCGGCTCAACGAACTGGTGTACCTGACGGAGAAGTGGCACCAGGCGCAGACGATGCCCGGCAAGCGCCTGCTGGCCGTGGACATCGACGGCGTCCTGCACGATCTGCGCGCCCGGGGCGTCACACCGCCGCCGCCACCCTGGGCGGCGGGCCCGCGGACCGCGCGGCCCAGCCTCCAGCCGCCCAGGCTCGGCGCCGACCCGCGCCCCGAGCAGGTGCGGGAGCTGGCCGCGAGGCTGGCGGACGCCGAGAAGACGCTGAAGGAGCTGCGGGACGGCAGGAAGAACAGCGCGAAGGAGGCCGGCGAGCAGGCCCGCGAAGCCGCCAAGAAGGCCAGGCAGGCACGCAAGGAGCAGGACAGCGGCGCGGCGCTGCGGGCCGACACGGCCGAGGCGGAGGCCGACAGCCTCAGGGACAAGCAGGGCAGGCACACCAGGATCACCGCCGCGTACAACGCCACGCTGCACGAGGCGACCCAGGCCAGGAAGGCGTACGAGCGGTACGCGCGGCTGCTCGCGGCGCTGCCGAACGCCCCCGCCCCGGCCCCCGGCGAGCTGGGCGTGGCCGCCCTCGCCGCGTCCGCCGCGAACGAGGTCAGGCAGGCGCACGATCGGTACCTGGAGGCCCTGGCCAAGGCGCTGCCCAGCGACTTCTCCCTGCCGGAGTCGATGCCCACCGGCCGGCTGGCCCACCTCGACGCGCTCACCGACCACGTCAACGAGCAGCTCCAGCGCAGGGGCGTCGCCAAGCGGTACACGCCGGACGAGCTGGAGAACCACATCCGCGCCGACTTCCACAAGGTCGTGGCGGGCGACGGGCTGGTGCTGAGCGCCGGCTGGGGCAAGAAGGCGGCCGAGGTGCGGCTCCAGCTCACCCTCTCCGACCTGGTCGAGGTGCTCGATCCGGGGGTGAAGGCGTCCCAGGTGACGGTCGGCATGTTCTACGAGACCGGCCAGGGCTACACCGCCACCGCGTCCGGCGGCGCCGGCGTCTCGGGCGACTTCAGCAGCAGCGTGCTGACGCCGCTGCTGCAGGAGGGCACCTGGGCCAGGGCGGCGGGCGACATGTTCGCCGTCGGCGTCGGGGCGAGCGCCGGGCGGAGCTGGTCGGCCTCCGGCGGCGGCAGCATGTTCGAGCAGGGCGGCTCCGTCGCCGACAACCGCAAGGAGTCCATGCTGTACGACGCCGCCGCCACCTGGACGGTGGAGGTGCGTACAGGAAAGAAGGGGGAGTGGAGCCCGGCGGGCACCGTCAGCTCCGGCGGCCCCGGCGACACCTCCACCCAGCGGATCTGGGTGTGGCACTCCTACGCCGACCGCACCTCGCGCGGCCCGGTCACGCTCGACGCGGACAAGCAGCGCCCCAAGCCGCCCAACCAGGAGGTCATCAGCATGACCGGCCTGGAGGCGGCGCTCGACGCGCTGGCCGCCGCGCTCGGCGGCGACTACACCGAGATCGGCACGAACGCGCGGCGTGACCTGCGCAAGTTCGTCACCCAGGAGATGCAGGCGCGCTTCCGGCAGGTGCTGGACACCGGCCTGACGGTGAACCTCGCCGTGAACGGCCGGCCCGACGTCCGCGTCACGGCCACCGCCGAGATCGTGACGCGGGAGACCCGGATGGTCGGCGGGTGGACCGCCGACGCGCTGGAGGAGGAGGTGCTCACCGAGACCGCCACGTCCCCGACCAGGACCGAGCACGGCGGGTCGCTGGAGGGCCACGGCTCCGTCGGGCTCAACCACACGGCGCTGAACGGCATGGACGTGCTCGGACCGGCGGGCGACTACCACCCCGACTCGGTCACGCCCGAGGTCAAGGGCAGCAAGCCGGCGGCGCAGTCGTCCTCGTCCTCCGCCAACGAGGTGGCCGTGCACCCGCAGGTGGACAAGCGGGCCGGGATCTCGCAGGCCTACCGCAAGGTGGCCATGGTCACGTTCACCGTGGAGCGGCCGGGCGAGCAGCCGCAGAAGCTGGGGCCCTACGACACGGAGCTGCTGCTGCGCCAGCAGGTGCTGGACGCCCTCCTGGCCGGCGACCCCGCCCCGGGCGACACGGTCGTCATGGAGAACGGCAAGCCGAAGCTCGACGCCGACGGCAACCCGGTGCTGCGCGACTCGCCCCGGCGGCAGTCCGTCCAGGGGCGCAGGACCGAGCTGCCGCAGTGGCTCGGCGACGGCGCCCAGCAGATGCGCGGCGCGGGCCCGACCGACGTGCGCGAGGTCGAGGGGCTGGACGGGCTCAAGGACGAGGTGCTGGACCAGCTCGCCGAGCTGGGCCTGGTGGCCAAGGTCGTGAACGGGGTGCGCCAGTACCACCGCAACGACCTCATCCGCGCCGCCCAGCAGATGAACGAGGACGAGGTCGCCGCCCACCTGGAGGAGAGCCCGGTCCGCAGCGGGTTCGACCAGATGGCGCAGAGCGGCGTGCTCATCCCGCTGCACCTGCACGGCGTCAACGCCACCCCCGGCCTGTACGCGCTGCAGATCGTGGTGCGGCAGGACTTCAGCAGCCGGGGCGTCCCCAAGGGCCTGGTCAACAAGGTGCGCACGCACCTCGACATCGCCAGCGACACCTCCGGGCGGGGCATCAACCGGTCGCGGACGTTCGCCGGCGGCGCCTCGGTCGTCAAGAAGGACGGCCCGGAGGAGGGGCACGACGGCGTCACCCACAAGACGGGCCCGAACGCCGGCGGCGACCGGACGTACTCGGCCGGCACCAGCACCTCCAGCATGGTCAACAAGGTCGGCATGGAGGAGGACGGCAAGGACAAGCTCACCGCGGGCCTCGCCACCAAGGCGACGATCGAGGTCAACCTGGTGCACAACGGCAAGGTCCGGCCGCTCGTCCAGCCGCGCGCCGTCAACCCCCTGCTGATGGTGCCCGGCGACATGATGCCCCGCGACGGCGGCCCGCGCTTCGCCGGGCCGATGGGCAAGCCGTCGCAGCAGCTCATGGAGCTGTCCACGCTGGAGCACTTCGACGGCGGTCGCGAACTCGGCGACATCAAGAAGATCTGGAGCGTGCTGCCGCGCGTCCTGCGGGGCAAGGTGGCGCCGCTGGTGCAGCTCTGGCCCGTCCTGAGCAGGCACCACCTCGCCGCCCACCTGTTCGAGGGCCCCGTCACCGACGACCTCGTGCTCGACCCCGGCGGCGTCGCGCCCACGCGCCTGTCCCTGGAGGTGCGCGGCGAGCTCGGCGAGGCCCGGTTCCTGGACGTCGTGGACTCGGTGACCGGCCGCATCCTGCTCGCCCTGCGCAGCGCCGGCGTGTCCTGGGGCGGCTCCAACAACATCGTGCTCGGCCTGATGAACAGCCTCGCCGACGCCGACGACGGCGGCACGACCAGCGACTCCGGCTCGCTCTCGCTGCCGTCCCGCTCCCGGGTCAAGGCGCTGGCGACCGCGCTCGTGGCCGTCTGGGGCACCGAGTTCCTGGGCATCTCCGTCGGCCGCAAGTACCGCTTCCACGTGCCGGTGGACGTCGTGGTGAAGCTGCGCGCCAAGCACGCCACCCCGATCGGGCAGGACGTCGGCACCTGGAAGGGCGGCCGGCTCCGCAGCCACGGCAACGGCCTGTTCACCGTCCCCGAGCACGACGCGCTGCGCCTGTACGCCGCCGGCGACCTGACGCTGCCGCTGCCCGTCGTGGCCGACGCGATGGAGCGCTTCCTGAACGGCACCATGAAGCTGCACCGCACCCTCGCGGTGCCGCTCGTCATGCAGTACGTCCAGGCCCGCACCGCGGCGCTGGCCCGCGGCGAGGACCTCGGACTCGGCACAGGACACACGCCCCAGAAGCTGCTCGAAGCCCTCCAGAAGGTCGCGGACCTCGGCCAGACCGTCACCGCCGCCACCGCGGCGGCGAACGCCGCCCCCGCCACCACGGTGAACAGGCTCCAGCGGGTGCTGAACGCCGCCAGAGCCCTCAACGACCGGCTCAGGAACGTCGTGATCGCCCCGCAGTACGAGGACGGCATGGGCATGAGCATGCCGCAGGCGTTCGTCGTCAACGACGCGCAGGGCAACGCGGTCAACGTCATGGACGAGGTGCTGAACGCGGTCGACGCCGCCGTGCCGGGCGCCGTGGACGCCACGCCGAACCTGCGCCGCCAGATCAGGACCGACCTCAACGGCACCAGGCCGCAGGTGCACATCGACGAGATGTGGTCGCGGCGCGGGTTCGAGCGCGAGTACGACGTGCAGACCGGAGCAGACCTCGACTCCGTCCAGGTGGTCACCGTCCGCGTGCGGCTGGAGCACGCCCCCGGCGCCGACCCGCGCAAGGCCGTGCTGGTGGACGAGACCGACGAGGACGGCGTCATCATCCAGCGCTACCGCGGCAAGGAGGCCTCGCACACCGAGTCGTACTCCGGCTCCTACTCGGTAGGCCTCGACTACAGCGACAGCGACAGCCAGGACGAGATGAAGAGCGGGCTGTCCACCAAGCGCACCCGCTCCTTCTCCAGCACCGTCAACGACAACAGGATGCGGCTGCAGCGGCTGGCCAGGTTCCAGGGCATGACCACCGTCGAGCAGGACATGCGGCTCGTCATCGAGGTCGAGACCAGGCCCGCCCGCGTGCGGCCGGTCCCGTTCGAACGGCGCCTGCCAGGCACGGCCTCCAGGGTCAGGTCGGCGACCGCCTGGATCCGGCGCAGGCGCGCCGCGGTCACCCGCGAGTACGGCGTCAAGCTGCAGCGCGGCCTGCCGAGCGACATGGTGCGCAGAGCCGACCAGGACCCCGGCAAGGCAACCGTCGTCATCGACCCGCGCCAGGTGGAGCTGGAGCCCGGCCACTTCCCCGAAGTGCTCACCGAGGACCCGGGCCGGCCCACGCTCTACGACGCCATCACCCGCCGGCTCACGAAGATGATCGGCCACGCCGCCGTCGCCGAGCGGGCGGGCGCGCTGTCCGCCTGGCTGTCGCACTCCGGCCTCATCACCGGCCTGGAACGGGTGGCGGGCCGCGACGGCGACGTCCTGCCGCACACCGTCCAGCCGGTGTTCCGCAACCAGGGCGTGGACGTCACCGTCAAGGCCCGCATGTCGGACCTCACCGTCGTGGCAGGGCCGTACGAGGGCGAGAAGGGCGAGGTGGACAGGAAGGCCGACGCGCAGAACATGTCCGTCTCCCGCGGCCACGTCCTGCCCGTCGGCATGTCCGCCGGGTCCGGCTTCAAGGTGCTCGGCTTCGGCTACAACGCCTGGGCGGGCGCGCAGTCGTCCCAGAGCGCCGGCGCCCACCAGGGCGCGCGCCGCGAGCGCAGCATGTTCGAGACCGGCAAGCTCTACACCGTGCGCGTCAGGGTGGACTACGACCTGACCTTCGAACGCGTCAAACGGCACCGCGACGGCAACGTCCGGCCGGGCAGCGAGGTCGTCCGCGTACCGGCCGCCACCGGCGGCACGGCCCTCATCGCCCTCTTCGGCGAGGAGCTCAACGAACTGCACGCCAGGATGGAGGCCGGCCTGCACACCCCCGTCTCCCTCGACGGGGTGCCCACCTTCCGCTTCCACCCCGGCTCCGGCCGCACGGGGCTCGTCCAGATCATGGAGGACGCGCGGGTCGCGGCCCGCGCGCGGGGCGAGGTCGCCAGGGTGCACGTGCGGGAGTCGGACGGGCTGCACCGGTACCTGGTCGGCTTCGACGGCAGCGTGCGCAGCGAGACGCCCGACGGCGGCTTCGCCGAGGCGTTCGCCACGCTGCCGCCGCACATCCTCGCGGCGGCCGATGAGCACAGGGTGGACCTGCGGGACGTCTTCCTGAACTCCACCGTGTCCGGCACCTTCACCGAGCAGGTGGCGGGGGAGCTCGCACGCAGGAACGCGCTGCCCGCGGACCCGCGGCCGGTGTGGGAGATGTCCGATGCGGGGGCGGCGCATGCGCCCGCCGGCGGCAGCACCTTCCAAGGCACGGGCCAGGGTCCGGCGGCGGGGACCGGCCCGGGGGCGGCGCCGGGCGCGCCGTCCGTCACCTCACCGGAGCTTCCCGACAGCCCGTTCTCCGCGTCGGCCCGCCCCGAAGACGTCCCGGACCTGACGGTCGCCGAGATCCGCGCCCAGGACGTCTCCGCCTCCGACTTCGGCGGCGCCGTCGCCAACCTCCGCTGGACGGGCCAGAACACTCTCGTCATCCAGCTCCCGGGGACGGTCGACCAGCACGTCAGCGTCCTGGCGGAGGACCCGGGGCCGGGGCTCGTCGGGCGCACCCAGCTCCGGGCGGGCACCGCGGAGGACCCGCACGTGATGCGCATCGGGCCGCGCGTGGACCCGCACGTGGTGTCGTCGGTGCTGGTGCACGAGATCTCCCACCTCGCCCAGGAACGGGCCGCGCAGGTGGCGGGCCGGGCACAGGGCCCCGTCCGGAATGCCCTGTCGCCACTCGAGGAAGGCACCGATCACTGCCTGACGCCGCGGCTGGACGAGCACGCGCATCTGTCGCGGAAGTGGCGGGGGAGCGCCGATCCGCAGGCCAGGGAGCGGATCGCGGCGGCCATCGACGCGCTCGCCGCCGACATCGAACGCCGCGGGCACACCCCGCCGCCTCCGCCGTGGCAATCCCGCCCACCGGCCGCTCCACCGGGCTCGACGGGTGGAGTGGGCGCGTCCGGGGGTGCGACGAGCGCTGCAGGCATGCCCGCAGGTGCGACGGACGCCACCGGCTTGCCGGATCCGGCGACGCTGGCCAGGCTTCGCGGCCTCATCGACGCCCTGTCCGGTGTGCCGTCCACCCCCACTCTCGCGGAAGCGCTCAACGGCGACCCGGCCGCCCCGGCCGCACACAACGGCCACCCGGCCGCAGTGGGCCCGATCACCGAGGCGCTCAACGGTCACCCGGCCGCACCGCGCACCCTCGCCGAGGCTCTCAGCGGTCACCCGGTTGCACCGCGCACCCTCGCCGAGGCCCTCAGCGGCGCACGGCCCACCACCGCCGACCTCACCACCGCCATCCGGGCCGAGGCCGAGAAGGCAGGCCTGGCCGAGGGCCAGCCGGGTGCGGCGGCGAAACTCGTCGCGCTGGCCAGAGCGGGCGACCTGGCCCCCGAGCACCTCGCCGCACTACGCACCAGACCGACGCTCCCCGAGGTGGCCGCCGCCGACGCGGTCGCAAGGGCCGCCGCGCTCATGGGCGCCCGCGCCCGCACGTACGGCCCCGGCCTGCTCGACATCGAGATCCCCGGCCGCCCGCCCATCCCCGTCGAGATCCGCCCAGCCACCCCCACAAGGCAGGAGAACGGCCGGGTGGGTCAGGAGAACGCACACCTCCTGACGTTCCAGGTGAACGAGAGCCGCACCATCGGCGCGAACGAGCGCACCGCAGCCGCCACCGCCGCCGGCGCCCTGGCGGCGGCGCTCGGCCTCAACCCCGAGCAGCACGCGGCCGTCGCCGCCCTGCACGAGACCGTCCGCCAGGTCCGCGCCGCCACACACGCCCAACGCCCCGCCCGGCTCGGCGTCCTGCACGACGTGGCGGCCACCGTCCCCCTGCACCTCGTCCCCGCCCCCCTGGCCGCCGACCTGGCCCGACTGCTCGCCGACCCCAGACCAGGAGCCCGGCAGGCGCGCTGGAACCGCGCCCGCACCCTCGCCAACGGCACCGGCTGGCACCCGCCCGAGCGGGAGGAAAAGTGCCTGTGCCCCGAGGACGGCCCGTGCGTGTGCGGCCGCCGCAAGAAGACGGGCACAGACGGCCCCCGCACCGGAGCGGGCACCGACCGCCAAGCGGCGTGGGCATGATAAGAACCTTCGAGTGAGAGGACGGACATGACCTTCGCGGTAGCGCGGACGAGGGATGAAGCACATCTCTACCTCGACCTGCACCCGTGCACGTGCGGCTCGGTCGAGACGACCTGGGACAGCGGCCTGGTCAGCGCCGGCGGCGGCCTGGCCAACCGCTACTCCGGCACCTGCGAGACCTGCGGCAGCCCGCGCGAGTACCTGTTCGGCGTCCCGGACCGGCCGGTCATGCCGTCGGGCTACCCGACGTTCGGCGGCACGGAGCCGTCGCAGCTGCTCGACGCGGGGGAGTGGCTGTGGGTGGCCGACCTGACGGCGGGCAACGTGCCGGTGGACGACGAGGCCGAGGCGCACCGCACGCTGTCGGTGGCGACGGCGGCGGTCGAGGAGGTCGTGAAGTTCATCCCGCCGGGCGCCGACGAGGTGCCCGACGACGGGTTCTGGTCGCAGCGCGGCCGCGAGGTGCGGGCGGCCGAGCCCGGCCGGTTCCAGCTCGAACGGCTGCTCATCGTCCGCGACACCTACCGCGACCTGGCAGCCCGTCATGCCTGACCCCGGCCGGGCGCGCTCCCTCATCGAGGCGCACCTGTACCTCGACCTGGTCGTCCCCGACGGGTCGGCACAGGCCTCGGTGTCCGAGTCCCCGGACGGCTGGCTGGTGCAGGCAGGTGGGGTGGAGGTGCTGGTTCCGTACGAGGCGGAGCAGACGGCCAAGCGGGCGGGTGCGACGTTCGGCACGGGTGTGTCCGAGCTGCTGGACGCCGGCCAGTGGGTACTGGTCGGCGCCACGTACGCGAGCCGGGCCCTGGAAGGCGGCCTGCTCTTCGCCGCCGACCCGTCGCCGGACCAGGAGCGGTTCCACGCCGTGGTCGCCGACTGGAGCTTCGCCGCCGACGCCGTAGCCGAGGCGTTGAAGTTCCTTCAGGAAGGAGGCGAGCCGCCGCCGGACGCGTTCTGGACGGAGCTGGGCACGGCGGCGCGTGACGCCGAGCCGGGCCGCTTCACCAGGGCGAAGCTGGAGAGCGACCTCGCCTTCTACCGCCAGAGCCTGGCCGGCTTCCGGCGCCTGCACGCCGGTGACGCCGCCTCCTGACCGTCCCCACGGCGGGCCAGTCCAGCCCCATGGCCTTCTCCGCCTGATCGGCGTAGACCACGTGCACGAACGCGAACCCGGCCACGGCGACGACCGCCAGCCACACCCGCCGGCTCCACCGCGTGAGCTGGTAGCCGTCGAGGAAGCGCGAGTGCCACCCGGGCGGGCGCGGTACGGTCGTCCGGGCAGAAGAACCCCCTGCCGCGCAGTTTCAGCTCGCCTCCCGCCTCCGCCATGGTGCGTGCCGCCGTCACCTCGACCAGCATGAACGTCCGCTCGCCGGTGAGCTTCTCCGACGGGCACGACAACGTGACGAGGTGCCGCCCGTAGGAGGCGGCCTTCGGCACCGTGAAGCGCGCCACCCCCGAGGAGGCCGGTTCCAGCAGGTCGAGCTCCGTCCTGTCCCATCGGACGGTGTGGCCGGCGGGGCAGCTCCCCTTCGTGAAGGCGGCCTTGACCACCGTGCCGGGCGTCCCCCAGACCTGGCTCAGCGTCACCGCCTCCGCCCCGGCCGGGCCGGCCGAGGCGGCGAGCGCGACGAGTGCCACGGCGAGGGCGTACCCAAGGCTGCGCAGTCTCATCAGCAGTCTCATCATCGGTCCCGTCTCTGGAGGTCTCGGACGGGTCCGATGGTGCGGGACCGCTGCCGCCGCGTCGTCCTTCACCGAACGGACCTTCCGCGTACACCCACAGGGGGACCCGGGACGGCGGCGGGAGGTCAGGAGGGCATCGCGGGCTGCCGCGCGAGGGGGAGCAGCGCGCGTACGCGGAAACCGCCTGACGGGGTGGGGCCGGACTCCAGCGTGCCGCCGACGGCGGCGGCGCGCTCGCGCAGCCCGATCAGCCCGTGCCCGCCCGGCGCCGGCCGCGCCCCGGCGCGCGCCGCCCCGGAGACGTCGTTGCTCACCTGCACGCACAGGCGCTCGCCGACGCGCGACAGCTCGACGCGGGCGTGCGCGTCGGGGCCCGCGTGCTTGGACACGTTGGTCAGCGCCTCTTGGACGATCCGGTACGCGGCCAGCCCCACGGCGGGGTCGAGCCGGCCGAGGTCCCCGCCGGCGTCGAGGGTGACCGGGAGCCCGGCCCTGCGCACCCCGTCCAGGAGCGTCGCGACGTCGTCCAGGCCCAGCCCGCCCGCGTCCTCGTCGCCCGTCCCGTCGGCGCGCAGCACGACCAGCATGTTGCGCAGCTGCTCCATCGTCTCCTGGCCGAACTCGTCCACCTGCGCCAGCATCCGGCCGGCCTGCGGCTGGTCACCGGCGAGCAGCTTGCGGGCGTTGGCGGCCTGCAGCAGCATCATGGTCACGGAGTGGGCGACGACGTCGTGCAGCTCGCGGGCGATGCGCATGCGCTCGTCGATGACCGCCTGGAACGCCTCGGCGCGGCGCAGGAAGTCCAGCTCGGCGATGCGCAGCCGGCTCACGCGCGCCCACCTGCCGGTTCCCCAGGCTCCCGTGAACCACATGAAGTAGTAGGTCAGCATGACGACGAGCAGGACCGGATTCTGCTCGGGAAGCGCGAGGAACTCCCGCAGGACGGCGGCGACGTTGGCCGTGTAGGCCAGGACCAGCGCCACGAGAGCGGCCCTGAGAACGGTGCGCGCGGCCAGCGTGAACAGCGCGAGCATCAGGCCCAGCAGCGGCGAGTAGTCGGAGACGAGGAACTGCAGGAGGTTGTGCACCCAGGTGAGCCCGAACACCGCTACGGGCGCCCGGCGGCGCCAGGCCAGGATGGCCGCGCCGGACGCCGCGTAGAGGGCCATGGCGGGTCCGGGGATCACCGCCGTCGAGAAGAGCTCGATGTCGACGACGGTGATCACCACTGCCAGCGAGGCGTCCTGCAGAAGGACGGGGAGCGCGCGGATGCGTTCGGCCGGGCTCTTCACATCGGATCGCCTCGCCTTCGGGAGGTGTCAGTGCTTGCCGCTCGGGCACTTCGGCAGCCAGGGGCAGACGCCCCAGGCCACCGACTCGTAGGTGTGGGACAGGTAGTGGGACGGCCTCAGCCGCCGCTGCAACCGCTCCAGCCTGTCGGCCTCCCGCAGCAGCTCGTCCGGGATCGTCCGGATCCCCCGGGCGATCGCCCCGGTGACCTCCAGCGCGTCCCAGAAGTCGCCGCCCTCCTCCAGCACGCGAGCGATCGACGGCGGGTCGTAGCGGTGGATCTGACCGGCGTGACGCGACCGCTCGGCGAGCATGACGACGGCCACGATGACGCGCTCGCGCCGGTCCAGCGCGAAGGTGGCGATCCTGCTCGGCGCGATGCGCTCGATGAGCGTGTGCTCCGTCGGCGGGTTCGGGATGATCAGCGCCTCGATCTCCCGGTCCGGGTCGGTCAGCTCCGCCGGCGGTTCCGGCACCAGCACGACGCCGGAATCGGCCAGGACGCCGACGGCGATATGGCCGGCCACCCGATCGGTGGCCTTTCTGAGCTGCATGGAGACCCGGAGATCCATGGGCCTGCAATTACTGTCGCACATGATCTGGACGGCCTTTCCGTTCCGATCTTTCGATGGCGGTCCGAAGAGGCCACAGATCTTTTCGCTGGACGGGCCTCATACATTGAACACCTGGTGATGTGGGCTGTGAAGCAGCATTTATCAGCGGAAATGCGGAGGCGGCGGAAAGATTCCGGCCGCCTCCGCTGGAATTACCTTGAACGCGGTGCGGGAATCAGCCCTGCACCATGACCCGGCCCAGTTTCACGAAGCCGCCCAGCGGGGACGGCGCGCCGATCGCGTCCGTGTACGTGAGGTTCGCGACCAGCTCGTAGTTGCCGGGGGCGAGCACGTTCTGCATGACGAACTGCTCGGTGTAGAGGCCGTTGGCCGGGGTCAGCGGCCTGGCGACCGGCGTCGCCGGGTGCTGCGACTCGACCCCGCCCCCGCTGGGGTCGATGTCGAGCTGGACGTGCCAGGTGCCGGCCAGCGACGGCACCAGCAGTCCGGTGATCTCCCACTCCAGGTCCACCCGCCACGGCTGACCGGCCCTGACGATCTCGGTGGGGGCCGAGCCCGGGTCCACCACGGTGGCCTCGAACCGGCCGGAGAGCACGGCCGGCGGCACGTCGTACGGTTGGAACGATCCGGTGGTCATGGCAGCCTCCTCGCTTGTCTTTTCGTGCCCGATGGCATTTACGGTCTCGATGCTGCGCTGTTTGGAACGTCGCGTCGTCAGCCGGGGAGCGGACTTTCTGCCGTCCCCCTGCGGGATTACCTGCCGGGCGGAAATCCGTTTTCCGGAGTAGTGGGAACCGGGCGCTCCGGGGCTGCGTTTAATCCATGGAGCCGGGGGTGCGTCAGCATTTATGATCGACCCCGAAAAGAGACAGGGGGGCGTGGCGATGATTCGCGTGCTTCTTGCCGACGACCAGTCACTCTTCCGGGCCGGCCTCGCGATGCTGCTGGAGGCCGAGCCCGACATCAAGGTCATCGCGGAGGCGGGCGACGGCGGCGAGGCCGTCCGGGAGGCCAGGCTGCTGCAGCCGGACGTCGTCGTGATGGACGTGCGCATGCCCGGCGTGGACGGGGTGGAGGCCACGAGGCTCATCACCGAGGACGTGTCGTCGCAGGACCCGGACAAGCCGATCAGGGTCCTCATCCTGACGGCGTACAACATCGACGCGGCGGTCGGCGCCGCGATCCGCAACGGCGCCACCGGCTTCCTGCTCAAGGACGCCGCGCCCGCCACCCTCGCCGACGCCGTCAGGGCGCTGGCCGCCGGTGACGCGTGGCTGGCCCCGCCGGTGACGCGGATGCTGCTCAGGGAGTTCGCCGCGCGGCCCGTGCTGAGCGCCCTGACGCCGGAGGAGATGCGGGCGCTCACCCCGCGCGAGCGTGAGGTGCTGTCGTGGGTCGCGCGCGGCCTGTCGAACGCCGAGATCGCCGGTGAGCTGGTGATCGGTGAGGCCACGGTCAAGACCCACGTCGCCCGCGTGCTGATGAAACTCGGGCTGCGCGACCGCGCCCAGGCCGTCGCCGCCGCGTACCAGTCGGGGCTGGTCGAGTGCGGCGGCGACGCCTGAGCGCGGGTCAGCGCGAATCAGCGGTAGTCAACGCGGGCGCGCGGGCGTCAACGCGGGCCAGCGGCGGTCGACGCGGGCCTGCGGGGGCAAGCGAGTGTCGACCCGGGCCTGCGCGCGCAAGCGGGTATCGACCCGGGCCTGCGCGCGCAAGCGGGTATCGACCCGGGCCTGCGGGGGCAAGCGGGTGTCGACCCGGGCCTGCGGGGGCCAGCGGGTGTCGACCCGGGCCAGCGGGGGCCAACGCGGGTTTGCGGGGCAAGCGGGGGTCAACGCGGGTTTGCGGGGCAAGCGGGGGTCAACGCGGGTTTGCGGGGCAAGCGGGGGTCAACGCGGGCCCGGGGGCCAGTGCGGGGAGGCGGTCAGAAGCGGCGGCACTGGCCTTCCTTGTCGCCCCGCACGGAGTTCTCGCCGCCGCTCACCTTCGAGCGGTTGCCCTCGCACTCCAGGTTGCCGCCCACCTTGTTGCGGTGCGCCTGCAGACCCCTGCGGTTGTCCTTGAGCTGGATGTTGCCGTCCACCTTGGTGCCGTTGACACGCACATACCGCCGGTTGTCCTCCAACTGGACGTCACCGTCGATCCGGGACGAGGTCACAGTCACGGAGCCGCTGTCCTCCACCTGGATGTTGCCGCCCACCTTCGAGCCGCCGGTGACCGAGACCGCGCGGGCGCCCTCCGCCTGGACGTCGCCGTCAACCCGGACACCGCGCGCCACCAGGGTGCCCCCGCCGCCGACCTTGACGTTGCCGTCCACGCGGGTGCCAAGGAGGGTGCAGGCGGCGCCCTTGGGGACGTGCACGTCGTCAACGCTCGCGGCCCGGATCGTGCCCTCGCAGGCACGCGAGTCGGCGGCGGCGGGGGTGGCCATGGCCAGGCCGCCGAGCACCGTGCCGAGGAGCGCGCCGGCGACGGCCAGCTTGATCGCCTTCATGTCGTGCCTTTCGTCAGTTGACCGGGGCGGGTCGTCCGCCCTGGCATGAATGAGCATCCCGGCCGGCCGTGGCTGCCACGTGAGAGGGACATTAGGGGCTTCTCATCTGGTTCGGTACGCGATCCGCACCCCTTGGCACGGCCCTGGAACGGGCGTCCCAGAGGGCGGAACCGATTGTCACGCCTGGTGGGCAGGCGCCGTTCCGCTCGACTCGGGGACACAATGCGTCGACCGGCGGCGCCGGCCGGAGAAGCACACCCAGGCAAGGGGGAGACTCATGGAACACCTCACCAGGTCGTCGCGCGGCCGGATCGCGGGCGCGGCGGCGCTCGGCGCCGTGTCGCTGGTCGCGGCGGTGGTCACGTCCGTACAGCCCGCCGGGGCCGTGCCCGCGGCGCAGGCGGGCTGCCAGGCCGGGTCGTTCGGCGTCACACCGGCGCTCGGCTGGCTGGCGCTCACCCCGCCACGCACCGTCACCGTGACGTCGTCGCAGCTCATCAAGGCCGACGTCACCGCCGACGTCGGCGTGGACGCCGGGGCCGAGCTGCGGCTCGGCTGGGCGGTCAACGGGTCGGCGCCGTTCGAGGGGACGTTCGGGCCGGCCAACTTCGCCAACCATCAGGAGTTCTTCGAGGCCCGGTCGACGTTCGCGCTGATCAGCGTCGGGGCGGGGACGACCACCGTGCAGCCGTTCGTGCGGCTGAGCGGCGCTTCCACGAAGCGGGCCACTGTGCTGCACCGCTGCTCGTCGGCGGAGGGGAACACGAGCTGATGGGTGGCTTGGGGCGAGGCCTGCTCAAGGGAAGAGAGCCCTGAGGGGCAGAGGGAGAAAGCCCTGAGGGGCAGAGGAAGAGAAGAGGGCCCTGAGGGTCGGGGGAGAGGGCCCTGAGGGTCGGGGCGGTGGCGTTCGGGTCGCCGTCCCGATCCGGGCGTGAGGCCGGTCGGACCGTCGCGGGGTGCGGGGCGGGAGGCCCGGTCGGCGGGGTGCGGGGCGCGGTTCGGGTCAGCGGCCTCGCGGTGTGTACGGGCTCAGCGTCGCGACGTCGATGTCCGCGTCCGGCCAGCGGCGGCGCAGGGCGGCGGCCAGGTGGCGGCACCATCCGGCCAGGTGGGGCAGCGCCCGGCGGGTGTCGGCGGTGCGGGCCGTGGCCTCCATCGTCGCCACGAGCTGAGCCCGGCTGTCGTCCCCGGCCGGGCGGGCGTCCAGGACGGGCAGCCGCGTCAGGCGGCTCAGCGCGTACGCCACGCACGCCGCCACCAGCCCGCGCCCGTAACGCCGCTCGTCCTCGGCCTCGGGAACCCCGGCGGCCAGCGCACGCCGGTAGACGTCCCCTGAATCCGGCAACGCCGCCCACATCCACGCCGGCCCCGGCACGTGCAGGTACGCCGCGTCGTGCAGCGCGTGCCTGTACCCGGCGAACTCGAAGTCGATCAGCCTCGGGTCGGGCGGGCCGCTCTCGCGTACCAGGACGTTGTTGGTGTCCGGATCTCCGTTGCTGAACACCAGGAACGGCCCCGGATCGGCCAGTTCGTCCAGCGCCGCCTCCAGCTCCCGCGCCACCCCGCCCCTGGCGGGCACCTCCAGCGCGTCGGTCTGGGGCGTCCCCGACGCTCGCAGCCGGCCGACGTGGCCGAGCAGGTCGGCGGTGGGGTCGACGGGGCCGAGGGTGCTGCGCCGCCGATAGTACAGGCTCGCGTGTCCCGCCGTGATCGCGCCCAGCTCGCCCCGGGCGTGGGCGAACGCGGTGAGGCGCGCCGCGTGGGCCTCGGCGCCGTCGCGGCGCAGCAGGCCGTCGAGCGGGGTGCGGGGTGCGAGGTCCTCCAGCACGACGTGCCCAGCGCCCAAGCCCTCGGCCAGGACCGCGGACGCCTCCAGCTCCGCGGCCGGCACGAAGGAGGTGGCCCGCGCCTTCAACTTCTCGGCCGGAATGTGAGAGGTGGTCAGCACCCGTGGCGCCACCCGCACCCCCAGGTCCTCCGCCAGGAACCGGAGCGCGGCCACCTCCGTCCGCAGCCGCCACTCCTCGCTGTGCGTACGCGCGGCGTGCGGCCCCGACCACTTGACGATCACCGTCTCGCCCCCATCGGTGCGGACGCGGGCCACCCGCCAAGGCTCCAGCCGTGTCCACTCCACCACGTTGATCACCGCCACAGCCTACGCGTCCAGCAAATACCCTAAAAGCAGGTAGGAAAAGTTGACTTCACGGCGATGGGTCCGTACCGTCAAGGCCATGAGCCAGGCCCCCCGCCCCACCCTGCGTCCCCGCTCGGTGCTCGCCGCGCTCCTCCTGCTCGTCCCGCTGGCCGCCTGCGCGTCGCCGGAGGGATCGGAGACGGGCGCGCCGGCGCTGGCGGCGGACGCGCCGCTGCCCACCACCGTGCCCAAGGGCACCAAGCTGATCGTCGGAGACCCGCCGACCAAGGTGGCGCTCCAGCTGTCCGGCGAGATCGGCAAGTTCTCGTTCGACATCGAGTGGGCCAACCTCAGCGGCGGCCCGCAGACGAGCGAGGCGTTCAGGGCCGACGCGCTGGACGTCGGCGCCGTCGCGGAGATCCCGCCGATCCACGCCGTCTGGACCGACCTGCCCGCCAAGATCGTCGCCTCCAAGTTCCGCCAGGACCCGCTCGCCCACCCCACGTACGAACTCGGCGTCGCCCCCGGCGTCAGCGTGCGGGCCCTGGCCGACCTGCGCGGCAAGAAGATCGCCTACAGCCCGGGCCAGGCCCAGGGCGCGCTGGTACTCAAGGCGCTCAAGAAGGCCGGCCTCACCAAGGACGACGTCACCCTGGTCGAGCTGCCGAGCACCGGCGACGTCTACCCGAACGCGCTGGCCTCCAAGCAGGTGGACGTGGCCCCCATCGGCGGCGTCAACATCAAGCGGTACCTCACCAAGTTCGGCCGCGACGGCGCCACGACGATCGCGCACGGCATCCGCGACGACCCCGGCCATCTCTACGTCCGCACCACCACGCTGCGGGACCCGGCCAAGGCCGCCGCCATCCGCGAGTACGTCGCCGCCTGGGCCAAGGCCGCCCGCTGGGTCTACGAGCATCCCAAGGAGTGGATCGAGGGCTACTACGTCAAGGACCAGGGCCTGACCGCCGCTGACGGGGAGTATCTCGTCAAGCAGGCGGGCGAGCCCGACATCCCGGCCGACTGGGCGGACGCCATCCGGCGGCACCAGGAGACCATCGACATCCTGGCCGCCGAGACCGGCAACCCGCCGCTCAGGGCCGAGGATTTGTACGACCTGCGTTACGAGGCGGTCGGCGCGCAGGCGGTCGAGGGCCGGTCGGGGGCCGGGGCCGCGGGCGGCTCAGGAGACGTGACGCAGGGCGAATCCACCGACGCGGCCCCCCAGGCCCCGTCCGCGAACACGGTTGCGGGTCGGTCGGCGGGCGCGGCGCCCCAGGCAGGTCTCGCGGGTGCCGGTCGGTCATCGGACGCGATCGAAGGCCGGTCGGCGGGCGGCGCGTACCAAGTCCGGCTCACGGCCACCGGATCCCAGGGAGCCCCCCGATGACGCTGCTCACCTCGCCCCCCACGTCCACCCCCACCACCCGCGCACAACCCCGCCGCCGCCTCAGACCAGGCCGCCCGATCAAGCTGGGCTTCCTGCTGGGCCCGTCCCTCCTCCTGGCCCTCTGGACGATCGCCTCGGCCACCGGCTGGCTCGACCCCCGCTTCCTGTCCGCCCCCTGGACCGTCATCACCACCGCCGCCGACCTGACCGAGTCGGGACGGCTCCAGGACAACCTGCTCACCTCGGTAGGCAGGGTCGCGTCGGGGCTGGCGATCGGTGTGCCGCTCGGCACGGTGCTGGCGCTGGTGTCCGGGCTGAGCCGCTGGGGCGAGGCCGTCATCGACGGCCCTGTGCAGATCAAGCGCGCCATCCCGTCGCTGGCGATCATGCCGCTGCTCATCCTCTGGCTGGGCATCGGCGAGGGCATGAAGATCACCGTAATCGCCGTCGGCGTGCTGGTGCCGATCTACATCCACACGCACAACGGCCTGCGCGGCATCGACAGCCGCTACGTGGAGCTGGCCGAGACCGTCGATCTGGGGCGGGGCGCGTTCATCAGGAAGGTCGTGCTGCCGGGAGCGCTGCCCGGGTTCCTGCTCGGGCTGCGGTTCGCGGTCACGACGGCGTGGCTGTTCCTGGTGGTGGCCGAGCTGATCAACTCGACCAGCGGCATCGGCTACATGATGGACCTGGCCCGCACGTACGGGCAGACCGACGTCATCCTGGTCGGCATCGTCCTGTACGGGCTGCTCGGCCTGTTCTCCGACGCCGCCGTCCGCCTCGTGGAAAGGAGGGCGCTGTCGTGGCGGCGCACACTGGCGAGCTGATCAGGGTCAAGGGCCTGACCCGCAGGTACGGCGACCGCAAGGTGCTCGACGACCTGGACCTGGAGCTGGCACCCGGAGAGTTCGTGGCCCTGCTCGGCAGGAGCGGGTCCGGCAAGAGCACGCTGCTGCGGGCGCTGGCCGGGCTGGACGCGGACGTCGAAGGAGAGGGGGAGCTCCAGGTCCCCGCCGAGGTGTCGGTGGTCTTCCAGGACGCCCGGTTGCTGCCCTGGCAGCGCGTCCTGCCCAACGTCGTGCTCGGCCTGACGGGCGCGGAGCAGCGCGGCCGCGACAGTCTCGCCGAGGTGGGGCTGGAGGGGCGGGAGCGGGCGTGGCCGAACGAGCTGTCCGGCGGCGAGCAGCAGCGCGTCGCGCTGGCCAGGTCTCTGGTACGCGAGCCGCGCCTGCTGCTGGCCGACGAGCCGTTCGGCGCGCTCGACGCGCTGACCCGGTTGAAGATGCACGCCCTGCTGCGCCGGTTGTTCGAGCAGCACCGCCCCGCCGTGCTGCTGGTGACCCACGACGTGGACGAGGCCATCGCGCTGGCCGCCCGCGTGCTCGTGCTCGATCACGGCCGGATCGCCGCCGAGCTGCGGCTCGACGCCGGCTCCGACCCCGCCGCCGCCCGGGCCGAGCTGCTGGGCGCCCTCGGCGTGACCGCCGGCGCCTGACCATGGGACGGGTGCGGCGTGACCGGCGATGCCGTGTTGCCGTGTGGTGCCGTGTGGTGCCGCCATAATGGAAGGGCGGTTTCCAGTGGGTCGATTTTCCAAGATTCCGAGTATTCCTACCAACCGTATGGGAAAATAACAGCATGAGCCTGGACGAGATGCGCGCGTCGAGCGCACGTGCCGACTCCCCGCTGACCGCCGCCATCCTGGCCGGCCGGTGGATCCGATCGGCCGCGACCGACGACGAGCACGGACGGCGCTGGCAGGCGAACCCCGACATCCGCGGCGCGTCGGCGGTCACCGCCGAGCCCTGGTCGCTGTACTCGGGCGCGGCCGGAGTCGTGCTGTTCTTCCTGGAGCTGGCCGCCGCCACCGGGCACGAGGCGTACCTGGAGGACGCCAGAGCGGGAGCCCGCCGGCTGGCCACCACCTGGCGCGAGCAGGACGACCTGTCCCTCTACCACGGGCTGACCGGCGTGATGGTCGCCCTCATGGAGGCGGGCTGGACACTCGGCGAGCCCGAGTTCGAGTCGGAGGCGGCGGCCATCGCCGACTTCATCGTCCAGCGGGGCCGCGGCGGCGGCGACGGGGTGACCTGGTCGCGCGACCCGGCGCAGCGCGGCGAGGGCGGGATCATCCTGGGGCTGCTGCGGGCCGCCACCCATCTCGGCACGCCGGCGTACGAGGAGGCGGCGGTGGAGGCGGGCCGGCGCATCGCCCAGCTCCCCGTGCCGGGCCACCGCTTCGGCGACTGCGCCGACCTGCCCGTGGACGCCGTCACCCCCGGCTTCCTGGCCGGTACGGCCGGCACCGCGTTCCTGCTCGCCCGCCTGTACGGGGTGACGGGCGACAAGCAGTTCCTGAACGCGGCCCGCAGTGGCGCGGCCTTCGTCCGTGAGGTCAGCGTCGTGACCGGCGCGTGCGCGGTCGTCCCGCACCACGTGCCGCACGCGCGCAGCCTGCACTACCTCGGGTTCTGCTCCGGGTCGGCGGGCGTGGCGCGGATGTTCTACGAGCTGCACCGGGTGACGGGCGACGCCGGCGACCTGGAGTGGGTGGAGCGGCTGGCGCGCGGCATCGTGCGCAGCGGGGCGCCGCGGCGGCGTACCGAGGGGTATTGGAACGTCGCCTGCCAGTGTTGTGGCGCGGCGGGTGTGATCGAGTTGTTCGTCGGGCTGTGGGCGGCGACCGGGGACTCATCGCACCTGGAGTACGCGCGGACGCTCGCCGCCGACCTCATCGGCCGCGCCACCGACCCCAACGGGCAGGGTTATCGCTGGTACCAGGCCTACCGGCGGCTGCGGCCCGGTGAGGTCACGGCCGACACCGGGTACATGGTGGGGGCGGCCGGCATCGGCGCGGCCCTGCTTCACCTGGATGCGGCGGGGCAGCCGAAGCAGGCGCGGCGGATCATCCTCCTGCCCGACAACCCGTTCCCGGCCATCCCGCTGCCGCCTCCCGCGACCGCCGGTGAGGTCTGAGGGGGAGGCGGTCGGCCGCCCCTCGCGGGCTCAGCCGTAGGCCTTGACCTCCAGCAGCCCGACCGACCCGGCCCCGCTCTGCAGCACCACCCGGAGCCGGCTGGTGCTCACCGCCCCGAACGTCACCCGGTTGTAGCCGTTGACCGCTGTCGGATAGGTCCCGGGCACATCGACGTAGGCACTCCCGTTCCAGTACTGCAGCCGCCACGAGGCAGGCACCCGCACCCCTCCGTTGTCATCGAAGAAGTACACCTCGGCCGCCCGCAACGGTTGCGCGGAAGCCCAGCTCAGCTCGGCCCACTGCGTCCCCGTCTGCGGCCACGTCCCCCACCTCCGGTTGACGGTGTCGTTCGAGGAGGGCGGGTCGATGCCGTCGTTGAGTGCCGCGACGCTCTCCCAGGGCGAGGTGTAGGAGGCCGAAGGAGTGGCGCTCAGGGCGAGGTTCGCGGCGGGCGCGCCGCCGACGGTGAGGGTGAAGGACCGGGTCACGGGGGTGCTGAGCCGGTCGTAGTCGCGGAGCTGCACGGTGAAGGTTGACGTGCCGGCCGCCGCCGGGGTGCCGGTGATGGCGCCGGTGAAGCGGTCGAGGGTGAGCCCGGCGGGCAGTGAGCCGCCGGTCACCTGCCAGTCGTAGAACGGCACCCCGCCCCGGGCCGCCAGCGTGTGCTGGTAGGCGGCGCCCGGCGTCGCCTGGGGGAGTGAGGTGGTGGTGATGGACGGCGGCAGGAACGGGGTGAGGTTGCGGTTGAGCTTCCACCCGGCGTTCTCGGCCACCAGGAGCGCCAGCTTGGTGAGCATCCAGCGGCGGGTGGGGAACAGGTGGGTCCAGCCGCCGCTCTGCCCGCTGAGGCGGTCCCAGTTGGGCTGGTCGCCGGGGATGTGGTAGCTGCTGTCGAGCGGGACGGCACGGCCCTGGTAGGCGACCACGTCGGGGTCGTTGCCGCCGCCCGCCACGTAGGAGCGCATCCCGGCCCAGTCGCTGTGGAAGGCGACGGCGTGGCCATACTCGTGCATGACCAGGCCGTGCACGTCGAGCACGGAGCCCTGGATCTCGGTCCGGTACCAGTCCTTGTCGGCGAGGGACGTGAAGAGCTGCTTGTTCGCCTCGTCGTACTCGAGGATCATCGCGGTCGAGCGGTGCAGCGGGCCGGGCACCTGCTGGCCGCCGCGCGTGCTGTAGCGGCCGTTGCTTGCGGGGTAGCCGGTCGAGTACGGGGTCTGGATGCCGCGGAAGAAGACGTACATGCCGTTGTAGGCGGCGTTGTTGGTGACGTTGACGGTGTTCTGCCAGTCGTTGCCGGGCAGGTGGTTGGGCTCGGCGCCGGCCGCCACGGTGTCGAACGGCTGCAGGTCGAAGAAGCGGAACCAGTCCTTGACCGCCTCCTCGGCCGCCGTGCGCACGCCGGTGTCGGAGAAGTAGCCGGTGATGGTGTCGTAGCGGTAGTCGAAGGCGATCGGGATGGTGGGCTGGAGCGCGCTCTTCTCGTCCTGCTGCACGTGGATGGGCAGGGAGTGCTGGTACGTGGCCCCGCCCGCGTCCCTGATGGACAGCCGCAGCGTGTGCTGCTCGTCGGCGCCGGGCCCGCGCCTGGAGTGGATGGCCAGGCGGAAGACCTTCTGCTCCGAGGCGCTCGCGAAGGTCAGGGTCTTGGTGGCGCCGGTGGCGGTGAGCTGGCTGGGCAGGTCCATCATCAGCCTGGACGTGCCCTCGGCCTTCAGGTCGATCGTGAGCGGGAAGCGCATGTCGGCCGGCGGCCTGACGGTGAGCTCGACGTACGGGTTGGCCAGGTAGCCCTGCCAGTCCACGAGCTTGACGCCGTAGGAGTTGACGGTCCTGCCGAACAGGTCGACGAGCTGCGCGGGACCGGCCGCGTGGGCGGGCCCGGCGGGGCCGGTGAAGAGCGACGCGACGAGGGACGCGAGGAGGAGGACGGCGGCGACGGCCGGTCGTCTCATGGCGGAAACCTTTCGCCAGGGGGTGCGGGCACCCGCCGCGAGGGCGGGGATTGCGAAAGATCTAAAAGGTTTTCGGAAGCACAACCCATCCGTAGCCGTCTGTCAAGGGCGCTCTGCTCCGCTTGCAGCAATGCAACGTTCCGATAACGAAGAAAAGGTTTTCGGGCAGTGCAGGTTGCAATCCACGGCGCGGTGCGGGAGCAAGGGAGGGCAACCGTTTGCCTCGGACAGGGAGCACGATGTCTGACCTCACGGGCCGCGTCCGCGGCCCGCTGGCGCCCTCCACCGCGGCCCTTCGGCCGCTGAGCATCGACGACGTCGAGATCCACGCGGGCCCCTTCGGCCGCTGGCAGCAGATCAACCGGCAGGCGAGCATCCCGCTCGGCCTCGAACAGATGGAGAGGTCCGGCGCGGCGCCCAACCTGAGGCTGGCGGCGGGGGAGGCGGAAGGCGCCTTCCAGGGCTACCGGTTCCAGGACTCCGACCTGTACAAACAACTGGAGGCCGTCGCCTGGGAGCACTGCAGGCACCCGGACGACGAGCACGACGCGACCTACCGCGCGTTCGTCGCGGAGTCGGCCGCGCTGCTGGCCCGCGCCCAGCGCCCCGACGGCTACCTGAACTCCCACTACCAGGTCGTCAAACCGGACAAGATCTTCACCGAGCTGGAGTACAGCCACGAGATGTACTGCGCCGGCCACCTGATCCAGGCGGCCGTGGCAGCGTCCAGAGCCGGGCTCGGCGACGACCTGCTCGCCGTCGCCCGCCGCTTCGCCGACCTGCTCGTCCGGCGCTTCCTCGTGGACGGCGACGACGGCATCGACGGGCACGCCGAGATCGAGACGGCCCTGGTCGAGCTGTACCGGCTCACGGGGGAGCGGAGCTACCTGGAGCTGGCCCGCAAGCTCATCGACAACCGCGGCAAGGGCCTGATCAAGAACACCGGCATGGGCCCCCTGTACGCCCAGGACCACCTGCCCGTCCGCGAGGCCCCCACCGCCGTCGGGCACGCCGTGCGCCAGCTCTACCTGGAGTCGGGCGTCGTGGACGTCGCCGTCGAGACCGGCGACGCGGAGCTGCTGGCCTCCTCCGTGCGCCGCTGGGAGGACCTGGTCGCCAGCAAGACCGCCATCACCGGCGGCCACGGCTCCCGCCACGACGGCGAGGCGTTCGGCGAGCGGTACGAGCTGCCGCCCGACCGCGCCTACAACGAGAGCTGCGCGGCCATCGCCTCCGTGCACTGGAACTGGCGGCTGCTGCTGGCCACCGGGCACGGCCGCTACGCCGACCTGATCGAGCGCACCCTCCACAACGCCTTCGCCGCCTCCACCAGCGCCAACGGCACCCGCTTCTTCTACGTCAACCCGCTGCAGCGCCGCGCCGACCTGTTCGAGGACTCCTACCTCGGCAGGCGGCGGGAGTGGTTCGCCTGCGCGTGCTGCCCGCCGAACATCATGCGGCTGGTCTCCTCGCTCGGCCACTACGTCGCCACCACCGGCGACGACGGCGTCTCGGTGCACCAGTACGCGCCCGGCGTCATCCGCGCCGGCGGCGTCACCCTCGACGTCGAGACCGGCTACCCGTGGGACGGGCGGGTGCGCCTCACCGTCCGGTCCGCGCCGGGCGGCGAGTGGACGCTCCGGCTCCGCGTGCCCGCCTGGAGCACCACCACCACCCCGGCCCCCGGCCCGGACGGTTACGCCGCCATCCGGCGCGAGTGGCAGGCGGGCGACACCTTCACCCTCGACCTCGACCTGACGCCCCGCCTCGTCCGCCCGCATCGCAGGATCGACGCCCTGCGCGGCTGCGCGGCCGTCGAACGCGGCCCCCTCGTCTACTGCTTCGAGCAGGTCGACCAGGACACCGACCTCGGCGACCTGGCCCTCGCCCCCGGCGCCGCCCTGCGCACCGTCGAGCGCGACCTGCCCGGCATCGGCAGGACCGTGCTCATCGAGGCCGACGCCGTCCGCCTGCCGCCCGCGCCGCCGCACGGGCTGCCCTACACCACCGGCGCCGGCGAAATCCCCGCCGGACGCGCGACCGCCACCGCCGTCCCCTACCACCAGTGGGACAACCGCGACGGCGGCCCGATGCGGGTCTGGATGCCCCTCACCTGAAGGACACACCCCCCATGAAGAGAAGAGATCTGTTAAGGATGGGCGCCCTCGCCGCGCTGGGCGCGGCCGGCACGGCGGCCTGCGGCTCGGGCGGCGGCGGGGCCGCCGGCGCCACCGAGCTGCAGTTCATGTACTGGGGTTCGACGTTCGAGAAGGCCGCCGTCGAGAAGATGCTCAAGGCCTTCGAGCAGCAGAACCCCGGCATCAAGGTGAAACCGGTCTTCACCCCCGACGAGTACGACGTCAAGCTCAACAGCCTCGTGGCCGGCGGGAAGACACCCGACGTGGGCTACGTGCCGATGTCGATGTCGTTCCGGCTGGCGGAGCAGGGCAACCTGGTCAACCTCTTCCCGTACCTGCAAAAGTATCCGCAGCTCGCCGGCTACCTGCCCGACGCCTACCTCTGGTACGGCCAGGACAAGCTGCACGGCGTCTCCACCGCCAACGAGATCGAGCTGCTGTGGTACAGCAAGTCCGCGATCGCCGCCGCCGGCCTGGCCGCGCCACCGGCCGTGGCCGCCTCCGCCTGGTCGTGGGACCAGCTCGTGGAGAACGCGTACAAGCTGACCGTGGACCAGAACGGCAGGCACCCGGACGAGCCGGGCTTCGACCCCGGGCAGGTCCGCCAGTTCGGCATCTCGATCAGCCTCACCTACGCCGCCGCCTGGTACGGCTTCCTGCGCAGCAACGGCGCCGACTTCGCCGACGAGGCCGGCAGGAAGTGCCTGCTGGACAGCCCCGAGTCCATCCAGGTGTTCCAGAACCTCCAGGACCTCATCCACAAGCACCGCGTGGCCCCCGGCCCCGGCCAGCTCGCCGCGACCGGCGACGACGTGCCGGGCACCAACATCCTGCTCAAGACCAAGCGGGTGGCGATGGTGGTGGACGGCCACTGGTCGCTGCTCGACATGAACGAGAGCAAGGTCGACTACGGCATCGGCGTGCTGCCGAAGTACGCGGAGCCGTTCACCACCTCGCAGGTCGCGGGCGCCTCCTCGGTGTTCGCCGCGACCGGGCACGTGGAGGAGGCGGTGGAGCTGTTCGCCTTCCACATCGACCCCCGCTATGTGGACCTGTACGAGCAGGGGCTGTGGATGCCGCAGGAGAAGAAGTACTACGAGGACCAGGCGGCCATCGACTCCTGGACCGGGAACGACGGCCACCCGCCCGAGTTCCGCACGGCGGTCGTGGACTACGCCCGCGACCACGGCGTGCCCGACCTGCGCAACCGGGTCAAGAACCTGTCGGCCATCTCCAGCGACGTCCTCACCCCTGCCCTGCAGGAGCTGGAGTCGGGCGAGCGGCCCGCCGCCGATGTCCTCAAGGCGGTCACCCCCAAGATCACCGGCATGCTGCAGGGGTGGCAGCACACCCAGGAGCCGTGAGGTGGCTCGCGACGGGACCGGCCTGTCGGGGCAGCGCCGCATGGAGCGGCGCTGGGGCGTGCTCATGGCGCTCCCGGCCATCCTCGGATTCGTGATCTTCACGGCGGGGCCGATGCTGGCCTCGTTCGTGTTCAGCCTGACGGACTGGCAGGTGGGCGGCACGCCGGCGTTCGCCGGGCTCGGCAACTACGCCGAGCTGGCCCGCGACGAGCTGTTCTGGACGTCGCTGAGCGCCACCACCTACTACACGCTCGGGGCCGTCCCGCTGGTGCTGATCGTGTCGTTCGCGGTGGCCATGCTGCTCAACCAGCGGGTGCGCGGCCTGCCGGTCTGGCGCACCGTCTTCTACCTGCCGACGCTGGTGCCGGCCATCGCGAACGTGGTGCTCTGGATCTGGATCTTCAACCCCGACTTCGGGCTGCTCAACTCGCTGCTGCGCCAGGCCGGGCTGCCGGCCGGGCAGTGGATCTATGACGATTCGACGGCCATCCCGTCGCTGATCGTCATGAGCACCTGGGGCTTCGGCAACACCATGGTGATCTTCCTGGCGGGGTTGCAGGGCGTGCCCCGGCACCTGTACGAGGCGGTCTCCATCGACGGCGGCGGCGCGTGGCGGCGCTTCTGGCACGTGACGCTGCCGATGATGACGCCGACCATCTTCTACAACCTGGTGGTGGGCGTGGTCGGCACGTTCCAGGTGTTCAACCAGGCGTACGTGATGACCGAGGGCGGGCCGGACAACGCCACGCTCTTCTACGTGTACTACCTGTTCCGGGTGGCGTTCAGGGAGAGCGAGATGGGGTACGCGAGCGCGCTCGCCTGGGTCCTGTTCATGATCATCGTGGTGATCACGTTCCTGCTGTTCAGGAACGCGCGGCGGTGGGTCTACTACGAGATGGCGGGCGCCCGATGACGGCCGTGCAGGCGCCGCCGCGCGCGGCGAAGGCGCCGCCCGCGGCCGGCCCGCGCAAGCCCCGCAGGTACGGCAAGGCCCTGCTCTACCTGGCGCTGGCCGCCGGGGCGGTGCCGACGCTGCTGCCGTTCGTGTGGCTGGTGCGCAGCGCGCTCATGCAGGACGCGCAGATGTTCGTCGCGCCACCCGAGTGGATCCCCTCGCCGTTCCAGTGGTCGAACTTCACCGAGGCGCTCACCGCGCAGCCGTTCTGGCTGTACTTCGTCAACACCGTGATCATCGCGGTGATCAGCGTGCTGGGCACCGTGCTCACCTGCTCGGTGGCCGCCTTCAGCTTCTCCCGCCTGCGCTGGCGCGGCCGGAACCTCACCTTCGCCGTGCTGCTCAGCGCCGTCATGCTGCCGTACGCGGTGACGCTGATCCCCACCTTCGTCATGTGGCAGGAACTCGGCGCGCTGGACACGTTCGTCCCGCTGACCGTGCCGAGCTGGTTCGCCGGGGCGGGCGGCGGGGTGTTCAACGTGTTCCTGCTGCGGCAGTTCTTCCTGACGATCCCGTTCGAGCTGGACGAGGCCGCCTACATCGACGGCGCGTCCCCGTGGCGGGTGTTCTGGACGATCGTCATGCCGTTGTCGAAGCCCGCCGTCGTGGTGGTCACGATCTTCACGTTCATCGGCACCTGGAACGACTTCCTCGGGCCGCTGCTCTACCTCAACGACGAGCGCAAGTACACGCTCTCCCTCGGCCTGGCCTCCTTCCAGAGCGTCTACCTCACCCAGTGGGGCTACCTGATGGCCGCCTCCGCCGCCGTCATCGCCCCGATCATCGTCCTGTTCTTCTTCCTGCAGCGCTACTTCATCGAGGGGGTCACGCTCACCGGCATCAAGAACTGACGAGCGCCCGCAGCCCGGCGGCGGCCAGGCTCGGGACGGCCGCCCCGACCGTGCCGAAGCCCTCTCCCACGGTCATGCCCTTGAGGTGGCGGGCGTGGATGCCCTCGGCGATCACGGCGATCTTGAAGTAGCCGAGGGCGAGGTAGAAGTCGAGCCGGCCCAGGTCGCGTCCCGACGCGCGGGCGTAACGCTCGGCCAGGTCCGCGACGGACGGCAGGCGCTCGCTGGTGGAGGCGGCCGAACCGCCGAGCACGGGCTCGAACGCCGGATCGCGGTAGACCAGGTGCAGGCCCAGGTCGGCCAGCGGGTCGCCGAGCGTGGCCATCTCCCAGTCGACCAGCGCCCGCACCGTGCCGGGGTCGTCCACGGCCAGGATGGCGTTGTCGAGGCGGAAGTCGCCGTGCACCACCGCGCCCGCGCCCCCGCCCCCGCCCCTGCCCGCGCCCCCGCCCCTGCCCGCGCCCCTGCCCGCACCCGCACGCCCGCCCGCCCCCGCACTTCCGCCCGCACCCGCACGCCCGCCCGCACTTCCGCCCGCACCCGAGCCCGCGCCGGTCGCGGGAACCAGGTCGGCGAGCCGGGCCGCCAGGGTCTCGACGTCGGGCAGCTCCCGGGTGGCCACCCGGCGCCACTGGTCCGACCAGCGGGCGACCTGCCTGGCCAGGAACCCGTCCGGACGGCCGAAACCCGCCAGCCCCACCTCCTCGTACGGCACGGCGTGCAGCGCGGCCAGCACGTCGATCAGCGCGTGGGCGCAGCGGGCCGCCTCCGCGCCGGAGTAGCGGCCGAGGTCCTCGCGGCTGCGCACCACGACGCCGGGGACGTACTCCACCAGGGAGAACGCACAACCCAGCACCGAGGCGTCCGCGCACAGCGCGACCGGGCGGGCGACCGGGACGCCCGTGCCGTGCAGGGCGGCGACCACCCGGTACTCGCGGGCCACGTCGTGCGCGGACGGCGTGAGGCCGCCCAGCGGCGGGCGGCGCAGCACCCACGCCCGGTGGCCGTCGCTCAGCCGGTAGGTGAGGTTGGAACGCCCGCCGGGCAGCAGCTCGGCCGTGATCGGCCCGGCCACCTCGGGGACGTGCGCGGCGAGATACCGCGTCAGCGCGCCCAGATCCAGCCCAGGCGGAGAGGCGGCCATCGCGGGCTCGCGCGCCGGGGGACGCTCGGGCGAGGAAGCGGCCTCTGCGGCCTCGCGCGCCACGGGATGACCGGCCGGGGAGCCGCTCACCGCAGCGTCAGGCAAATGGCCGGTCGCGGCGTCGGCGTGCGCCGGGTGAGGATCGGGCAGGCGGCCGGTCGTCGTGTCGGCGTGCGCCGGGTGAGGATCGGGCAGGTGGCCGGTCGTCGTGTCGGCGTGCGCCGGGTGAGGATCGGGCAGGTGGCCGGTCGTCGTGTCGGCGTGCGCTGGGCGATGGCCGGGCAGGTGGCCGGTCGTCGTGTCGGCGTGCGCTGGGTGAGGGTCGGGCGGGTAGCCGGTCACCGGGTCGCCGTGCGCAGGGCGCGGCGGGCGATGGCCCAGCGGTGGGTCTCGGTCGGGCCGTCGTAGACGCGGAACGGCCGCACCTCCCGCAGGAACCGGCTGAGCAGCACGTCGCCCGAGACGCCGAGCGCCCCGCAGATCTGCAGCGCCCGGTCCACCACCCGCCAGACCGCCTCCGCCGTGAACGCCTTGGCGATCGAGGTGGACTGGCTGGCGCTGTGCCCTTTGTCCAGCTCCCAGCACGCCTGCAACGTCAGCGCCCTGGCCGCCGCCATGTCGATCTCGGAGTCGGCGATCATGCCCTGCACCATGCCGAGGTCGCCCAGCCGCGAGCCGAAGAGCCGCCGCTCCGACGCCCGGACGAGCGCGATCTCCTGGGCGCGCCGCGCGATGCCGAGCCAGCGCATGCAGTGCGTCATCCGGGCCGGGCCCAGCCGCACCTGGGCGTAGTCGTAGCCCTGGTCCACCTCGCCGAGCACGGCCTCGTCCGGCACCACGCACCCGTCGAAGTCCACCTCGCAGTGCCCGCCGTACAGGCTCTCGTCGAGGGTGTCGAGGTGCCGGACGATCTTCATGCCGGGGTTGTCCGCGTCCACCAGGAACATGGTCGCGCCGCCCCGATCGCCCGGCTCGCCGGACGTGCGGGCCATGCAGATGGCGAACGCCGCGCCGTCGGCGCCGGTGATGAACCACTTGCGGCCGTCGATCCGCCAGCCGCCCGGCACGCGGACCGCCCGGGTGCTCAGCGCGGCCGGGTCGGAGCCGGCGCCCGGGGCGGGCTCGGTCATGGCGAAGCAGGAGCGGATCTCGCCCAGGGCCAGCGGGCGCAGGTAGCGCTCCTTCTGCGCCCGGCTCGCCACGAACTCCAGCAGATGCATGTTGCCCTCGTCGGGCGCGGCGACGTTCAGCGCGAGCGGCCCGAACAGCGACCAGCCGGCCTCCTCGAAGACCGCCGCCCGCCCGCGCATGTCGAGGGCCTGCCCGCCGTACTCGGCCGCCACGTGCGGCGCGAACACCCCGGCCTGCTTCGCGGCGGCCTGCAGCCGGACGCGCATGGCCTCGCCGCCGCGCGCCGCCACGCCGTCGTGGCGCTCCTCCTCCGGCACCACCACCTCGCGCACGAACGCCGCCGTCCGCTCGGCCAGCTCCACCACGTGCGGCACGTGCGACAGATCGACCGCCACCGGAACCCCTCCCTAGGCTAATGACCATTAGCCCCATCTTGGGCGGGAACGGCGGCGCTGGTCAAGACCGGCTATCAGCCATTAGCCTGTGTGGCATGACGGGGCGGGCCGTGGACATCAGGGCGGCGGCGCTGGCGCTGTTCGCCGAGCGCGGGTATCAGGCGACGACCATGGCCGACATCGGGGCCGCCCTCGGCATCCGCGGGCCGAGCCTGTACAAGCACGTCGGCTCCAAGCAGGAGCTGCTCGCCGAGATCATGATCGCCACGATGGACGCGCTGCTCGCCGGGCACCGGGCCGCCGTCTCCGGCTGCGACGACGTCGCCGAACGGCTGCGCCGCGCCACCGAGGCGCACGTGCGCTTCCACGCCCGGCACCGGCTGGAGGCGTTCGTCGGCACCCGCGAGATCCGCAGCCTCGAGGAGCCGCACCGCGCCGGCGTGCTCGACCGGCGGGCCTGCTACGAGGGCGGGTTCAGGGAGATCGTGGCCGACGGGGTGCGCCAGGGGCGGTTCAAGGTCGCCTCGGCCAAGCTGACCTCGTACGCGATCCTGGACCTGGGGATGGGCGTGCCGGTCTGGTACCGCGAGGACGGCGAGCTGACCGAGGACCAGCTCGTCTACCAGTACGGCGACTTCGCCCTGCGCCTGGCGGGCGCCCGCTAGAGCGCTCGGCGGCCGCCCGCCGGGGCGAGGGGCCGGGAGGTCGGCGATACTGGGGCTGCCCGACCTCACGGGCCGGAATCCTGCGCACCACCGTCAGCACAGGAGGATCGATGAACGACGACTTCCCGTCCTTCCCCGGCGCACGCCCGTCGGCCTGCCCCTTCGACCCGCCGCCCGAGTACGCGGGCTGGCGGGAGGCGGACGGGCTGCAGCGGGTGCGGCTGTCGGACGGCTCCCTCGCCTGGGCGATCAGCCGGTACGACGACATCCGCGCCGCGCTCGGCGACCCGAGGATCAGCGCCGACGACCGCGACCCGAACCTGCCGCTCAGCGCCGCCGCCCTGTCCAGGCCGCCCGCCTTCCCCCGCATGGACGACCCCGAGCACGCCAGGCACCGCCGCATGCTGATCAAGGACTTCACGCTCAGGCGCATCAACGGGCTGCGCCCGCGCATCCAGGAGATCGTGGACGGCTTCCTGGAGGAGATGACGGCGAAGGGCCCGCCGGCCGACCTCGTCCGGGACTTCGCGCTGCCCGTCCCGTCGCTGGTGATCTCGCTGCTGCTCGGCGTGCCGTACGAGGATCACGAGTTCTTCCAGCGCAACAGCGGCGTCCTGGTCAACCCGCTCTGCTCGGAGCAGGACAAGACGCAGGCGTCGGTCGCGCTGTTCACGTACCTGCTGGAGCTGGTGGAACGCAGGCGGAGCGAGCCGGGCGACGACATCGTCAGCCGCCTGGCCCGCGAGCGGATCGCGGCCGGCGAGCTGACCGCGCAGGAGGCCGCGATGAGCGGCATGACGCTGCTGGTCGCCGGCCACGAGACCACCGCCAAGATGATCTCCCTGGGCACGCTGGCGCTGCTGTGGCACCCCGACCGGCTGGCCGCCCTGCGCGACACCGGCGATCCGGCCGTCGTCGCGAACGCCGTGGACGAGCTGCTGCGCTACATCACGCTCGCCGAGAACCTCATCGTGCGCGTCGCCGCCGAGGACGTGGAGATCGGCGGCAGGCTCATCCGCGCCGGCGACGGCATCATCCTCAACCTCCTGTCGGGCAACCACGACCCGTCCGCCTTCCCCGACCCGGACGCGCTCGACCTCGGCCGCAACGCCCGCGGCCACGTCGCTTTCGGCTACGGCATCCACCAGTGCCTGGGCCAGCCGCTGGCCCGCGCCGAGCTGGAGATCGCGCTGCCCGCGCTGCTGCGCCGGCTGCCCGGCCTGCGCCTGACGATCCCGCTGGAGCAGGTCGAGCTGCGCCCCGACCTGAGCCGCTATCCCAGCGAGCTGCCGATCGCCTGGGGGTAGCCCGGCCCGCGCGCGCAGCCCCTCGCGAGGCTGCGCGCGCGGTCTCGGTCAGGCGGGTCCGTGCAGCAGCTCGTGGAACTTCTTGTGCCGCTCGTACGAGGCCGGCGGCCCGGCCTCCCGCACCCGTGCCGTGACCGTCGCGGGCGGGCCGGCGGGCTTGACCGGCTCGTACAGCCACGTCTGGAACAGCGCGTCGAGCTGCCTGCCGGAGATCTTCTCCGACAGCGCGATGAACTCGTTGGTGTCGCCGTTGCCGTGCTGCTTCGTCCTGGCCCAGGCCCTGATGATGGCGAAGAAGTCGTCGTCGCCGACCTCGCTGCGCAACGCCTGCAGCGTCATGCCGCCACGCCAGTAGACCGAGGCGTAGAAGAGGAAGGCGGGGGTCGGATCGCCGGGCACCCGCACCCAGAAGCGGGGGTGGTCGGCCGGGATCTCGTCGTAGAGCGCGTTGGCCAGCTCGGCGGCGGTGCCCGTGCCCTCCTTTTCCGACCACAGCCACTCGGCGTAGGTGGCGAAGCCCTCGTTCAGCCAGATGTCGCGCCACTGCTTGAGCGCGACGCTGTCGCCGAACCACTGGTGGGCGTTCTCGTGCACGACGACGGCGACGTCCGGGCCGGTCTCGAAGAAGATCGAGTCGTAGACGGGCTGCGTCTGCGTCTCCAGCGCGAAGCCCACGTTCTCGTTGACGACCGAGCCGCCCATCGAGGAGAACGGGTAGCGGCCGAACACGCTCGCCTCCCAGTCGATGATCTCCGGCGTGCGCTCGACGCTGGCCTTCGCGAACTCCAGGCGCGGCCCGAGCGTCCTGTCGTACGCCGTGATCACCGGCAGGCCGGTGGACGAGCGCCCCTTGTGCACCTCGATGTCGCCGATGTACAGCGTGGCCAGGTAGGTGGCCATGGGCTTGTCCATCAGCCAGTGGAAGGTGGTCTTCCCGCGCGAGGTGCGCTGCGAGGCGAGCACGCCGTTGCTGATCACCTGCTTGCCCTCGGGCACGGTGACCGACACGTCGAACGTGGCCTTGTCCGCCGGGTGGTCGTTGCTCGGGTACCACCACCAGGCGATCTCCGGCTCGCCCAGCGCGAGCGCGCCGTCGGCCCGCTTGATCCACGGCCGGACGATGCCGGGCACCTCGATCGAGCTGGGCACGCCCCCGTAGGTCACCTCGACCACGAACGGCAGGAAGCGGGGCAGCGGCCGGGCCGGGGTGATCTCCAGCTCGTGCGCGCCCGTCCTGGCGAACGCCGCCAGGCCGCCGTTGACCTTGACCTCCCGCACGTCCAGCAGGAAGTCCAGGTTGAAGCGCGTCAGCGACTGCGTGGCGGTGGCCAGCAGGGTCGCCTTGCCGTCCAGGCGGTCGGCGCCCGGCTGGTAGTCCAGTTTCAGGTTGTAGTGCTTGACGTCGTAGCCGCCGTTCCCGTAGTCGGGGAAGTAGACGTCCCCGATGCCGGGCGCTCCGGGCGCGCGGGACATCGCCGCAGCGGGGGCGGACAGGGGGACGGCGAGCAGCAGTGATAAGGCGGCGGCCGTGGCGGCGCGCCTGAGCGAGCGCGGGAACATGTCCCTCCTCGGCAGAGATCCGGTGCTCGCGAAGCTACGTCAATCGCGCACGCGTGCAAAGAGCGCGGTGCGTGATCCTGACGCCGTTGCGGTGATCGTCAGGCATCAGCCCAGCTCACACGGGGTACGGCCTGTCGCGACGGGGGGAGAGTGGCATGGGCCGGACGCGGGGCGGTGCGGCGTGGCCGTGAGCTGGTTCGCCGCCGGCATGCGGGGCCCGCTGAAGTGGCCGGGGGAGATCACCGCCGGGGTCACGCTGGCCGCGCTGGCCATCCCGCTCAACATCGGCTACGCGCAGATCGCCGGGCTGCCGCCGATCGCCGGCCTGTACGCCGCCATCGTGCCGATGCTGGTGTTCGCGCTGCTCTGCTCCTCCCGCCAGCTCGTGGCCAGCCCGGACGCGCCCATCGCCGCGCTCATCGCCTCCCTGCTGGTCGCGATCGCCGCCCGGCCGGGCAGCCCGCAGTACGTCGAGCTGGCCTACGCCCAGGCGCTCGTCTGCGCGGCGGTGTTCCTGCTGTTCTACGCCTTCAAGCTGGGCTTCCTGGCGAACTTCCTGTCCGAGCCCGTCCTGGTCGGCTTCATCGCCGGGCTGGCCGTCGAGATCCTCACCAGCCAGGTGAAGAAGATCCTCGGCATCCACACCACCGCCGAGCGGTTCTTCCCCGAGCTGTGGGAGATCGTGACCAGGATCCCGCAGGCGCGTCCGTGGAGCGTCGTCGTCGGGGTCGCCACCATCGTCGTGATCGTCGCGCTGCGCAGGCTCCTGCCCGCGCTGCCGGGGCCGCTCATCGCCCTGGTGGCCGCCACGGCGGTGGTGACCTGGGCCGGGCTCGACCGGCTCGGGGTGTCCGTGCTCGGTCACGTCCCGTCCGGGCTGCCCGTGCCGCACTGGCCGTCGATCACGCTGGGGCAGTGGGCCGCGCTCGTCCCCGGGGCCATCGCGATCTGCGCCGTCACGCTGGCCGACGGGCTGCTCACCGCCCGCCGCTACGCCGAGCAGCACGGGTATCCGCTCGACGCCAACCAGGAGCTGCGCGCCTTCGGGCTGGCGAACGTGGCCGCCGGGCTCACCCAGTCGATGACCGTCGGGTCGAGCGCCTCCCGTACCGCCGCCATGGACGCCGCGGGCAGCCGGTCGCAGATACCGAGCGCGGTCTGCGCGGTCGTGGTGGCCGTGCTGGTCGCGTTCTGCTCCGGGCTGCTGGCGTACCTGCCCAACACGGCGCTGGCCGGGATCGTCGCGGTCGCGGTCGTCCGGCTCATCGATGTGCGCAGGCTGGCGGAGCTGTGGCGGCTGCGCAGGTCCGAGTTCTGGATCGCCGTGGTGTGCCTGCTCGGCGTCCCCGTGCTCGGCTCGCTGACCGCGGTGGTCATCGCGTTCCTGCTGTCGGCCGTGGACGTCGTCCGGCGCGCCTCCCGGCCGAGCACCGCCACCCTGCGGCCGGGCGAGCACGGCCGTTACACCAGGGGCGCGGCGGAAGGGCCGCTGGTCGTCTACCGGTTCGAGAGCCAGTTGTTCTTCGCCAACGCCGGCACGTTCAAGAGCGAGATCACCCGCCTGGCCGACGACGGCGCCGAGTGGATCGTGCTGGACGCCGAGGCCATCACCGACGTGGACGTGACCGGAGCCGAGGCGCTCCGCGAGACCGCCGCCGCGCTGCGCGAGCGCGGCGTCACCTTCGCCGTCGCCCGCGCCACCGCCGGGCTGCGGCGCCTGCTGGCCCACTACGGCCTGACCGGGCTGAGGTTCTTCGACTCCAACGAGGCCGCGGCCGCCGCCCACCGGGAGAGTGACCATGGGTGAGGCCTTCGCCGACATGCTGCCCTACACGCTGGGCCTGATCGTCTCGCCGTTCCCCGTCGTGGCCGTGATCGCCCTGCTGGTCAGCGCGAACGGCCGGGCCAAGGCGCTGCTGTTCGCGCTCACCTGGCTGGTCATGAGCTGGGTCGTGCTGATCGCCCTCATCGCGCTGCTCGGCGCGCTCGGCGGGGGCGGGCACGCCAAGCCGGCCTGGGTGGCCTGGGTCGCCCTGGTCATCGGGGTGCTCCTGCTCGCGGCGGCGGCCGTCGGCATCCGCAGGGCCGTCCGCCGCACGGACGGCGCCGCGCCCGAGCCGCCCCGCTGGATCGCCGCCATGGACACCATGACACCTCCCAAGATCGTCGCGGTGGCGGCGCTGCTCATCGTGGCCAACCCGGTCAACCTCGCCTCGCTGGCAGGAGGGGCCCTCGCCGCCACCCGCGAGCCGCTGCCCGCCGGTCGTCAGGCCGTCGTGGCCGCCGTGTTCGTCGTCATCGGCAGCATCGGGGTGCTCACCCCGTACGCCACCGCGCTCGGCGGGGGCGGGCAGCGGCGGCTCGCGTGGATGCGCGGCTGGCTGATCCGGCACAACGGGGCTCTGACCCTGCTGCTGATCCTGGTCTTCGCGCTGCTGTTCCTGGCCAAGGGGCTGCGCGGCCTGCTCGGCTGAAGCGGTGGGTTGTCAGGCCCGCACCCGTCGCCTACGCTCTTTCGTAATTATGAATTTACGTAGGAGAGTGCGATGAGCGAGGACAGACTCGCCGAACTCGAGCGCCGCATCGCCCGCCTGGAGAGCCAGGCGGGCCTCGCGAGCCCGGCCCGCCGCCCGCCGACGGCCCCGCCGTCCCTCGCCGCCGCCGCCACCGGCATGCTCCGCCAGGCCAAGGAGGCGGACGAGGCCGGGACGGTCGGGTACGCCGGAGCGTCGCGGCTGGCCGGCGGCGAGAGCCTCTGGGACCGGCAGGTCTCCCTCGCCACCCTGCTGTCGGCAGACTGGGCGCCGGTGGCCGGCGTCCTGGAGTCGCTGGGCAGCAGGCCCCGGCTGGCGCTGCTCGCCGAGCTGCTGCGTCAGGGCCGGTGCACCAGCACGGACCTGCAGGAATGCCTCAGCAGGGACGGCGAGCAGACCACGACGGGGCAGCTCTACCACCACCTGCGGGCGCTGCAGGGGGCCAGGCTCATCATGCAGCGGCGGCGGGGCGAGTACGCCCTGGTGCCGCAGGCCATGACCCAGGTCCTCACCATCCTGGCCGCCGCCTTCGACCTGGCCAGCGACCCGCCGTTCGGCCGGCCCGCCGGACCGCCCGTGGATCTGCCCACCGTGGAGTGACATCCGCGCGGGAGGCGGGTGCGTGCCGCCGGAAGTACTATTTCCTTTAAAACCAGTAGGAAATATTGACTTATCCGGAATGTCGGCTTAGCGTCGTGACCATGAGCCAGGGCCTCCTCCTCACCAGGCGCCCCCACGTGGACCACGGCCACGTCAGCAGCGCCCAGTGTCGTTGATCACGCGTACACCCCCGCCTCCTTCGACAAGCGCAAAGCTCTCCCGTGAGGAACCTCCTGTGACCCCGACCAGATCAGTCCTGCCATCCACCCGCCCCCACCCCGGCCCCCACGCCGGCCCCGAGGGGAGCGCGGCATGACGGAAACCCTGCCCGGGCGCGCCGTCGCCGCCGAGCACTTCCGCCGCGCGCTCGCCGTGCACGCCAGCGGCGTCGTGGTGATCACCGCGCAGACCGGCGGCGTCCCCGCCGGGCTGACGGCCACGTCGTTCTCCTCCGTCAGCCTCGAACCGCCGCTGGTCTCCTTCTACGTGGACCGTTCCTCGACCACCTGGCCGCTGCTCGCCTCCGCCGACCACTTCGCGGTCAACATCCTGGCCAGCGACCAGGCCGAGCTGGCCTCCCGCTTCGCCCGCAAGGGCGTCGACCGGTTCGCGCCGCCCACCCGCTGGCGGCCGGGGCCGCTCGGCGCGCCGCTGCTGCTGGACGTCTCCGCGCACCTGGTCTGCCTGCCGTACGAGCGGGCCGAGGTCGGCGACCACCTGCTGGTCGTCGGGCTCGTCGCCGAGGTCGAGACGCACAGCACCGGCCGCCCCCTGCTGTACCACCAGGGCCGTTTCGGCCGTTTCCTTCCGCACCCAGAAGACTGATCTTTCCGCACGTGGAGTCGAGTGTGACCCTCTCTACTGGGATTCCCGCGTACGCGAGTCCCGTCGATCACGTCGCCTACGGCCAGTACGGCCCAGGCCGCCTGCACCTGTCACCGGGCTGGAACCGCCCCCTCTACCCCTTCCAGGACCGGATCACCGCCGACGGCTCCAGCGGCCACCGCGCCGAGCCCGGCCGCTACCACCTCTACCTCGCCTGGGTCTGCCCCTACGCCCATCGCGCCGCCATCGTCCACAGGCTCAAGGGCCTGGAGGAGGTGGTGTCGCTGTCGTACGTGGACGACGAGCGCGACGGCCGCGGCTGGGCCTTCAGGGAGCGGCGCGGCCCCGACCCCGTCAACGGGTTCACCCTGCTGGAGCAGGCGTACACGGCCACGGAGGAGGGCTACGGCGGGCACGTCTCCGTCCCGGTGCTCTGGGACAAGGAGCTGGGCAGGATCGTCAGCAACCACTTCCCGGACATCACCATCGACCTGGCCACCCAGTTCGAGCGGTGGGCCGACCCCGCGGCCGACCTCTACCCGGAGGCGCTCCGGCCCGAGATCAACAAGCTGAACGCGTGGATCTACCACGACATCAACACCGGCGTCTCCCGGGTGGCCCGCGCCGAGGGCGCGGAGCGCGAGGACGAGCGCCTGCGGGTGCTGGCCGCGCTGGAGTGGGTCGACGAGCGGCTGGCCGGCCGCCGCTACCTCACCGGCGACACCCTGACCGAGGCGGACGTCCGGCTGTGGGTGACGCTGGCCAGGTACGACGCCCTGCACAACCGCGACCACGAGATCAGCGAGTGGGACCTGTCCGGCTTCGAGCACCTGTGGGGCTACGCCCGCGACCTCCACAGCCTCCCGGCCTTCCGTGAGACCACCGAGGGCCTGCCCGCCACCTGGGACCTCCCGCACGGGCGGGGCGCCTGATGAGCCGCAAGCAGGTGCACCTCGCCGCCCACTTCCCCGGCGTGAACAACACCACGGTGTGGACCGACCCCCGCTCGGGCAGCCAGATCGACTTCGCCTCGTTCACCCACCTGGCCAGGACGGCCGAGCGCGGCAAGTTCGACTTCTTCTTCCTGGCCGAAGGGTTACGGCTGCGCGAGCTGAAAGGCCGCATCCACGACCTCGACGTGGTGGGCAGGCCCGAGTCGCTCACACTGCTCAGCGCGCTGGCCGCCGTGACGCACCGGCTCGGCCTGGCCGGGACCGTCAACGCCACCTTCAACGAGCCGTACGAGCTGGCCAGGCGCCTGTCCACGCTCGACCACCTGAGCGGCGGGCGGGCCGCCTGGAACGTGGTGACCACCTCCGACGCCTTCACCGGTGAGAACTTCCGCCGCGGCGGCTACCTCGACCGGGCCGACCGGTACGAGCGGGCCGCCGAGTTCGTCCGCCTGTCCCGCGAGCTGTGGGACTCCTGGCAGCCGGACGCGGTCCTCGGCGACCAGGCGGCGGGCCAGTTCCTCACCCCGGACGCCGTCGGCACGGTCGGGCACCGGGGCGCGCACTTCTCCGTGGAGGGCCGCTTCACGCTGCCGCGCAGCCCGCAGGGGCACCCGGTCGTCATCCAGGCCGGCGACTCCAGCGAGGGCAGGGAGTTCGCCGCCGCCAACGCCGACGTGATCTTCACCGGGCACGGCTCGCTGGAGGACGGCAAGCGCTTCTACGCCGACGTCAAGGGCCGCCTGGCCAGGTACGGGCGCGAGCCGCACCAGCTCAAGATCATGCCAGGGGTGACGTTCGCGCTGGGCGACACCGAGGAGGAGGCCGCCGAGAACGCCGCCGCCATTCGCCGCCTCCAGGTCGGCCCGCAGACCGCGATCGCCTTCCTGGAGCAGGTGTGGGGCCGCGACATGTCCGGATACGACCCGGAGGGGCCGCTGCCCGACCTCGAGCCCGACCTGGACGAAGGCGTCTCCCAGGGACGCGTCGCGATCAAGGACAGGGCCGCCGTGGCCGCCAAGTGGCGGGCCCTGGCCGCGGAGAAGGGCCTGTCGATCCGCGATCTGGTCATCGAGGTGACCGGGCGGCAGACGTTCGTCGGCACGCCGCAGACCGTGGCGCGGCTCATCGACGAGCACGTGCAGGCCGACGCCGCCGACGGGTTCATCCTCGTGCCGCACCTGACGCCCGGCGGGCTGGACGACTTCGTGGACCGGGTGGTTCCGCTGCTGCAGGAACGCGGCTCCTTCCGTACCGACTACACCGGCAGCACCCTGCGCGAACATCTGGAGCTGGCATGAGCACCCTGCACCTGGCCGTCGCGCTCGACGGCGCCGGCTGGCACCCGGCCGCCTGGCGGGAGCCGAGCGCCGCGCCGCGCGCCCTGTTCTCGGCCCGCTACTGGGCGGGGCTGGTCGCCGAGGCCGAGCGCGGGCTGCTCGACTTCGTCACCCTCGAGGACGCGTTCGGCCTGCAGTCCACCCTGCCCGACGCGCCCGACGACCGGACCGACCAGGTACGGGGCCGCTTCGACGCGGTGCTGCTGGCCGCCAGGCTGGCGCCGCTCACCCACCACATCGGCCTGGTGCCGACCGCCACCACCACGCACACCGAGCCGTTCCACGTCGCCATCGGCATCGCCGCGCTCGACCACGTCAGCGGCGGGCGCGCCGGCTGGCGGCCCCAGGTCTCCGCCCGCAGCTTCGAGGCGCGCCACTTCGGCCGCCGCGAGTTCCCGCCCCTCGACCAGGTGCTGAACCGGCCCGGCGGCGCGGACCTGTCCGGCGACCCGCAGGTGCGCGACCTGTTCGCGGAGGCGGGCGACGCGGTACAGGTGGCGCGGCGGCTCTGGGACAGCTGGGAGGACGACGCCGAGATCCGCGACGTGCCCACCGGCCGGTTCATCGACCGCGACAAACTCCACTACATCGACTTCGAGGGGCGCTTCTTCTCGGTCAAGGGCCCGTCCATCACCCCCCGCTCGCCGCAGGGCCAGCCGATCGTGGCCGCGCTGGCGCACAGCCGGCTGCCGTACGAGTTCGCCGCGGCAAACGCCGACGTCGTCTTCGTCACACCGCACTCGGCCGAGCAGGCCCGCGCCATCGTCACCGAGGTCAGGGAGCTGTCCCCGGACGTGAAGATCTTCGCCGACCTCGTCGTGTTCCTCGGCGACGACGCGACCGCCCGCAAGGCGCGCCTCGACGAGCTGGACGGGGCCGAGCTCGCCTCCGACGCCGCGATCTTCACCGGGCACGTGCGGGACCTGGCCGGGCTGCTGCTGGAGTGGCGGCGCGCCGGGATCGAGGGGTTCCGGCTGCGGCCGGGGGCCGTGCCGTACGACCTGTGGCAGATCGCCTCAGGCCTGACCGCCGAGCTGCGCGGCCGTCAGGCGTTCAGGAGCCGGTACGAGGCGCAGACGCTGCGCGGGCTGCTCGGCCTGCCCCGCCCGGCGAGCCGTTACGCCGGCCAAAACGCGGGGGCACGATGAAATTCCTGCTCATCACGCTGATCACGCACACCGGCGGCTCGCCGACCGAGCGGTTCCGCGAGGTGGTCGGCAACGCCGTGCTGGGCGAGGAGCTGGGCTTCGACGGGTTCGGGGTGGGGGAGCGGCACGAGCGGCCGTTCATCTCCTCCTCGCCGCCGGTCGTGCTCAGCCACATCGCGGCCAAGACGTCCAGGATCCGGCTGTTCACGGCGGTCACCACGCTCAGCCTGCTCGACCCCGTGCGGGCCTACGAGGACTACGCCACGCTCGACCACCTGTCGGGCGGCCGCCTGGAGCTGATCATCGGCAAGGGGAACGGCGCGGCGCAGGCCCAGCTCTTCCACGTCACCGCCGAGGACCAGTGGGAGCGCAACCGGGAGTCCTACGAGCTGTTCCGCCGCCTGTGGCGGGAGGACAAGGTCACCTGGCAGGGCCGGTTCAGGCCGTCGCTGACCGAGGCCGAGACCTGGCCGCGGCCCCTTCAGCAGCCGATCAGGGTCTGGCACGGCAGCGCCACCAGCAAGGAGTCGGTGGACCTGGCCGCCCGCTACGGCGACCCGCTGTTCTCCGCGAACGTCACCAACCCCATCGACCCCTACGCCGAGCTGATCGACCACTACCGCGAACGCTGGGCGCACTACGGGCACGACCCGGCCGACGCGCTCGTGGGCGCGGGAACGGCCGGCTACTACGCCGCCAGGACCTCCCAGGAGGCCGTCGCCACCTACCGGCCGATCTTCGACGCCCGCGTGGAGTTCCAGCGCCGCCTCGGCCTGCCGGTCGTCTTCCCGACCCTGGAGGACGCCATCGAGCGCAGCTCCATCCTCGTCGGCAGCCCGCAGCAGATCATCGACAAGGTGCTGCGCTACCACAAACGGTTCGGCCACGAGGTCATGCACCTGCACGCCGACGCCGACGGGCTCACCCCGGCGCAGCACCGGGGAGCGCTGGAGCTGTTCCAGGCCGAGATCGCGCCTGCCCTGCGGGCCGAGATCCCCAGCAGGCCGTTCCCCACCTCCGGAGGTGACTCATGACGCTGTCCATCCTCGACCTGGCCCCCATCCCCTCCGGCGGCACGGCCGCCGACGCGCTGCGCAACACCATCGACCTGGCGCGGCAGGCCGAGCGGTTCGGCTACCGCCGCTACTGGGTGGCCGAGCACCACTTCGCGCCCGGCGTGGCCAGCTCGGCGCCCGCCGTGCTGATCGGGCTGATCGCGGCGGCCACCTCCACCATCCGGGTGGGGTCGGGGGCCGTGCAGCTCGGACACCAGACGCCGTTGTCGGTCGTCGAGCAGTTCGGCCTCATCGACGCCCTCTACCCGGGGCGGCTCGACCTCGGCATCGGCCGCTCAGGCCAGCGCCGCGCCGAGCTGGCCGCCCGCGCGACCGTCCCCGCCGAGCCGCCCGCCGAGCGGGTAGTGGACGGGCTGCTCATCCCCAAGCCGTTCGACTTCTCCAAACTCGTCACCCATCCGCAGCTCGCCCACTACGCCACCCTCCTGCAGCAGCCCGGCGCCCAGACCCCCGACTTCGCCGGCCAGATCGACGACGTGCTCGCCTTCCTCGACGGCACCCACGAGGCGCACGCCGTCCCCGGCGAGGGCGCCGACCTGCAGGTGTGGATCCTCGGCAGCAGCGGTGGGCAGAGCGCCCAGGTCGCGGGGGAGCGGGGCCTGCCGTTCGCGGCCAACTACCACGTCAGCCCCGCCTCCGTGCTGGAAGCCGTCGAAGCCTACCGGGAGGCGTTCAAGCCGTCCGCCGCGCTGGCCGAGCCGTACGTCGTCGTCTCCGCCGACGCCGTCGTCGCCCACGACGAGGCCACCGCCCGCGAGCTGGCCTCCCCCTACGGCCTGTGGGTGCGCAGCATCAGGACGGGCGCCGGCGCCATGCGCTTCCCGACGCCCGCCGAGGCCGCCGCCCACACCTGGACCGACGCCGACCGCGAACTCGTCAAGGACCGCCTCGACACCCAGTTCGTCGGCACCCCGGGACAGGTCGCCGAACGGCTGGACGTGCTGCGCCGCGTCACCGGGGCCGACGAACTGCTCGTCACCACCATCACCCATGATCACGACGACCGCGTGCGCTCGTACGAGCTGCTCGCAGAAGCCTGGAACCGCCGGTGAAGCGCCTCATCCCCGTCCTCCTGCTGGCCTTGACCGCGTGCGGCGCCCAGCCCGCCGCCCAGCCAGAGGCCGCCGCCCCCACCTCCCTGACCTGGGCCATCGAGACCCAGCCGATCACCCTCAACCCGCAGCAGTGGGCGCAGAACAAGGTCAGGCTGCTGGTGTTCAACCAGTTCGACGCGCTGCTGACCAGGAACAAGGACGGCTCGTTCGGCCCCTGGCTGGCCAAGGAGTGGAAGGTGTCGGACGACGAGCTGACCTACACCCTCACCCTGCGCGACGACGTGACCTTCCACGACGGCGCCAAGTTCGACGCCGCCTCCGTCAAGGCCAACCTCGACCAGTTCTTCGTCGAGGGCTACAACACGGCCGTGGCCGGCATCCAGCTCCGGGCGTACCAGGAGGCGAAGGTGGTCTCGCCGACCACCCTGGAGATCACCCTCAAGGAGCCGGACGCCCTCTTCCTCGACTTCCTCGCCTCCCCCTACGCCGGGCAGGTCTCCCCGAAGTCGCTCAAGAGCGCCAAGGACGTCAAGTTCGGCGGGATTGACCTGGTCGGCACCGGGCCGTTCATCCTCGACAGGTACGTGCCGGGCCAGGAGATCCACTACCGCCGCAACCCCGCCTACCAGTGGCCGCCCGCAGGAGCCGCCCACCAGGGCCCCGCCCACCTGTCGGAGATCACCTACCGGTTCCTGCCCGAGGCCGCCGTCCGCGTCGGCGCGCTCACCTCCGGCCAGGTGCAGGTCATCGAGGGCGTGCCCGCCACCGAGGCCGGCCTGATCAAGAGCGACCCCGGCCTCACCCTGCAGACCGCGCTCAACTCGGGCACCTCCTTCTCCTACTACTTCAACGTCTCCCGCGCCCCGTTCGACGACCAGCGCGTACGCGAGGCCTTCCGCGAGGCCGTGGACCTGGACGCCGTGCTCAAGGCCGTCTACCAGGGCACCGCCACCAGGGCGTGGAGCGTCGTCGGCAAGGCGAGCACCTTCTACGACACCTCGCTGGAGAACACCTTCGGCGGCGACGTCGCCAAGGCCAACGCGCTGCTCGACGAGGCCGGCTGGAAGCAGCGCGACGCCCAGGGCTACCGGGTCAAGGACGGCAAGCGGCTGAGCGTGCGCACGCTCGCCTCGGCGGCGTTCATCCGCGACCGGCGCGACATCCTCGCCCAGGCCATCCAGGCGCAGGTCAAGCAGAACGCGGGCATCGACTTCCAGGTCAAGATCGTCGACCAGGGCACGGCGCAGAAGGCCCTCGACGACAACGACTACGAGGTGTTCGAGAACTCCCGCGGCGACTCCGACGCCGGCGCCGCGCTCAACCTGCTCCTGCCGGGCAAGGGCGCGCTCAACCGCACCCACTTCTCCGACCCCGACGTGGAGAAGTGGATCGCCGAGGCCTCGCGGACCTCCGACCAGGAGCGGCGCAAGGAACTGTACGCCAAGGTGCAGCAGGTGGTGGTGCGGGACAAGGCCATCGTGTTCCCGATCTACGTGCCCGCCGACCAGATCGCCGCGCAGAAGAGCGTCCAGGGGCTCGGCTTCAACCCCGCCTCCGGCACGCCCGCCGGCGCGTACGACGTGCGGATAGGCACATGATCGGCCGGCTCGGCGTCGTCAGGCGGCTCGGGACCGGGCTGGCCGTGTTGTGGGCCGCCGCCACCGCCTCCTACGTCGCGCTGCTGATCGCCCCGGGCGACACCGTGGACATCCTGGTCGGCGACGGCGCCGACACGCCGGAGATCCGGGCCGCGATCATCAAGGAGTGGGGGCTCGACCGGCCCGAGGTCGTCCAGTACCTCGCCTACCTGTGGCGGCTGCTGCACGGCGACCTCGGGCGCTCCTACCAGCTCCAGCGGGGCGTCGGCGAGGTGCTGGCCACCCAGATCGCGCCCACCGCCCAGCTCACCCTGGCCGCCGCGGCCGTCGGGGTGACCCTCGCCGCCGTCATCGCGCTCGTCACGGCCGGGCGCGGGCGGGCGGCGCGCGGCATGGCCTCGCTCGCCTCGGTGGCGGAGCTGGTGGCGGTGTCGGTGCCGCCGTTCCTCATCGGGATCGTACTGCTGGCCGTCTTCTCGTTCACGCTCGGCTGGTTCCCCGTCTCCGGCGCGCAGGGGCCGGCCGCGCTGGTGCTGCCCGCGCTCGCGCTCGGGCTGCCCATCGCGGGCGTGCTCGGGCAGGTGCTGCGGGGCGGGCTCGAACGGGCGCTGGAACAGCCGTTCGCGGTCACCGCGCGGGCGCGCGGGCTGACCGAGCGGGCGCTCGTCGCCCGGCACGCGCTGCGGCACGCGCTCATCCCGGCCGTGACGCTGGCCGGCTGGTTCACCGGCACGCTGCTCGGCGGGGCCGTCATCACCGAGGTGCTGTTCGGGCGGCCCGGGCTCGGACGCGTCGCCATGGACGCCGTCACCGGGCGCGACATGCCGGTGGTCATGGCCGTCGTGCTGCTGTCGGCCCTGGTGTACGTGACCATCAGCACGCTCCTCGACCTGGCCTACCGCGCCATCGACCCGCGAATCCGAGGCTGACCGTCCATGTCCGCACTCACCCCGGCCTCCACCCCGCCCTCCCCGTCGCCCTCCACCCCGGCCTCCACTCCGCCGGCCTCTTCTGCTTCTTCTTCCGCGAGGTCGCCTGCCAGGGCCGCGGTGGCAGCGCCGCGCCTGCCCATCGCGCCAGGGCTGCTCCTCCCGAGCGCCTTCCTCGTCCTGCTCGCGCTGGCCGTCGCCGCGCCCGCCCTGCTCACCGGCGCCGACCCGCTGGCCGCCGACCCGCTCAGCGCGCTCGCGCCCCCAGGCGCGGAGCACTGGTTCGGCAGCGACCACCTCGGCCGCGACGTGCTGTCCAGGGTCGTGTACGGCGCCCGCCACTCCATCAGCATCGGCGTCGCCGCCACCGTCCTGGCCGTCACCTCGGGCGTGCTGCTGGGCCTGGCGGCCGGGCTGTCCCCCACCTGGCTGGACGAGGCGCTGGCACGCGCGTTCGACGTGCTGTCCACCCTGCCCGAGCTGCTCCTGGCCCTGCTCGTGGTGGCGATCACCGGCCCCGGCACCGGGAACGTCATCTTCGCGATCGCCGTCGCGCAGATCCCGAACTACGCCCGCGTGATCCGCGCCCAGACGTTCGTCGTGCGCCACTCCGGCTACGTCGAGCAGGCCGTCACGTTCGGCCGCCCCCGCCTGGCGATCACCGCCGGGCACGTGCTCCCCAACGTGCTCGGCCCCATCCCCGTCCTGGCCACCATCGGGCTCGGCCAGGCGGTCATCGCCAGCTCGGGGCTGAGCTTCCTCGGCATGGGCCCGCAGCCGCCCGCCGCCGAATGGGGCGCGATGCTCTCCGAAGCCCGCAACTACCTGCGGGTCGCCTGGTGGGAGGCGCTCTTCCCGGGCCTGGCGATCACGCTCACCGTCGTCTGCCTGACCGTCGTCGGCCGCCGCCTCCAGCGCCGCTTCGAAGGAAGGACCCCATGATCACCAACCCCGGCGAGGACACGGCGATCACCAGCCCTGGCGCGGACACGGCGATCACCAACTCCGGCGAGGACACGGCCGCCTCCCCGCTCGTCGCCGTGCGGGACCTGCGGGTCGGCTTCAACGGGACGGAGGTCGTGCGCGGGCTCTCGCTGTCCGTCGCGCCCGGCGAGTGCGTGGCCGTTGTGGGGGAGTCCGGCTCGGGCAAGAGCGTCACCGCCCGCACCCTGCTCGGCCTGGCCGGGCCGGGCTCGTCCGTGCGGGCGTCCGCGTTCACCGTCGCGGGGCGCGACGCGCTGACGTTCGGCGAGCGGGAGTGGCGCGGGCTGCGCGGCAGGTTCGCCGGGCTCGTGCTCCAGGACGCGCTCGTCTCCCTCGACCCGCTGCGTACCGTCGGCGCGGAGATCGGTGAGGTGCTGACCGCGCACGACGTCGTGCCGCGCCGGTGGCGGGAGAGCCGGACGCTCGAACTGCTGGAGTCGGTCGGCGTGCCCGAGCCGGAGCTGCGGGTGCGCCAGCATCCGCACGAGCTGTCGGGCGGGCTGCGGCAGCGCGTGCTCATCGCCTCCGCCATCGCGGCCGAACCCGAGCTGATCATCGCCGACGAGCCGACGACCGCGCTCGACGTCACTGTGCAGGCCCAGATCATGCGGCTGCTCGCCGAACGCAAGGCGGCCGGCACCGCGCTGCTGCTGATCAGCCACGACCTCGCCGTCGTCGCCTCGATCGCCGACCGGATCCTCGTCATGCGGGACGGCCGCGTCGTCGAGGAGGGGCCCGCCCTGGACGTGCTGGCGGCGCCCGCGCACGACTACACCCGCGCCCTCCTCGCCGCCGTCCCGTCCGCCACCTCCCGCGGCACCCGCCTCACAGACGGCACCCCCCTCACCACACGCCTCACGAAGGGCTCGCCCCTTACGAAGGGCTCGCCCCTTACGGACGGCCCGCGCCTCACGGACGGCCCGCGCCTCACGGACGGCCCGCGCCTCACGGACGGCCCGCGCCTCACGGATGGCCCGCGCCTCACGGAGGGCCGCGCGCTCACGGAGGGCAGCCCTCTCACGGACGGCCCGCGTTTTGCGGACGGCACGCCTGGTGGGCCCCTCACCTCGTCTCCGGGCCAGGCTCCGGTGCTCGCCGTGTCCGGCCTGACGCGCTCCTACGGCCCCCGCCGCGTCGTCGAGGACGTCTCCTTCGTCCTGCACCGGGGCGAGACGCTGGGCATCGTCGGGGAGTCGGGCTCGGGCAAGACCACGGTGGCCCGCCTGGCCCTGGCCCTGATCGAGCCCGACGACGGCCAGGTCACCCTGCACGGCGAGCAGTGGAGCGGCCTGCCCGAGCGCCGGCGCCGCCCCCGCCGCCCCACCCTCCAGCTCATCTCCCAGAACCCCCTGGACTCCTTCGACCCCCGCCACACCACGGCCCGCCTGATCGCCGAGCCGCTGCGGCTGCCGCGGGCCGAGCGGCGGGCGCGGGTGCTGGACCTGCTGGCCCGCGTCGGACTCCCGCTCGAGGTGGCGGGCAGGCATCCGCGCGAGCTGTCCGGCGGCCAGCGGCAGCGCATCGCCATCGCCCGCGCCCTCGGCCCCCGCCCCGACGTGCTGGTCTGCGACGAGCCCGTCTCCGCGCTGGACGTCTCCATCCAGGCCCAGGTGCTCGACCTGCTGGCGGAGCTGCAGGCCGAGTACGGCACCGCGATGGTGTTCATCTCGCACGACCTGGGCGTCGTGCACCACCTCGCCGACCGGGTGCTGGTCATGAAGGACGGCAGGGTCGTGGAGGAGGGGGAGGTGGACGAGGTGTTCACCGCGCCGCGCCACCCGTACACGCGGGATCTGGTGGCGGCGGTGCCCAGGTTGCCCGGCGGGGAAGTGGCAGATCTTCCTCGATCCGCAGCGGAAGCGCAGGTGAGCGCGGGGATGTGACCCGCTGGAGGGTGGCGCAACCTCCCCGTTATCCCCTTATTCCTACTCATTTAGTAGGTTGAAGGCATGGAACGGGTGGCCCTCGACGATCGGCGGCGCCGGGCGGATCGTGCCCGGCAGGTCGCCGACCTGCTGAGAAGACAGATCATCCACGGCGGCTTCCCCGGCGGGCAGCTCCCGCTGGAGGCGGCGCTGGCGCGCGAGTTCGACACCTCGCGCAACACCGTGCGCCAGGCCCTGGACCTGCTGCGCGAGGAGGGGCTGGTCGAGCGGTGCCCCGGCGTGGGCACCACCGTGGCGGCCGAGAAGTACCCGCACGGCCTGCACCGCCTGCTCGGCCTGGCCGAGACCCTGCACGAGCACGGGCAGGTCGTCAACCAGGTCCGCACGATGACCCTCATCGAGCCGCCCGCCCCGGTCAGCCACCGGCTCGGGCTGCCGCCCGGCGAGCAGGTCGTCTACCTCGAACGGCTGCGCAGCCTCAACGGCCTGCCGCTCTCGCTCGACCTGACCTACCTGGTGCGCGAGGTCGGCGAGCCGCTGTTCGACGAGGACCTGGCGGGCAACGACATCTTCGTCCTGCTGGAGACGATCACCGGGCAGCCCCTCGGCATGGCCGAGCTGACCCTGGAGGCCGTCAACGCCGACCCGCACACCGCCGCCGCCCTCGGCACGCCGCGCGGCGCCGCGCTGCTGATGGTCGAACGGCTGACGCACCTGGCCGACGGCAGGCCGGTGGACCTGGAGTTCATCCGTTTCAGGGGGGACCGGCTGACGATGCGCGGCCACCTGCGACGTACCGAGAAGGAGGAGCACGCATGGCCCTGATCGAGCAGCGGGTCGAAGTCCCCGTGACGATCGACGAATCCCTGTGCATCGACGGGTGCACGCTGTGCGTGGAGGCGTGCCCGCTCGACTCGCTGGCGATCAGCGACGAGACCGGCAAGGCGTACATGCACGTGGACGAGTGCTGGTACTGCGGCCCCTGCGCGGCCCGCTGCCCGGTCGACGCGGTCACCATCAACATCCCCTACCTGCTGCGATGAAGGAACGCCCGATGCGGAGAACGCGGAGAACTCTGACGGCCCTCGCCCTGCTGCTGGCGGCGACGGCCTGCTCGGTCTCGGGGGCGGCGGACGGCGGCGAGGGGAAGATCAAGCTCGTCGTAGGCTACCAGTCCAAGACCATCAACACCGTCACGGCGGGCACGCTGCTGCGCTCGCTGGGCTACCTGGAGAAACGGCTCGGCGACAAGTACACCGTCGAGTGGCAGGACTACGAGACCGGCGCCCCCATCACCGCCAAGATGGTGGCCGGGAAGATCGACATCGGCTCGATGGGCGACTACCCGCTGCTCATCAACGCGGCCAGGACGCAGGCGATCCCGGCCGCCCGCACCGAGCTGATCTCCATCACCGGCTACAACCTGCGCGGCGGGCTCAACATGGTGCTCGTCCCGCCCGCCGCCAAGGCACGCACGCTGGCCGACCTGGCCGGCGCCAAGATCTCCGCCAGCGTCGGCTCGGCCGGCCACGGCACCCTGGTGCAGGCGATGGAACGGGCGAAGATCACCGCCGAGGTGGTCAACCACCAGCCCGCCATCGGCGCGGCGCAGCTCGAGTCCGGCGGCGTGCAGGGCTACGCCCAGTTCGTGGCCTGGCCCGGCCTGCTGGCCTTCCAGGGCAAGGGCCGCCTGATCTACGACGGGTCGGCCCTGGACGTGCCGACCTTCCACGGGGTCGTGACGCGGCAGGCGTACGCCAAGGAGCACCCCGAGGTCGTGGACGCCTTCCTCAAGGCCCAGCAGGACGCCACCCGCTACCTGCACGAACACCCCCTGGAAGCCGCCGAGTCGGTGGCCAAGGACACCGGGCTGCCCGCCGAGGTCGTCTACCTCTACAACGGCAGGAACGGCATCTCCACCTTCGACCTCACCCTGAAGGAGCCGCTGCTCAAGGCGCACGAGCGCGACGTCGCCTACCTCAAGCAGATCAGCCCCGACTTCTCCGGCGTGGACGTCAAGGCGTTCGTCAACGACGGCTACCTGCGCAAGGCGTACGGCGCCGCCTACGACCAGGACCTCGCCTCGACCGCGAACCCCGCCGCGACCACCGGCACCGACGCCGCCTGCGGCGAGCCCGTCACCGACCCGGCGACCGCCTCAGAGCTGTGGCTGTCCGGCGAGAACACCACCAGGCCCGCCGCCACGCCCGCCTGCCTGCTGCGCCAGGTCGCCGCGGCCCAGGGCAAGGTGCGGGCGGCGTACGTGCCCGACACCGTGACCGGCACCAGGTGGTTCGCCGACCAGTCGGTCTGGCTCAAGGGGCCCGGCGGGAGCCTGCTGCCCTTCACCACCCAGGACGGCGCAGACGCCTACCGCGAGGAGCACCCGAAGGCCGAGCCCGTCAGCTACGCGGACGCGCTCAAGACGGCAGCCGAAGGGGGTGACGAGCGATGACCGCCGACGCCCGGACCGCCGATCCACACGTGCCCGCCGTCCAAGCCGATGTCCAACCCGATGTCCAACCCGACGTCCAACCCGACGTCCAACCGGGCGTCCAACCGGGCCTCCAAGCGGGCGTCCGAGCCGACGTCCAAGCGGGCGTCCAAGCGGGCGTCCAGCCCGGCGCCCAAGCGGGCGTCCCGGCCGCCGCGTCCTCCGTGGCGGGGCGGCGGCGCGCCAGGAGCGGCGCGAAGGCGCGGCGGCGGCTCGTCAGGGCCGCGTCGCTGCTGGCCGCAGCCGGGCTGTGGCAGGTGCTCACCGTCACCGACGCCCACCTGTGGCTGCGCTTCGACCGGCTGCCCACCCTGGGCGAGATCGGCGCCAGCGCCGCGAGCCGCGTCACCACCCAGCTCTACTGGCTGGACCTGCTGCAGAGCCTGATCAGGATCCTCACCGGTTTCGGGCTGGCCGCCGTGGCGGGGGTGGCGGCGGGCGTGCTGGTCGCCAGGTCCGCCAGGGCCGGGGACGTGCTGACGCCGCTGTTCGAGGCCGTCCGCCCCATCCCCGCGATCGCGCTGGTGCCGGTCGCCATCCTGCTGTTCCCGACGGACGAGCAGGGCATCGTGTTCATCACGTTCGCCGCCGCGTTCTTCCCGATCCTGGTCAGCACCCGGCATGCCGTCCGCGCCCTGCCCACGCTGTGGGAGGACGCCGTCAGGACGCTCGGCGGCGGCCGTCGTCACGTGCTGGCGAACGTGGTGCTGCCGGGGATCCTGCCCGGCGTGTTCGGCGGCCTGTCGGTCGGCATGGGCGTGTCGTGGATCTGCGTCATCTCGGCGGAGATGATCTCGGGCGAGTTCGGGGTCGGCTACCGGACGTGGATGTCGTACACGATCGTCGACTACCCCGCCGTCATCGTCGGCATGATCACGATCGGCCTGCTCGGGTGGCTCACCTCGGCCGCCGTCGAGCTGGCCGGGCGCCGCGTGACGCGCTGGCTGCCCAGGGCGGAGGAGACGTCGTGACGCTCGGCATCACCCTGGACTCCCTGTCGCTCGGCTACGCGCGCGGCCCCGTGCTGCGGGAGGTCGATCTGACGGTACGGCCCGGCGAGGTGCTGGTGATCGTCGGCGCGTCCGGGTCGGGCAAGTCAACGCTGCTGCGCGCGCTGGCCGGGCTGCTGACCCCGCACGGCGGCCGGGTCCTGGCCGGCGACGAGGAGGTCACCGGCACCTCACGCGAGCGGGCGATGGTCTTCCAGGACGACGGGCTGCTGCCCTGGCGCACCGTGCGGCGCAACGTCGAGCTGCCGCTGCGTATCCGCGGCCTGCCCAGGGGCGAGCGCAGGACCGTCGCCGAGGAGTGGCTGGCCCGCGTCGGCCTCGAAGGGCACGAGGACCGGCTGCCCCGAGAGCTGTCCGGCGGCATGCGGCAGCGCGTGCAGCTCGCCCGCGCCCTGGCGGGCGCGCCCCGCGCGGTGCTCATGGACGAGCCGTTCGGCGCGCTCGACGCCCAGACCCGCGCCGGCATGCAGGCCCTGCTGCTCGACGTGCTGCGCGACACCCGGGCGACGATCGTCTTCGTCACCCACGACGTGGACGAGGCGCTGCTGCTCGCCGACCGCGTGGTGGTGCTCGGCTCCGGCGGCGTCCGCACCACCATCGAGGTGCCAGGCCCCCGCGACCCCGCCGCCGACCGCGCCGAGCTGCGCGCGAAGATCCTCAAGGAGCTGTGAAGAATGGACATCCCCGCGATCGAGGACGCCCTGCGCCTGGAGTGTGAGGTGCTCGTCGTCGGAGGCGGCACCGCCGGCACGATGGCCGCCATCACGGCGGCCGAGCAGGGTGCGCGCGTGCTGCTGCTGGAGAAGGCGCACGTGCGGCACAGCGGCGCGCTGGCCATGGGCATGGACGGCGTCAACAACGCCGTCATCCCCGGCAAGGCCACGCCCGAGGACTACGTCGCCGAGATCACCCGCGCCAACGACGGCATCGTCAACCAGAAGACCATCCACCAGACCGCGACCAGGGGCCACGACATGGTCCGCCGCCTGGAGCGCTACGGCGTGAAGTTCGAGAAGGACGAGCACGGCGAGTACGCGGTGCGCCGCGTGCACCGCTCCGGCAGCTACGTGCTGCCCATGCCGGAGGGCAAGGACGTCAAGAAGGTCCTCTACCGGGTGCTGCGGCAGCGCCACATCCGCGAGAAGGTCCGCATCGAGAACCGGGTCATGCCCGTCAGGGTGCTCACCTCCGGCGGCCGGGCGGTCGGCGTGGCCGGCTTCGACTCCCGTTCGGGCAGGTTCGTCACCGTCTCGGCCGGCGCCGTGATCCTCGCGACCGGCGCGTGCGGCCGGCTCGGCCTGCCCGCCTCCGGCTACCTGTACGGCACCTACGAGAACCCGACGAACGCCGGCGACGGCTACGCCATGGCCTACCACGCCGGCGCCGAGCTCAGCGGCATCGAATGCTTCCAGATCAACCCGCTGATCAAGGACTACAACGGCCCCGCCTGCGCCTACGTCGCCAACCCGTTCGGCGGCTACCAGGTCAACAACAAGGGCGAGCGGTTCGTCGACTCCGACTACTGGTCGGGGCAGATGATGGCCGAGGTGTCCGCCGAGATCGGATCCGCCCGCGGCCCCATCTACCTCAAGCTCTCCCACCTGCCCGACGAGACCGTCACCGCCATCGAGAACATCCTGCACACCACGGAACGCCCCACCCGTGGCACGTTCCACGCCGGGCGCGGCCACGACTACCGCACCCACGACGTCGAGATGCACATCTCGGAGATCGGCCTGTGCGGCGGCCACTCGGCCTCCGGCGTGTGGGTGGACGAGAACGGCGCGACCACCGTCCCCGGCCTGTACGCGGCGGGCGACCTGGCCTGCGTGCCGCACAACTACATGATCGGCGCGTTCGTCTTCGGCGACCTCGCCGGCGCGCACGCCGCCGCCCACCACCGGGAGCCGGACGCGCTGCCCGAGGACCAGATCGCCGCCGCCCACGAGCTGGTCTACCGGCCCCTGCGCCACCCGGAGGGGCCGCCGCAGCCGCAGGTCGAGTACAAGCTGCGCCGCTTCGTCAACGACTACGTCGCGCCGCCGAAGACGGGGGCCAAGCTGGAGATCGCGCTGGAGTCGTTCGAACGCATGCGGGAGGAGATCGCCGCCATGGGCGCGCGCACGCCGCACGAGCTGATGCGCTGCGCCGAGGTGGACTTCATCCGCGACTGCGCCGAGATGGCCGCGCGCTCCTCGCTGGCCCGCACCGAGAGCCGGTGGGGGCTCTACCACGAGCGGGCCGACCTGCCGGGGCGCGACGACTCCGAGTGGCTGTTCCACCTCAACCTGCGCAAGCGCGCCGACGGGGCGATGGAGTTCGTCAAGCGGCCGGTGGAGCCGTACCTGGTGCCGGTCGAGGAGTTCACGCCCGTCGCCGCCGAGCCGGTGGTGCTGGGCACGCGCGGCCCCCAGGCGTCCGCCGCCGCCAGGGGCGCCACCGGCGGGCGGGGCGCGCGGACCGCCGTCGGACGCTCGCCGCGCATCCTGGAGCTGCACCGGCTCGCCGAGCAGCAGCCCGCCGTCACCGACCTGGCCCCCTACCTCGCCGACCCCGACCCCAAGGTGCGCCGCGCCGCCATCGCCACGCTCACCGAGACCGTCCCCCCGGGCACGGACCTCGCGCTCGCGGCGGCCCTCGACGACGCCCACGGCACCGTACGGCGCGCCGCCGCCACGGGGCTGGTCGAGCTGGTCGAGGTGCTGCCCGCCACCGCCGCGCTCGGCGACGCGCTCGCCGCCCGGCTGTCCAGCGGCGACGCCACCGTACGGGCGGCCGTCCTGGACGTGCTGCGCGCGTTGCGCCTGGGAACGGTCGGGCTGTTCCGCTCCGGGCTCTCCGACGCCGACCACCGGGTGCGGATCGCGGCCATCAGGGGCCTGGTCTCGCTCGACGCGGTCACCGAGGTGGCGGACGCGGCCTCGGACCCGTCGCGGGAGGTGCGGGTGTGGGCGGCCAAGGGGCTCGGCCTCATCGGCAAACCGTCGCCCGCCCTCGCCGTGCTCGCCGCCGACCCCGACCTGCTCGTCAGGGCCGCCGCCCTGGAGTCGTCGGCCGCCACGGGGGATCCGCTCGTGTCGCCGGCCCTGGAGGGGCTGTCGGATGCGGCCTGGGAGGTGCGGGTGGGCGCGGCGCGCTGCCTGGCCGCCGCCGACCCCGCCGTCGCCGTGGGGCCGCTGGTGGGGGCGTTGGCGGATGCCAACCTGGATGTGCGCAAGGCGGCGGTGGTGGCGCTGGGGGCCTGGGCGGGGAGCGCGGAGGTGGCGGGGGCGTTGCGGGCGGTGCTCGACGACACGGATGCCGACGTCCGCGCCTACGCCCGCCGCGCCCTCACCACCCCCTAACCGCCACCACCTCCTGAAACGCCCGCCTCCGCCTGACGCCCGCCCCCGCCCAACGCCTGCCTCCGTGCGACGCTCGCCATCCCGGCCTCGCACGCTGCGCCCGCCGTGCCGCGTGCGTGTGCCCGCCGTGCCCGCCCTGCCATGCACGCCAGGGCGGGCGCGGGGGTGTCAGGTGAGGGAGGCGCCGCCGGGCAGGAAGTCGCGCAGGTGGGCGACCAGCGCGTCCGGCCGCTCCTCCGCGATGAAGTGCCCGCACTCCGCGATCTCGAAGCCCCGCACATCCTCGGCGTACTCACGCCAGATCTCCAACGTGGGCAACCGGGCGGGCAACCCGGCCGACCCCCACAACGCCAGCACCGGCATCGTCAGCCGCCGCCCGGCAGCCGCGTCCGAGTCGTCCAGCGCGAGATCCTCCTCATGCGCCCGGTAGTCGTCGAACCCCGCCCGCAACGCCCCCGGCCGCGAGAACGCCCGCACGTACGCGTCCACCGCCTCGGCCGGCAACCCGTGCCGGTTGTACGTCCACCGCTCGAAGAAGTACTCCAGGTACCCGCGCACATCCCGCCCCACCAGCCGCTCGGGAAGATCGGGCTGCAGGTGGAACAGCCAGTGCCAGTAGGCCGACCCGACCGACGCGTCAAGGCGGCGGAACATCTCCCTGGTCGGCACGATGTCCAGCACGGCGAGCCGCTCCACCTGGTCAGGACGGTCCAGCGCCCACCGGTGCGCCACCCGCGCCCCCCGGTCGTGCCCGACGACCGACGCGCGTTCGAAGCCGAGCGAGCCGATCAGCTCCGCCAGGTCGGCGGCCATCCGCCGCTTGTCGTAGCCGGTCGCGGGCTTGTCGCTGAGCCCGTACCCGCGCAGATCGGGAGCCACCACCGTGTGCCCGGCGGCGAGGCGTCCGAGCACCGGCTCCCAGCACAGGCTCGTCTGCGGCCAGCCGTGCAGCAGGACCACGAGCGGGCCCGAGCCGGCGCGCGTGTAGTGCAGGCGGATCCCGCCGACGGAGGCCACCCCTGTGGTGTTCATGGGCCTTCCTTCCTTAACCTCTTCATAGGGTTAGCGACATTACCGGGAAAATGGGGACATGGCAGCGAACGACGCGTGGATCCGGGACGGCGGGCGGGTGTGCCTCGACTTCGTCAACACCCTGCGCGACCGCTGGGACGTCCCCAGGGAGACCCTCGAACAGCCGGACGACCTGGCGCGATGGCTGGACGGCGCCGGACTGGTCGCCCCCGACGCGCGCCTCGCCGTCCCGTCCGACGCCGCGTTGCGTTCGGCCTGGCTGCTGCGGGAGGCGATCGACCGGGCGGTGCTGGGCGCGTCCGAGGGCCGCCTGCCCGCCCCGGCGGACGTGGACGTCCTCAACGAGGCGGTGGCGGCGGCGCCCCGCCCGCTCCTCCAGCTCGTGATCACGGACGGCCGGCTGGAGCCGCAGGCGGAGCCGCTGGCCGCCGACGTGGCCGCCGCGCTCGGGCTCGTCGCCCGCGACGCCGCCGAGCTGCTGCTGTCACCCGAGGTCGGACGGGTGCGAGTGTGCGGGTCGGACCGCTGCGCCCTGCGCTTCGTGGACCGGTCGCAGGCGGGCAGGCGCCGCTGGTGCTCGATGACCCGCTGCGGCAACCGCACCAAGGTCCGACGCCACCAGCAACGCACCAGGACCTGACGCCGCGCGGCAGCGCGCCACGACTCAACCCCCGCCGGCAACGCGCCCGAAAATAGCACTGGGAGTTTTGGTCCTCACTCAGCCACAATTAGCGATGTGTGCCTCTTTTGGGACTTAAGTGGCGCACGGCCTCTTTGTGGTTCAACGAGTGATTGGCGATTGCATGGCGGGCGAGCACAGACGTACGGCCCTCGTGGTGCGAGGCGGGTGGGAGGGACACGCCCCGGTGGCGGCCACCGACCTCTTCGTCCCCTTCCTCGAGAAGAACGGCTTCGAGGTGCGGCTGGAGGACAGCCCGGCGCCCTACGCGGACCCCGCGTACATGGCGGGGGTCGATCTCATCGTGCAGTGCTACACGATGGGCAGCATCGAGCAGGACCAGCTCAAGGGCCTGCGGGCGGCGATCGAGGCCGGCACGGGGATGGCCGGCTGGCACGGCGGCATCGCCGACTCCTACCGCAACTCCTCCGACTATCTGCACCTGATCGGCGGGCAGTTCGCCTGCCACCCCGGCAAGCACCCCGACGACGAGGACGCGGGCACCGAACGGCACAACTTCGTCCCGTACACGGTCAACATGCTGCCCGAGGCGGCGGCGCACCCGATCACCGAGGGGATCGGCGACTTCGACCTCGTCACCGAGCAGTACTGGGTGCTGGCCGACGACTACAACGACGTGCTGGCCACCACGACGCAGAAGGTGCGCCCGTGGGACCCCTGGCACAGGGAGGTGACCTCGCCGGCGATCTGGACGCGCCGCTGGGGCAAGGGGCGCATCTTCGTCGCGACCCCGGGGCACAGCCTCGACGTCCTGGAGCACGACAGCGTGCGCACCATCATCGAGAGGGGAATGTTGTGGGCCAGCCGCTGAACCTCGGCATCGTCGGTTGCGGGGCCATCTCGGCCCAGTACCTGCGCACCATCGAACGGCTGCCGCAGGTGCGGCTGGTCGCGGTCGCCGACCTCGACCTGGAGCGGGCCCGCGAGGCCGTCGCGTCCTATCCGGGCGTGGACGTGCTGGGCGTGCCGGAGCTCCTGGCCGATCCGCGCGTCGAGGCCGTACTCAACCTGACCATCCCCGCCGCCCACGCCGAGGTGGCCCTCCAGGCCATCGCGGCCGGCAAAGACGTCTACTGCGAGAAGCCGCTCGCCGCGACCGGCGAGGACGCGCGCCGGGTGCTGGAGGCGGCCCGCGCGGCGGGGGTACGGGTCGGCTGCGCGCCCGACACGGTGCTCGGCACCGGCACCCAGACCGCCCGCCAGGCCATCGACGACGGCCTGATCGGCCGGCCCGTCGCGGCCACGGCGACCATGGTCACCCCGGGCCACGAGCGCTGGCACCCGAACCCGGACTTCTACTACGTCCCGGGCGGCGGCCCGCTGCTGGACATGGGCCCGTACTACGTCAGCAGCCTGGTGACGCTGCTCGGGCCCGTCGCGACGGTGATCGGCGCGGCCAGCCGCACGCGCGCCAAGCGCACCATCGGCTCAGGGCCCCGGCAGGGCGAGGAGATCCCGGTCACCGTGGACACCCACGTCACCGGCGTTCTCGTGCACGAGTCCGGCGCGCTGTCCACGCTGGTGATGAGCTTCGACGCGGTGGCCACCAGGTCGCCGAACATCGAGGTGCACGGCGAGAAGGGCTCCCTCGTGGTGCCCGACCCCAACCATTTCGACGGCGACGTCCTGCTGACCCGCCTCGGCGACGACGGGCCGCGCACCCTTCCCGTCTCCGCCGGGTACGCCGACGCGGGCCGGGGCGTCGGCCTGATCGACTTCGCCGACGACCGTGAGCCTAGGGCGGGCGGGGAACTGGCCTTCCACGTGCTCGACGTCATGGAGTCGCTCCTCGCCTCGGCCCACGAGGGCCGGGCGGTGGACGTCGAAAGCACCTGCGAGCGGCCCCGTCCGGTCGCACTGGGCGGCCTCACCACCGAGGGCTGAGCCTCCCGCGCCCGCGCAGCGGCACGTTGCTCGGGTCGGCGTGCGCGGCAGCATGTTGCGCTGGTCGGGCCTGCGCGGCGGTAAGCGGTGCTGGTCGCGGCTGCGAGCCCGGAGCGGAGGGTTGAAGCCGTGAGCCGGGCTCGGCGCGAAGGGTGGTCCTTTCGTGCCGGGCCCGGCGCCCGCGATCCTGAGGCGGCCGCTCAGCGGACGGACTCGCCGGTGGTGCTGAGATCGCGCCGGTACGACTCCGGCGCCTTGTACACGGCGAACATCGTCACCAGCGCCCCTGCCATCACGTACGCCGCCACCAGCGGCCACCGCGCCCCGTCCGCCCCCGCCAGCGCCGTGGCGATGAACGGCGTCAGCCCGCCGGCGAAGATGGAGGCGATCTCCCGCCCCGCCGCCGCCCCCGTGTAGCGGCGTTCGGCAGGGAAGAGCTCGGCGTAGAAGGCGGGCTGGATGGCGTTGATGGCGTTGTGCCCGACGTTCAGCACCAGCACGTACCCGAGCACGATCAGCACCGTCGACCCGCTGTGCAGCAGCGCGAAGAACGGGAAGGCCATCACGAACACCACGGCGGCGCCGAAGAAGTAGACGGGCCGCCGCCCGATGCGGTCGGACAGGGCGGCGAAGGCGCCGTGGCTGACGAAGGCGAGCACGGCGGCGATCAGGATCGCGTTGTTGAGCTGCCCCTTGTCGATCCCGATGCTCGCGCCGTAGGAGAGGGCGAACACCGTCAGCAGGAAGTACGGCAGTGCCTCGGCGAAGCGCAGCCCGACGATGAGCAGCAGGTTGCGCCAGTCGTCGGCGAAGATCCGGCGGATCGGCCCGTGCGCGGGACGTTCCTGACCTGCGGCGACCGACTCGGTGAAGACGGGCGTCTCGTGCAGGCTGCGCCGCATCCAGAACGTCACCACGAGCACCACGGCCGACAGCAGGAACGGGATCCGCCAGCCCCAGCTCAGCAACTGCTCGTCGGGCAGCGTGAAGACCCAGGCGAAGATGCCCGTGATGAGGATCTGCGCGGAGAAGCCGCCGGTGTTGGGCCAGGCGCTGAAGAAGCCGCGCCGGTGTGGCGGCGCCGACTCCAGCACGATGATCATGGACCCGCCCCACTCGCCGCCGACCGCGAACCCCTGCACCAGCCGCAGCACCACCAGCAGGATCGGCGCCCAGACCCCGATCGTCGCGTAGCCGGGCAGCAGGCCGATGAGGATCGTGCTCAGCCCCATCAGGACGAGCGTGACCATCAGGGTGGACTTGCGGCCGTGGCGGTCGCCGCGGCTGCCGAAGAACAGCCCGCCCAGCGGCCGGGCCAGGAAGCCGACCGCGAACGTGCCGAAGGCCGACAGGGTGGCCACGAAACCGCCGGCCTCGGGGAAGAAGACCTTGGGGAAGACGACGGCGGCGGCCGTGCCGTACACGAGGAAGTCGTAGTACTCGAGGGTGTTGCCGAGGAAGCTGGAGGCCGTGACCTTCCAGGTGTAGCGGAGGTCGGTGCGTGGGGGAGAGGTCGCGACCATGGCGACGCCCTTTCTGCCGTGCCCGCAGGGATTGAGTTGTCGCACACTATGACTCGGCAGACGGTTAACCGTCAACGGTTGACGTTGACCGTATGCAACGCGGCGCGTTAGGCTCCGTCCAGGACAGGAGAGAAGAGGAGAGCTGGTGACGATCACCAATCCGCTGCGTCATCCACCCCTCGGCGACCAGCTGCTCGCCCAGCTCCGCTCGCTCATCGTGCGCGGCGAGCTGATCGTCGGCACCCATCTGGTCGAGGGGCGCATCGCGGAGCGCTTCGGGGTTAGCCGCGGCCCGGTCCGCGACGCCCTGCGCCAGCTCGAGATCGAAGGGCTGGTCGAGACGCGCAAGCGCGGCGTCTTCGTCCGCGGCCTGTCCCACACCGACCTCGTCGAGCTCTACTCCCTGCGCGGCGCCCTGGAGGGCCTGGCCATCCGCGAGGCCATCGCCCGGCTCGGCGCGGCCGACTGGACCCCGCTGGAGCAGGCGATCGAGCAGATGCGCGCCGCCGCGGCCACCCCCGACCCCGCCAAGTTCGCCGCCGCGGACCTCGACTTCCACAGCGGCTTCTACGTCCTCGGCGCCAACCGCTGGCTCACCGCCACGTGGGAGTTGCACCGGCCGCTGTTCGCCACCGTGCTGGAGATCACCAACACCGACCGCGACCTCATCCCCGTCGCAGAGGACCACGCCGACCTGAGCGGGATCGTCCGCTCCGGCGACGTGGACGCGGCGCTGACCGCCCTCGCGGCGCACCTCGACGGCTCCTGCGGCCGCATCCGCGCCACGCTGAGCGAACGGCCACGGCCCCAGCCGCAGCCCGCGTTCTGACACCGCTCCTCGTCCCAGGCCGGGCCGGTCCGCAGTGGACCTCCTGACTCGGACCGGCCCTTCCCTTCCTGAGCCGCCCCAGCGAGGCCCCGCCATGCCCGAAAACGCCATGCCCGAAAACGCCGTGTCCGAGACCGCCATGCCCGGAAACAGCATGCCCGGAAACGGCATGGCCGGGACCGCCATGGCCGGGACCGCCGTGCCCGGGACCGCCGTGCCCGGGACCGCCGTGTCCGGGACCGCCGTGCCCGGCAGTGTCATGTCCGGAAATGTCGTGCGCGCCGAGGTGCTCGCCGCCGTCCCGACCTTCTTCGACGACGCGGGCGACCTCGACCTCGCCACCACCAAGGCCTACCTCGCCGCCCTCGCCCCCCGCGTGGACGGCGTCTTCGTCTGCGGCACCACCGGCGAGTTCCCCGCCCTGGAACGGGCCGAGCGGCACACGCTCGCGGAGGAGGCGCTGGCGGTGTTCGGCCCCGGGCGGGTGGTGGTGCACGTGGGGGCCGCCGCCACCCGCGAGTCGGTGGCGCTGACGAAGGACGCGGTCGCGCTCGGGGCACGCAGGCTGGCGGCGCTGACCCCGTACTATCTGCCCGCCGACACCGGCGCCGTGCTGCGGCACTTCGACGCGGTGGTGCGGGCGGCGGGCCCGGCCGCCGCCGTGTACGGCTACCTGTTCGGCGAGCGCACCGGCGTGCACGTCGAGCCCGCCGAGCTGGCCGCCGCGACCGGGCTGTCCGGCGCCAAGCTGAGCGGCCGCGCGGCCGACCGGTTCGCCGAGTACGCCGCCGCGCTTCCGCCGGGCAAGCGGCTCTGGTCGGGCTCCGACACCCGGCTGGCCGCGGTGGTGCTCGGCGGCGGCACCGGCGTCGTCTCGGGGCTGTCGGCCGCCTTCCCCGAGCCGTTCACCCGCCTCGCCGACGCCGTGGCCGCCGGCGACACCGCCGCGGAACGGGACGCGCAGGCCGACGTGGACGAGGTGCTCGACACGCTCGGCGGCACCGTCGAGGGCATCAAGCTCGCCCTGCGCCACCTCGGCCACGGCACCGGCGAGCTGCGCATGCCCACCTCCGACATCACCCCCGAGCAGCGGAGCCGCATCGCCGGCCTGGCCGCCACCCGAGGGTGACGAGCCCCGGCCTGACGGGGCGCTGAATGACACGCCGGCGCCCTTCCGCAGGACCACTCTCAGGACGCTCGCCCGCACCACGTCCGCCCGCACCAGCACTCGCAGGACGCTCGCCCTCAGGACGCGCCCGCACCTGTGCTCGGCCCTGCCGCTCGGCGATCTCGCCCCGCCGGGCCGCCCACAGGACGGCGCGAGCACCTACCATCACAGATGGCGGTCAGCCCAGATCCCCTCGGGAGACGACATGAGCGATTCCGCGACACTCCCCCTCTACATGCGCCGCTCCCTCTTCGACCCGGACGCCGAGCTGGTCCGGGTCCGCGAGGAGGAGGGCGTGCGGCGCGTCGCCACCCCGTTCGGGGCGGACGTGTGGATGGTGACCAGGTTCTCCGACGTCAGGGAGGTGCTCGGCGACCCGGCGCGGTTCAGCAACGCGCGCCAGCCGCTCCCGCCGGGCGCGCCCGACATGCCCAGGGAGCAGGTGGAGGCGCAGCGGGCGGGCCATCTGCTGCTCTTCGACCCGCCCGAGCACACCCGGCTGCGGCGGATGCTGACGCCGGAGTTCACCATGCGCCGCATGCGCCGCCTGGAGCCGCGCATCAGGGACATCGTGGCCGGGCACCTCGACGCGATGGAAGCGGCGGGGCCGCCGGCCGATCTGGTGGCGTCGTTCGCGCTGCCGATCCCGTCCCTGGTGATCTGCGAGCTGCTCGGCGTGCCGTACGAGGACCGCGAGGAGTTCCAGCAGCGCACGTCGAGGCTGCTGGACCTGTCGCTGTCGCTGAAGGAGCGCACCCCGATCCGCGAGGCCGCCCGCGCCTACATGGCCGAGCTGGTCGGCCGCGCCCAGGCGGACCCGGGCGACGACCTGCTCGGCATGCTGGTGCGCGAGCACGGCGACGACCTGTCCACCGCCGAGCTGATCGGCATCGGCAGCCTGCTGCTGGTGGCGGGCCACGAGACGACCTCCAACATGCTCGCCCTCGGCACGCTGGCCCTGCTGCGCCATCCCGAGCAGCTCGACCAGCTCAGGAAGGAGCCGGAGCGGATCGCCGCCGCCGTGGAGGAGCTGCTGCGCTGGCTCAGCATCGTGCACAACGGCACGTTCAAGAGCACCACGACCGAGGTCGAGCTGTCGGGGGTGCGCATCCCGGCCGACGCGCTGGTGGTGGTCGCGCTGCCCGCCGCCAACCGCGACCCCGCGCTGGTGCCCGACCCCGACCGGCTCGACGTGGGCCGCGGCGACCTGGGGCACCTGGCCTTCGGCCACGGCGTGCACCACTGCCTGGGCGCGCCGCTGGCCAGGATGGAGATGCAGATCGCCTTCGGCGCCCTGTTCGAGCGCTTCCCGGGGCTGCGCGAGGCCGCGCCGCCGCCCGCGTTCCGCGCCATGAACGTCGTGTACGGGCTGACGTCGCTGCACGTCACCTGGTGAGGCTCAGCCCTTCAACCCGCTGAACGTCATGGTCGCCACGAACTGCCGCTGCGCCAGCACGAAGGCGATGATGAGCGGCATCGTGGCCACCACGTTCCCGGCCATGAGCAGCGACCACTGCGTGTGCCGGGTGCCCTGGAAGTTGGCCAGCCCGAGCTGGATCGTGTACAGGCTCTCGTCGCTGATCGCGACCAGCGGCCAGACCAGGTCGTTCCACGAGCCGAGCAGCGTGAACACGGTCAGCGTCGCCAGCGCGGGCCTGGCCAGCGGCAGCACCACCCGCCAGAACACGCCGAACGTGCCGCACCCGTCGATGCGGGCGGCGTCCTCCAGTTCGCCGGGCAGCGACAGGAAGAACTGCCGCATCAGGAAGATGCCGAACGCCGACGCCAGCCACGGAACGAACGCCGCCGCCAGGGTGTCGATCAGGCCGATGCGGGTGAACATCACGTACGTCGGGATCATCAGGAGCTGCGTCGGGATCATGATGGTCGCCAGGATCATCAGGAACCCGGCGTTCCTGCCGAAGAACTTCAGCCGGGCGAAGCCGTACCCGGCCATCGAGCAGAGCACGAGCTGGGAGAGCACCGCGATCGCGGACACCACGACGGTGTTGAGCAGCCAGCGCAGCGCCTGCGACTCGGTGAACAGGCCGATGAAGCCGTCGAGCTGCAGCCGGCTGGGGATGATCCGGGGCGGGAATCGGTTGATGTCGCCGTCCGGCATGAACGCGGTCAGCACCATCTGCACCAGCGGCAGCGCGAACAGCAGGGCGATCGGCATCAGCAGCAGGTGCCAGGGGCTGAACGGCAGACGTCTCATCAGAAGGCCTCGATCTTGCTGCGCCGGGAGTAGACGATCATCCCGACGGTGATGAGCAGGGTGGCGGCGAACAGCCCGTAGGCGACGGCCGAGCCGTAGCCGAACTTGGTGAGCTTGAACGCCTGGACGTAGACGTAGTACACGATCGTCTGCGTCGCCCCCAGCGGGCCGCCCCTGGTCGTGGTGAAGACCAGGTCGAAGAGCTGCAACGCGGTGATCGTCTGCCAGATGGCGGTGAACACCGTGACCGGCCCGAGCGCGGGCAGCGTGACGTGCCGGAAGACCTGCCAGCGGTTGGCGCCGTCCATCCTGGCCGCCTCCACCACGTCCTTCGGGATGTCCTGCAGCGCGGCCAGGTATACGACCACGGTGAAGCCGACCTGCCCCCACAGCGCGATCAGGCAGATCACCGGCAGCGCCTGCGACTGGCTCTCCAGGAACTGCTGCTGCGGCAGGCCCAGCGTGCGCAGCACGCTGTTGGCGGCGCCGTACTGGGGGTTGAAGACGAAGCTGGCCAGGATGCCGGTCGCCGCCGCCGACGCGACGAACGGGATGAAGATGCACGTACGGTAGAATCCGACCAGCTTGATCGGCCGGTTGAGCGCGACGGCGACGAGCATGCCCAGGAAGATCGACGACGGCACGAACAGCACCGTGAACACGATCGTGTGCCGCACCGCCGCGAACAGGTCGGGGTCCTCCAGCATGAGCTGGTAGTTCAGCAGGCCGATGGGCTTGGCGGGGGCGATGCCGTTCCACTTCTGCAGGGAGATGAGGAACGCCCACACCGCCGGGAAGATCGACAGGCCGACCACGAGCGCGGTGGCGGGCCCCGCGAACCCCCATCCGGTCAGGCTGCGGTGCAGCCACCGCAGCCGGCCGGACGGGACCGCCGCGCGGGGGGCGGCGGCCTGGCGCCGCCCGGCGAACAGCAGCGACATCGTCAGCCCCCGGCCAGCGCCTGGCGGGACTTGGCGGCGGCCTCGTCCAGCGCCGCCTTCGGCGTGGCCGCGCCCTGCAGCGCCTTGGCGATGGCCTCGCCGACGTAGCGCGACATCTCGACGTACCCGCTGACCGTGGGCCTGGCCTGCTTGGCGTTGGCCAGGTTGGCGACGATCTTCTCGACGCCCGGGTACTCCTTGACGTAGGTCTGGTACTCCGGCAGCGACGTCTCCGAGGCGCGCAGCGGCAGGTTGCCCTGGGCGAGGTTCCACTGGGCGTCGCCCTCGGCGGAGGTGAGCCACTTCATCAGCTCGAACGACCAGTAGGCGCGGTTGGCGTCGCCGTTGTCGAACAGCGTCCACAGGTCGGGGCCCGAGACCGTCTGGTGGTCGCCGTTGTGGCCGGGCAGGAACGCCACGCCGTAGTCGGTCTTCTTCTGCTTCAGCTCCAGCAGCGACCACGGCCCGTTGATGATCATCCCGATCCGTCCGTCGCCGAACAGCGGCGCGTAGCGCTCGTCGGTCTGGTCGAGGTAGACGCTCTTGTCGTCCACGGCCATCGCGCGCAGGAACTCCAGCGCGTCCACGCCCGCCTGCGAGTTGAACGCGGCCTGCTTGCCGTCCTGCGACAGGATGGCGCCGCCGCGCTGCCACAGCAGCGGCCAGAAGTGCCAGGTGGTGTCCTCGGAGGCGCTGACCGAGTACGCGGTGCCGTAGATCTTCTCGGCCGGGTCGGTGAGCTTCCTGGCCGCGGCCCTGAAGTCGTCCCAGGTCCACTCGTCGGTCGGGTACGGCACGTTCCTGGCGTCGAAGAGCTTCTTGTTGTAGAGCAGGGAGAGGTTGTCCACCAGCGCGGGGAAGCCGATGACCTGGCCGTTGGGCGTGGCGGTGGTGCGGGCCGACTCGGGGAACTCGCTCCACTTGACCGCCGCGTCCCGCACCTTCTGGGTCAGGTCGAGGGTCTTGCCGGACTCCTGAAGCTGAGACGCCCAACTACCGAAAGCATAGGAAATATCGGGATACACGCCGCTTGCGAAGCCCGCTGACAGCTTCTGCAACAACTCGTCGGTGGTGGACGCGCCCGAGGTGACCTCGATGGTGACGTTGGGATGCTGCTGGGTGAACTTGGCCGCCAGCCCCTCCAGGATCTTCTGCGCGTCGGAGGTCTGCCCCGACCACCACGTGAGCTTCACCTTCGCCTGCGGGTCCACGGTCTTCGGGCCCTCCTGGGACGTTCCCCCGCAGCCGGAGGCCGCCAGGATGATCGCCGCTACCAGGGCCGCCACGGTTCTTCTTCGCACTGTGGATGCTCCCTCCCGGAATGTTGGAGCCCATCATGGCCACTTTCGAAGTCTTGTCAATACCTTCGAAAAAGCGCAAGGGTTGACAACCTTTCACAACTCCTGCGACTGTGCCGTGGTGTCCAGAACGACCTTCGACCTCCTTGTCGTGGGCGACGCCAACCCGGACGTGATCGTGTCCGGTTCGCCTCGCCACCCCGAGTTCGGCCAGCGCGAGCAACTCGTCCCCGCCGCCGGCCTGGTGCTCGGCGGCTCCGGCGCGATCACCGCGTACGGCGCCGCCCGGCTCGGGCTGCGCACCGCGTTCGTCGGACGGGTCGGGGACGACCCCGCGGGCACCTTCGTCCTGGACGCCCTGCGCTCCGGCGGCGTGGACGTCTCGGCCTGCGTCGTCGACCCCGCCGTCCCCACCGCCATGACCGTCGTCCTGGTGGACGGCGACGACCGCGCCATCCTCACCGCCCCGGGCTGCCTCGACCGGCTCGCCGCCACCGACGTGCCGCCCGCCCTGCTCGAACGCGCCGCGCACGTGCACGTCTCGTCGTACTTCCTGCAGCCGCTGCTGGCCCGGGGGCTGGCGGGGCTGTTCGGCCTGGCCAGGGCCGCGGGGGCGTCCACGTCCCTCGACACCAACGACGACCCGGCGGGCCGGTGGGCGGGGCTGGCCGACGTGCTGCCCCTCACCGACGTCCTGCTCCCCAACGAGAACGAGGCCTTCGCCATCGCCCACGCCGTCTCGGGCGCCGGCGTCAGCGCGAACGCCAGCACAGGCGCCGGGACGGCCACCGGCACAGCAGCGGGCAGGACCGCCAGCGCGCACACCAGCAGAGGCGCCGGGACGGCCGCCGGACCTAGCCTCGGCGCAGGCGCAGGCGCAGGCGCAGGCGCAGGCGCAGGCGCAGGCGCAGGCGCAGGCGCGGTTGCTGGCGCAGGTGCAGGTGCAGGTGCAGTTGCGGGCGCAGGCGCAAGCCCTGGCGCTGGCGCTGGCGTGGGCGCTGGCGTGGGCGCGGTTGCTGGCGCAGACGCAGGTGCAGGCGCGGTTGCGGACGCTGGCGCTGGCGTGGGCGCGGGAACTGGGGCGGGCGCGGAGGCCACCCCGGGCAGGGCGGTCCGGGACGACGCCGATCTCGAACGCGCCGTCAAGGAGCTGGCCGCCCACGGCACCCTCCCCATCGTCAAGCGCGGCGCACAAGGCGCCCTGGCGTTCGCCGACGGCGAGCTGATCGAGGTCCCCGCCCGCCCCGCCACCGTCGTGGACGCCGTAGGCGCAGGGGACAGCTTCAACGCGGGCCTGCTCGCCGCCCTCCTGCGCGGCCTGCCACTGAGCCGGAGCATGTCGGTAGCCGTGACCTGCGGCACCCTTTCCACCCGCGCCGCCGGGGGCACCGCGGCGCAGCCCACCTGGGAGGAAGCCACCTCATGAAGAAGATCGTGTTCGTCGGGGCGGGAAGCGTCGTCTTCACCCACGGGCTCCTCGCCGACCTCGTCAAGTTCCCCGAGCTGCACGGCATGCGCATCGCCCTGCACGACATCGACCCGGAACGCCTCCAGGTGGCCGAGGCCGTCGCCCGCCGCATCACCGGCGGCAACGCCACCGTCACCGCGCACCTCGACCGCCGCGAGGCGCTCGAGGGCGCCGACTTCGTCATCAACATGGTGCAGGTCGGCGGGTACGACGCCACCGTCGTCGACTTCGAGATCCCCGCCAGGTACGGCCTGCGCCAGACGATCGCCGACACCATCGGCACCGGCGGCGTCTTCCGCGCCCTGCGCACCTTCCCGCTGCTCGACGCGCTGGCCGACGACATCAACGCCGTCTGCCCCGACACGCTGCTGCTCAACTACACCAACCCGATGGCGATGAACGTCTGGTACCTGTCGGGCAAGGTGCGCAACGTCGTCGGCCTGTGCCACTCGGTCTACTGGACGATGCGCGGCCTGGCCGACCTCGTCTCGGTGCCGTACGAGGAGATCTCGTACGTCGCCGCGGGCGTCAACCACCAGGCGTGGGTGCTGCGCTTCGAACGCGACGGCGAGGACCTCTACCCGCGCCTCGACGTGGAGGACCCGCAGCTCCGGCGGCGGGTGCGGATCGACATGTACCGGCGGCTCGGCTACTACCCGACGGAGACCAGCGAGCACTCGGCCGAGTACGTGCCGTGGCTGATGCACCACGACTCCGAGCTGGACCGGCTGCGCATCCCGGTGGGGGAGTACCTGCGCGTCAGCGAGGAGAACCTGGCCGAGTACAAGCGCACCCGCGACCTCGTCAGGGGCGGCGGCGAGCTGGACATCGCCGGCACCGACGAGTACGCGCCGCAGATCATCCACAGCGTCGTGACCGGCACGCCGCGCGTCGTCTACGGCAACGTCGTCAACGACGGGCTCATCTCCAACCTGCCGCAGGGCTGCGTGGTGGAGGTGCCGTGCGTGGCGGACGCCACCGGCGTGCGGCCCACCGCCGTCGGCGCGCTGCCGCCGCAGTGCGCGGCGCTGAACAGGGCGTACGTGAGCGTCAACGAGCTGACGGTGCGGGCCGCGCTCGAAGGCGACCCCCGCCACGTCAGGCACGCGCTGATGGTTGACCCGAACACGGCCGCCTCACTCACCGTGGACGACATCTGGCGGATGGCCGACGACCTCACCCGCGCCCACGGCGACCTCCTCCCGGAAGCCTTGCGCGCCCGCTAGCGAGCCCACCGCGGAAGACCTCACCGCGACAGACCTCACCGCGACAGACCTCGCCGCGACAGACCTCGCCGCGACAGACCTCGCCGCGACAGGGCTCGCCGCGACAGGGCTCGCCGCGACAGGGCTCGCCGCGACAGGGCTCGCCGGGGAGCGGCTCAGCGGGGGAGGGGCTCAGCGGGGGAGGGGCTCAGCGGGCGATCTCGACCGCCAGCCCCTTGTCCCGCAGCGCGGCCACGCACTCGGGATCGGCCGACTCGCCCGTGATGAGCAGGTCGATCTCGCCGACCGCGCAGATCGGCGCCATCTCCACCACCCCCAGCTTGGACGCGTCCGCGACCAGGATCTTCCTGGTCGCGGCGCGCAACATGCGCTGCTTCATCTCCGCGTCGGGCAGGCTCACGTTCGTCACCCCGCCCGCCGCGTCCACCCCGCCGCACCCCAGGATGACGGTGTGCGCGCGGATGCCCTCCAGCAGCTTGCCGCCCAGCGGATCGACCAGCGAGTGCTGCTGCCGCCGCAGGCTGCCGCCGGTCACCACGACCGAGATGCGGGGCAGCGCGGGCTCCAGCTCCAGCGCCGTGCGCAGCCCGTTGGTGAACACCGTCACCTCGGTCAGGTCGGGGCGCGCCACCAGCTCCCTGGCCACGTACGTCGTCGTGGTGCCCGCCCCCATCAGGACGCTCTCGCCCGAGCCGACGAGCCGGGCGGCGACCTTGGCGATGGACGACTTCTCCACCGCCGCCGTGCCCAGCGACAGCTCGAACGACGCCTCGACGTGCGGCGCGGGCCCGGCCGACACGGCGCCGCCGCGCACCCGGCGCACCTTGCCCTGCTCCTCCAGCGCGTCGAGGTCGGCCCTGACCGTCACGCTGGACACCCCGAACGCCTCGGCCAGCTCCGCGACCCTGGCGAACTCCTGCTCGGTCAGCAACGCCAGCATGCGCTCGCGACGGACCTCCGTCGGCATCGACTCACTCATCGACGCCCCCCTGCCGGCCTCGGCTCGCTCCATCGACGGCCCTCCACCGGCATCGGACCCCCGCCTGTTCGGGCTCGCTCATCGGCGGACCGCCGCGGGCAGCAGGTCGCCGTGCGCCTCGATCAGCTCGTCGCAGAGCGCCTCGATCGCGGGCAGCGGCAGCGTGGCCGCCGTGTTCGGGTCGAGCATCGCGGCTCGGTACACGTGCGCCCGCTCCCCGTCGAGCACCGCGCGCACGGTCAGCTCGACCACGTTCAGAAACGTCCGGTTGAGCGCGGCGAGCTGCACGGGCAGGTCGCCGACGGCCCGCGGGCGCACCCCCGCGGCGCCGACCAGGGCGGGCACCTCCACACACGCCTGCGCGGGCAGGTTGCCGATCAGGCCGCGGTTGGCCACGTTGACGTAGATCTCCTTCTCCTCGCCGGTCAGCAGCGCCAGGATCATCGCGGCGGCGGGCTCCTGGTGCTGCCACCGGATGAGCAGCTTGTGGCCGGCGGACAGCGCCCGCCGGGTCTCCTCGTACAGGTGCAGGCTCTGGCCGACGCGCCGCAGGTACTCCTCGACCGGCACGCCCAGCCTGGCGGTCTCCTCGGGATGGCGCATGATCCACGGCACGTACTCGGCGGCGTGCTCGCTCGACATCGTCGGGAAGCGGCCGAAGGTGCGGTACAGCTCGACCCGCACGTGCCTGCGCAACTGGGCGTCGGCGGCGATCACCGCGTCCAGCTCGGGGTAGAGCGAGCGGCCGTCCGCCTCGAAGCGCAGCACGAACGACTGGTGGTTGAGGCCGGCGCTGAGGAAGGTGATCTCGTCCTCGTCGCGGCCGACGAGGTCGGCCAGGTAGGCGTGCGTGTCGCACACCGCGTGGCACAGCCCGGCGAACCGTTCGAACCCGGTGGCCTCGTGCACCGCCTGCCCGGCCATCGCCATCGGGTCGCTGAGGCTCAGCAGCCACGCCTGCGGGCACACCTCGGCCATCTGCGCGGCCAGCTCCACCAGCACCGGGATCGTGCGCAGCCCGCGGAAGACGCCGCCGATGCCGATGGTGTCGCCGATGGTCTGGCGCAGGCCGTACCGGTGGGGGATCTCGAAGTCGCGCAGCGTGGCCTCGAAACCGCCGACGTCGAGGTGGGCGACCACGAAGTCGGCCCCCTCGAGCGCCTGCCGCCGGTCGAACACGCTGCGGATCTTCGCCTCCGCGCCCGCCTCGGCGTCGAGCGCCCGCACCAGAGTCCCGGCCGTGGCCAGCCTGCCGGGGTCGTCGTCGTGCAGCACGACCTCCAGCTCGCCGCGCAGGGCAGGGGCGAGCATCAGGGCGGACAGGACGCGACGCGTCAGCTCCACGTCACCGGCCCCGATGAAGACGATCCGCGCCATTCCCGCAGTATCCCACGCCCCGTCCGACGCTGGGGGCCCGCTCAGCAGCGCAGCAGCCGTCCCCCAGCCTTGTCCGGACGGGGGAGCGTGCTCAGACGCGCAGCAGCGGCCCCCAGGTGAGCGGCCCGACCAGGCCGTCCGCCTCGATGCCCTCGGCCTGCTGGAAGCCCCGCACCAGCGCCACCAGCCCGTCGTCGCAGCGGGTGGACTTCAGCCACCCCTCCAGCCCGTCCTGCACCCCGGCGTAGGCGGCGGGCGGCACGTGCCCCCGCGCGAACAGGCAACCCCTGACGGTCTTGACGTCGTAGTTGTCGTCGCCGAGCCGGACCAGCGGCAGTTCCTTCACGATCTCCTCCGTCCAGGATGAGCCGGGCGCGCCGGCGATGAGGGCGGCGACGGCCGCCCGGAAGTCGGTCATGTCGATGGAGTGGGGGTCGGGCTTGGCGGTGTTGACCTCCCGGTGGGCCTTGACGCGCGAGGCGCCCAGCCCGAACTCGCGGCACAGCTCCGCGCACAGCCGCCGGTAGGCGTCGAGCTGCACCTCCGGCCACGGCTGCGAGCCGTTGTTCTCGGCCTCGATGCCGAGCGAGCTGGAGTTGTCGTGCAGCGGCGAGGTCGAGGGGGCGTTGTGCCAGCAACGCCCGGCCGCGATGACGTAGATGCGGCCCGACCTGCCGAGCCCGAACTGCGACAGCGGCCCCGACAGCCCGGGACGGCCGTCGCGGACCACGGCGAGCGAGGGGTAGTCACCGCCACCGGCGGGGCCGGCGGTGTGGTGGCAGACGATGCCCTGCACCTCGGGCTGCGGCCCGTGTCCCCGGCTCTTCCACCCCGCCACCTCGGTCACCGGATGGCCCGTGCGGCGGGCGACGTCGGCGAGCTGGGTCAGATACGGCATCGTGCACCTCCGGCTTGCGTCTGGATGAGTCTCACACCCTTCGATCAACGACGAGTAGTCATCGAGTTGCTGTACGTGATCACCGCCGGGCGGGCGGATGACCAGGGCTCCCGCCACGCGCGGCAGGTGCTTACAGATCAGTACCATGCCGTACCCGTACGCGACCGGGAGATTCGGAGAATCGGGGCAATCGGGCACCGGTGGCGGGCGGGGGTCCCCGATGTCTATACCCGGAGGTCAGCGTCCGCTCACAACGACCGCGGCGAGGCGTCGTCCAGGACCTCACAACGACCGCGGCGAGGCGTCGGCCAAGGACCTCAGCGAGGTGTCGGCTGGGGGCCAGGCCCTCACGGCCGGATGGCGCCGACGAGCCGCCCCCGCCAGTAGTCGTCGAGCGCGACCACCTTGATGACGTCGCCGGTCTGCGGCGCGTGCACCATCCTGCCGTCGCCCGCGTACATGCCCATGTGCCCCAGACCCTTGCTGAACAGCAGGTCGCCGGGCTGCACCTCATCCAGGGGCACCCGCCGGTCGGCGCCCCACGCCCACTGCGTGTACGTGGTGCGCGGCAGCGACACCCCGGCCGCCCGCCAGGCCGCCTGCGTCAGGCCCGAGCAGTCGAAGGAGCCAGGCCCGGTGCCGCCGTACCGGTACGGCTTGCCGACCTGCGCGAAGGCGAACTGCAGCGCCTCGCGCGCGTTGCCGGAGGCGGGGCCGGTGTAGGTGAGGCCGGTGCTGCGCGGGTTGCCGGTCCGGTAGGCGCCCAGCCGGCGCAGCAGCTTCGTCTGCTCCTCGACCAGGTCGTCCACCTCCTCCTGCTTGCCGCGCACGTCGTCGCGCGCCTGCTCGGCCTCGGCGAGGGCGCCCTTGGCCTGGTCGCGCCGCTCGCGCAACCCCTTGGTGGCCGACTCGAACGCCGCGATCCGCGCCGCCCGGTCCTGGGCCATCTGGTCGAGGGAGGCCATGCCGCTGAGCATCGCCTCGGGAGGCCCGCCGACGGCCAGCCGCTGCCAGCCCATCGACGGGCCGAACTGGTAGTTGTGCACGGCGATCGCGGCCAGTTCTTCCCGCAGCTCCGCCACCTGCTCGCCCTTGGCGTTCAGTTCGGCGTCCAGCGCCCGGTACTTCGTCCTGGCCTTGCGGTAGGCCTCTGTTGCCTGGTTGTAGCGCTCGACGAGCTGGTCGGCCCGCTCGTTCAGCTTCACCAGCCGTGCTCTGACCTGGGCGGGGGACGGGTCGGCCCAGGCCGCGCCCGGCACGAGGGCCGGAACGGTCACGGTCAGGGCCGCGGCAGCCGCCGCCCGTGCGAGCCTCGCCGACACCGTCACCCGTCCGCCTCCTTCGCGCCGTTCCATCAGGAGGTACGGGGGAGAGGCCGGGAATGTTCAGTCAGGAGGCCCGAGTGTCAGAGAACGTGCAGGGCAGCCGCTTGTAGCCGTTGATGAAGCTGGACAACAACCGGTCCGGCTCGCCCGCCCTGACGTCCGGCAACCGCCCGAACAACTCCCGCAACATCACCGCGATCTCCCGCCGAGCCAGGTTGGCCCCCAGGCAGAAGTGCGGCCCCGGCCCGCCGAACCCCACGTGCGGGTTGGGGGAGCGGGTGATGTCGAACGCGTCGGGGTCGGCGAAGACGCTCTCGTCCCGGTTGGCGGAGGCGTACCAGAGCGTCACCCGGTCGCCCGCCCGCAGCCGGTGCCCGTTCAGGTCGTGGTCGCGGGTGACGTTGCGGCGCATGAAGATCACCGGCGTGCTGTGGCGGACGATCTCCTCCACGGCCCCGCCGATGTGCGCGTCGAAGTCGGACAGCAGCAGCCGGCGCTGGTCCGGGTGGTCGGTGAGCAGTTTCAGGCCGTGGGCGAGCGCCGTGCGGGTGGTCTCGTTCCCGGCCACGACCAGCAGCAGGAAGAACGCGCCGAACTCGCGCGGGCTCAGCCGTTCGCCGTCGATGTTGGCGTTGACCAGGGCGGAGGTCAGGTCGCCCGTCGGCGCGGCGCGGCGCTTCCTGCCCAGCTCGGCGGCCAGCCGGTGCAGCCGCCAGCCCGCCAGCGACACCGTGGCCAGCAGGCGGGCGGTGCGCAGGCGGCCGACCCTGGCGGCGCCGCCCGTGTAGTCCACGGGACGGCCGACGTACTCGGGGTCGGTGTAGCCGACGACGATGTTGGTCAGGCGGACGACGCGCTCGTGCTCGTGCGGCGGGATGCCGAGCATGTCGCAGATCACCTCGACAGGCAGCCGCGTCGCCACCCGCGAGACGAAGTCGCCGGGCCCGCCGGCGATCAGGTCGTCCACGATGCGGCGCGCCCGGCGGGCGACGTCGTCCTCGGTCTTGGCCAGCGTCTTCGGGGTGAACGCGCGCGAGACGATGCGGCGGATCTTGGCGTGCCGCGGGTCGTCCATGTCGATCATGGAGTTGAAGTAGCCGTCCATCCAGCCCGGCAGGTCGGTCGGGCTGGTGGCGCTGGGCTCGCTGCTGAACACCTCGGGGTGGCGGCTGGCCTCCACCACGTCGGCGTGGCGCACCAGCGCCCACGCGCCCGGGTCCCGCCGCAGGAACGGCACCTTCGGCATGGCGAACAGCCGCAGGCCGGGCTCCGCCCGCAGTAAGGCGAACGCCCGCGCCCGCTCCTGCTCGGGACGCTCCCAGAACCGCAGGTCGCTCAGGTCGATGTCCCCCAGGGTGAGGGCCGAACGGTTGTCCGTCGCCATGCGTCCACCGCCTTCCGAATCTGGTGTTTACCATCACCAGATTTGCCGGACGCGTCAAGACCTGCGGCACAATCGGGTGCATGACGCCCCACAGAACCTCCGTGCGCCCCTACCGCGGCGAGCCCGCCGAGCAGCGGCGCGCCAGGCGGCGGGCGGCGCTGCTGGAGGCCGGCCTCGACGTGCTGGGCACCGGCGGCTGGGCCGCCGCCACCGTGCGGGGCGTGTGCGCGCGGGCCGGCCTGAACGACCGCTACTTCCACGAGAGCTTCACCGACCTCGACGCGCTGCTGCTGGCCGTGGTCGACGACCAGGCCGCGCAGGCCACCGGCCTGATCACCGCCGTCGCCGCGAAGGCCCCGCGCCGCCTGCGCCCGCGCGCCGCCGCCGTGGTGAGCGCCATCGTCGACTTCCTGGCCGCCGACCCGCGCAGGGCCCGCGTCCTGGCCTACGAGTTCCCCGCCAGCCCGCTGCTGCAGGAACGCCGCAGGCAGATCATCGCTACGCTGGCGGGCATCTACATCGAGCAGGCCCGCGAGCTGCTCGACGAGGTGCCGCTCAGCGAGACCGATCTGCGGATGACCGCGCTGACCGTGGTGAGCGGCCTGTGGGAGCTGCTGTCGGCCTGGCTGCGCGGCGACGTGGACACCGGCCGCGACCACCTCGTCGACTACGTCGTCGCGCTGCTCCTGTCCACCACGGACCTCGCGCCCGCCCTCGACCACCGGCTCCGCTGATCACCCCGGCGCGGGGCCCGTCCGCGCACCCCCGGCTTCCCGGGCGCCTGGCACGTCCGTCACGAAGGGCTGGTGGCCTCACCCTGACCAGTCGATCTCCTGCCGCTTGCCGAGGAACTCCCCGGCCGCCTCCCACTCCAGCGGCAGCGGCATCGGGTACGTCGTCCTGATCCTGGACAGCTCCCGGTGCGCGCGGATCAGCCCGGCGAAGTCGCGCGGGTAGTTCCGCGTGTCCACCCCGGTGAACACGCCGACCTTGCGCGCCCGCCCGAGCAGCCGCCGCCAGTCCTCGATCCCGGCCAGCCCCACCGACTCCACCCCGTGCGAGAACAGCATGAGCCTGATCTCGTCGAACGGGTCCGCGCCGTCGAGGTAGGCCATCGCCCGCTCGTGCGACTGCCCGGCGTTGAACACCATCCAGTACGGCACCGACCCGCTGCGCAGCGCCCACCACGGCTCCAGCAGCAGGAAACACTCGACGAGCAGCCGGTCGGCGGGCAGGTCACGCCGCCGGTACCACTCGCGGTACAGGTCGGCCACGACGGGGCTCAGGTCCTCCGGCTCGCCGTACCGCATCCTGGCCAGCCGCCAGCCGTTGCGCGCCGCCAGCTCCTCCAGGTCGGCGAGCAGCTCCGGCTCGAACCCCCACTCCGCCTCCGGGGTGTCGCCGTCGGCCGGCGGATAGTCCCACCGCCGCCGCTCCGCCCCGTACCGGCGCAGGTAGTCGGCGACGCGCGGCCCGCCGTGCTCGTACTCCTCCCGGGTGGCGCCGCCCAGCGCGCCGTGCTGGAACACGTACCGCGGCCCCACCCGCGTGACCGGCCAGCGCAGCCCGCACTCCGACACCACCAGCGTCGCGCCCGCCGGCGGCGACTGCTCCAGGAAGCGCCGGTAGGCCTGCGGCAGCCTGCGCCACTTGACCCGGAAGTACGTCATGCCCGCGATCATCAGCCGGTCCTGGTTGGCGTCGTGCATGTGGTGCAGCACCAGGTCGGGGTTGGCGTCCAGCAGCGCCTGCCCGGCCTGGCGGGTGGCGCGCAGGTCGCCGCGCGGGTCGTCGGGGCCGACGCCGTGCCGCCGTACCGGCAGCAGCAGTGTCTGCGGCAGCCACGGCGCCCGCAGCGCCGCCGCCAGGTGCACCAGCGCGCCGTTGGACGAGCCGACGAACGCCACCAGGTGCGGCCCGCGCGGGTAGTGGCCGCACAGCGCCCGCAACATCCCGGTCGCCGAGTCGAACGAGGCCACCGCCTTCTGCGGCTTCACCACGAGGACTCCAAGAACGTCCGCACCTCGCGCGCCAGCCCGTCAGGATCCTTGTACGGCACCATGTGCGGCAGCCCGTCCATGACCACCAGCCGCCCCCGCGGCAGCAGCCGGGTCACCTCCTCGGCCCACGCCTGGCTCACCATCCGGTCCTGGCCGCCCAGCACCACCAGGGCGGGCACGGCCACGTGCGGCAGCTTGTCCTCGATCCGGTCGCGCATCGAGGCGCCGAAGCTGGCCAGCACCCGGCGCGGCCCGGCGTCGAGGTAGTCGGCGACGTTCAGCGGCATCATGCGCGGGCTCTCCCGCACCGAGTTGCGCAGCCACTGGCCGGCCAGCCGCGCGGCCGACCTGGATCGCGCGTCCACGGTCGGCCCGACCAGCACCAGCGCGCCCGCCGCGCCCGGATGCCTGGCCGCCAGGTCGACCGCCACCTGGCAGCCGAACGACCCGCCGAGCAGGCACGGCCGCTCCAGCCCGCCGGCCGCCAGCCAGTCCGCGACCGCGTCGGCCAGGGCGCCCAGCGTGAGCGGCTCGCGCGGCTTCTCGCTACGGCCGAACCCGGGCAGGTCGAGGCTCCAGGCGTCGTGCGTGACCCCCATCGCCTGTACGAACGGCAGCAACTCCCTGCTCGACACCCCGGCGCCGTGCAGGCACACCACGGCGGGCCGCCCGGGCCCGGGTTCCCGCCACACCGCCACCTTCATGCCCAGGGCGGTGCCCACCAGCGATTCGAGCGGCACGCCTCGTCCTTCCTGGAAGGGAAGACGCCCTCCTACCCGAACCGTGATCGGTCAGTCCACGGGCGACGGCGGCGGCGCGCCCAGCGACTCCAGCTCCGCCCAGAACCCGTCCGGGATCACCGCGTCCACCAGCGCGTTCAGGCCTTCGAGTCGCTCCACCGAGGTGATCCCGACCACCGTGGAGTGCACCCGCGGCTCCCGCAGCGAGAAGTGCAGCGCCGCCGCCGGGAGCGCGACCCCGTGCCGGTCGCACAGCTCCCGCACCCGCTCCACGTGCCGCCCGAACTCCGGCGAGATCGGCCGGTAGCCGTACCGGGAGGAGTGCCGGGGAGAGCCGGACAGGATGCCGCCGCCGAACGGCGCGGCGTTGAAGACCGTCATCCCGCGCTCGGTGGCCAGCCGCAGGATGTCCTCGGCGCCGCGGTCCACGAGCGTGTAGCGGTTGTGGGTGAGCACCGCGTCGAACGCGTCGGTGCGGATGTAGTCCTCCACCAGCGTCCCGCCCGCGGCGGCGATGCCGATCGCGCCGACCAGGCCCTGCTCGCGCAGCGCCACCAGGGCGGGCACCGCGCCGCCCGGCGCCGTCGCCTCCGCCACCGTGATGGTGAACGGGTCGTGCAGGTGGTAGATCGGCAGCGTGGCGACGCCGAGCCGGGTGAGCGTCTCCTCGAACGAGCGCTTCACCCGGTCACCGTCGAACACCCCGGTCTCCGGGTCCCTGTCGGCCTTGGAGAAGACCGTCACCCCGCCGGCCGTGCCGAGCACCTGGCCGATCAGCGTCTCGCTGCGCCCGCCCGCGTACTCGTTGGAGGTGTCGAGCTGCCGGAACCGGCCGGACACCAGTGCCCGCGCCAGCTCTTCGCCGCCCGGGTCGCGGCCCAGCATCGACGTGCCGAGGGTGATCGCCTCCAGCGGGGTGTCCGTCCCGGGCACGCGGCGCGCCTGCTGCTCTGGCACCGTGTCCGCCTCTCTCGTGATCGTATGGTTTCCGGACGATCATCCCATGTGTGTCAGAGGACGAGCTGGAAGCGGCGCCGCGTCTGCCACTCCACCGTCATCACCGTCGCGTCGTCCTGCAACCGGCCCCGCTGGTGGGCGAGGATGGCCTGGATGAGGCGCCGCAGCGTCTCCGGCGCCGACATCCCGTCGGCCTCCCGCCGCACCACGAAGTCGATGAACCGCTCCAGCCCGAACAGCTCCCCGTCCGGGCTCTGCGCCTCGATGATGCCGTCGGTGTAGAACAGCAGCCGGTCGCCCGGCTCCAGCTGGTAGTGCAGCGACCCGGTGTAGGCGGCCAGGCCGAAACCCATCGGCGGGTCGGGGATGCTCTCCAGCGTCGCCACCAGATGACCGTCGCGCAGCACCAGCGGCGGATGGTGGCCCCGGTTCACCCAGGTCAGCCACCCCGAGTCGAGGTCGAGCCGGGCCAGGATGCCCGTGGCGAAACGGCCGGTGAACTCGCCCCTGATCGCCTCGTCGATCGCCTCCCCGGCCGCGGCCAGGTCGACGCCGCGCAGGCGGTTGTTGCGGGAGGCGGCCATCGCGATGGACGCGGTCAGCCCGGCGGAGGTGTCGTGGCCCATGGCGTCGAAGATGGACAGGTTCAGGGTGGCGCCGTCGAGCGCGTAGTCGAAGGCGTCGCCGCCCATCTCGTAGGCGGGCTCCAGCGCGGAGCTGACCACCACGTCGTCGTTGGCGAACGTGCCCGGCGGCAGCAGGTTCCACAGCACCTCGGCCGACAGGGTCAGCGGGCGGGTGCGTACGAGCCGGTGGAAGGAGTCGCTGTGCGGCCGCTTGCTGATCACCATCAGCGCCAGCAGCGACGCCAGGCTCTTGGCCCGCGCCTCGACCAGGTCCCCCTCGTCGGGCGCGGTGAGCCCCACCACGCCGACCCGCTCCGTGCCGTCCAGCAGCGGCACCCACAACACCGGCGCCTGCCCGTCCTCCTGCGAGCGGGCGCGCACGATCTCCACCGACCGGAACGCCCGGCCCGGCATGGTGCCGTCGATGCGGATCGTGCCGAGCGGCTCCCCGGCGGCGTCGCACTGGCCGGGCAGCGGCACCAGGAGCTGCTGCTGCAGGTCGGTCACGTAGATCACGACGTGCGGGAACCCGGCGATCCGGGCGTGCCCGGCGGCGTGGGCCGGGAGCTGCTCCATCCCGGACAGGTGCATGACCTGCAGCAGGCCGCCCAGGGCGCGCTCACCGTCACTCTGCACGTCCTCACCCCTCGCACGTCACGTCCGTCACTGCCCTCCTACCCACCCCGCGACGGATCTTGACGTGCCCCGGCCGGGTCGTCCAGCCATGGCGCCGGTTCCGCCGCCCAGGATTTCTGTCGGGACGGCCCGGCATGATGAGGGCATGGCTTCATGGCAGGAATTCGAGAGTCAGGCGCCCGAGCTGTCCAAGGCCGCCCGGCGGCTGATGGACACCTACACCCACAAGGTGATGGCCACCTTGCGCAAGGACGGCTCGCCCAGGGTGAGCGGCGTCGAGACCAGCTTCAAGGACGGCGACCTGTGGACTGGCTCGATGCCCCGCGCCGTCAAGGCCGCCGACCTGCTGCGCGATCCGCGCATGGCCCTGCACGTCACCTCGCGCGACCCCGACCAGTCCGACCCCTCCGCCTGGGAGGGCGACCTGAAGCTGTCCGGGCGCGCGGTGGAGGTCACCGACGCGACGGTGCGGGCGGCGTACGGGCTGCCGGACGCCGACTCCCACCTGTTCAGGATCGAGGTGAGCGAGGTGGCGTGGACCAGGGTGCAGGGCGACGAGCTGGTCATCGCCGCCTGGCGCGAGGGGGAGGGTGAGCGCGAGATCCGGCGTAAGTGATCTACAATGTAAAGGCGCCCGGGCCGGTTGGCTGACGCGCCGCCTAATGGACGGAGAAGCCGCCGTCCACGAACAACATCTGGCCGGTGACGAACGCGCACGCGTCGCCCGCCAGGAACACCGCGGCGCCCGCGAAGTCCTCCGGCAGCCCGTTGCGGCCCACCATGTGCCGGGCGGCCAGCGCCTCGACCCGGCCGGGGACGGCCTGGGCGGGCTCGGTGAGCGGGGTCAGCACGAAGCCGGGGATGATCGTGTTCACGCACACCCCGGCCGGCGACCACGCCTCGGCCTGCGAGCGGGTCAGCCCGGCCAGCCCGGCCTTGGCCGCGCCGTAAGCGCCGCTGTCGCCGAACGCGCTGATCGACTGCTGCGAGCCGACGTTGATGATGCGGCCCCACCCGCGCGCCGCCATCCGCGGCCCGAAGTGCTGGCCGAGCAGGTACGGGGCGGTGAAGTTCACGGCCATGGTGAGCTCGAAGTCGTCCTCGGACAGCTCGGCCATGGGCTTGCGGATGTTGTTGCCCGCGTCGTTGACCAGGATGTCGATCGCGCCGGCGCTCTCGCACACCCGCCGCACGTCCGCGCGCTCGGCCAGGTCGGCGCTGATCCACGAGGCGGTCACGCCGTGCTCGCGCAGCCGGGCGACGGCCTTGTCCAGCTCGGCCTCCCTGCGGGCCACCACCACGACCTCGGCCCCGGCGCGGCCGATCGCCTCGGCCAGCACGTACCCGATCCCGGAGCTGCCGCCGGTCACCAGCGCGCGACGGCCGTGAAGGGAGAACAGCTCCCGCAGATAGTCGGACATGGTCGATGAAGCTAGCACCCCGCCGCCCGCCTGATCCCCCGGGGGCCGGTTGTGACCAAGACCACAGCCGCCGCCGCTTCCACGGCCCGCCCCAGGGGCGCTGGAACGCCTCTGCCCGGCCGCCGACGGCAGGACGGCGGCCGGGCAGCCGTGGCCGGTCCCCCCGTGTGAGGGAGGCTCGGCGCGAGCGTCACGGAGCCTTCTGCGACACCCCGGAAAGGCGCTCTGACCAGGGATGACAGGGCTTCATGGCCGTAGGATCGGCAGGGTCCGGCCGCGCGGGGCGGCCGTCCCGTTCTGGAGATCCCGAGTGAATCGCACCATCCGTACGATCGACGACGTCCTGGCCCTGATGGACCAGATGTTCGCCTCAGGCGCCGACCGGTGGACCGGCAACGCCTCCACCTGGTGGGACGGCTTCTACGCCGACCGGTCCAAGCCCGTCCCGTTCTTCGTGCCGGGCCCGGACGAGAGCCTGGCCTCCTACCTGGACCGGGGGCTGCTGAGGCCGGGGCGGGCGCTGGACCTGGGGTGCGGGCCGGGCAGGAACGCCATCCACCTGGCCTCCCACGGCTTCGAGGTGGACGCCGTGGACCTGTCGCCCGCCGCGGTGACCTGGGGCGAGGAACGCGCCGCCGAGGCGGGGGTGAAGGTGCGGTTCGTCTGCGGTGACGCGTTCACCTCGGCGGAGCCGGCGGGGCCGTACGACCTGGTGTACGACTCCGGCTGCCTGCACCACCTGCCGCCGCACCGCCGGGTGAGCTACCGGGCGTTGCTGGAGCGGGTGCTGGCGCCGGGCGGGCATCTGGCCGTGACGTGCTTCGCGGCGGGCGGCATGGGGTCGGAGCAGAGCGACGAGGAGCTGTATCGCGACGGTGAGCTGCACGGCGGGCTGGCCTACACGGCCGAGGAGCTGCGGTGGCTGTTCTCGGACTACGCGGAGGTGGAGGTGCGGCCGATGACGGGGCAGCCGCCCGGCGGGCCGCTCTTCGGCGAGCCGTTCCTGCTGTCGGCGCTGTTCCGGCGGGAGCCGGCGGCCTGAGACCCCTGCCGGTCCGCTTCCCGCGCTCGTGCCGGCCTCGCGCGCGAGCCGGTCGGCTCTGCGTGCGCGGGCCGGTTCTCTTGGCTTGGCGGGCGGGTCGGGGTGCGGGAGAATGGGAGGTCGTTCTCCGGCAACGGTTCTGAAAGGCGCCGGGTGTGCGATGAGCGTGGATCGGGCCCGCTCCCCGGGCGAGCGGGCGGACGCCCCGCTGGCCGCCGCGATCGGGGCGGCGCGCTGGGTCAGGAGCGCCACGGCAGGCGACGGCGCGGGGCGGCATTGGCTGGCCAACCCCGACCCGGGCGGCAGGTCGGCGCTGGCTCCCGCGCCCGCCTCCCTGTACGCGGGCGCGGCCGGCATCGTGCTGTTCTTCCTTGAGCTGGCGGCGGCGACCGGCGACGAGGGTTACCTGGAGGACGCGCGGGCGGGGGTGCGCTACCTGGCCTCGGCGTGGCGTGGCGTCGCCGGGGTGGGCTTCCATCACGGGCTGAGCGGCATCGCGGTCGCGCTGTGCGAGGCGGGCTGGGTCCTGGGCGACGGCACGGCCGAGGAGGCCGCCGCCGCCGTACTGGAACGGGTGGCGCGCGCGGCCCGTCCCATGAGCCCGGACCAGCAGGCGCCGGGCTGGACCGGGGATCCGGCGTTGCGCGGCGACGGCGGCGTGGTGCTGGCGCTGCTGCACGGCGCCGCCATGCTCGGCCTGCCGCACCTGGAGGACCTGGCGGCCGAGGCGGCACAGCGGGCGGCCCGCCTGGCGGTCCCCGGCCACCGCTTCGGCGACTGCCCCGGCCTGCCGCGCGACGCGGTCACGCCGGGCTTCGTGGCCGGCACGTCGGGGACGGCGTTCGTGCTGGCCCGCCTGTACGGGGCGACGGGCGAGCGGTGCTTCCTGGAGGCGGCCCGCAGGGGAGCGGGGTTCGTGCGCGCGGTGAGCGTGGTGACCGGCGGGCACGTCGCGGTGCCGCACCACCTGCCGCAGGGCAGGGGGCTGTTCTACCTGGGGTTCTGCTCGGGCGCGGCCGGGGTGGCGCGGATGTTCTGCGAGCTGTACCGGGTGGCGGGTGATCCGGCGGACCTGGACTGGGCCGAGCGGCTGGCGGCCGGCATCGTGGCCAGCGGTGTGCCGGCCCGGCGGGTGCCGGGGCTGTGGGACACGGCCTGCCAGTGCTGCGGCGTGGCGGGGCTGGTGGAGCTGTTCGCCGGGTTGTGGGCGGCGACGGGGCGGCCGGCGTACCTGGACTTCGCGGTGCGGCTGGGCGAGCACCTGGCGGCGCGCTCGCGCGCGGCGGGTGACGGCGGGCTGCGCTGGTATCAGGCGTATCGCCGGTCGCGGCCTGGCGAGGTGAGCGCGGACACCGGCTACATGGCGGGCGCGGCGGGCATCGGCGCGGCGTTGCTGCATCTGGAGGCGGCGCTGCGGCGCGCCCCTGAGCGGCGGCGGATGATCCTGCTGCCGGACAACCCGTTCCCGGCGTACCCGCTCCCCACCCGCCCGGCCTGACCTGGGCGGACAACAAAGACGCACAAGAGGTTTGCGCGGGGGCGGCCTGCGGGTCTAAGCTCGAATATTGCCATTCTCCAATATGAGCTGTCACAGACCTCCTGTTAGGAGTATACCACCGAATGACTAATCGTCAAGATGGTCTCGCGCAAGCTCTTGACACCGAACAGCGCACCGTGTCCCGGCTCTACGAGCGGCTCGACCAGGTGAGGGAGAAGGCGCAGCGCACGCTGCGCGAGGTGTACGCGAGCAGCGCCGCCGACGCCACCCGGCAGGCGCGGGTCGAGCGCGAGGTGCTGGCCTCGGAGCAGGCACGGCGGCTGGCGCAGCTCAACGCGGTCGAGCGGGGCCTGTGCTTCGGCCGCGTCGACGACGCATCGGGGCGCAGCACGTACATCGGCAGGATCGGCCTGCGCGACGAGGCGCACGAGTCGGTCCTGATCGACTGGCGGGCGCCGGCGGCGCGGCCGTTCTACGTGGCCACCGCCACCAACCCGGGCGGGCTGGTACGGCGGCGGCACCTGCACCTGAAGGACCGCGCGGTCGTCGGCATCGACGACGAGGTGTTCGACCTGGAGGGCATGAGCGAGGGCGACCGGCGCACGCTGGTGGGCGAGGCGGCGCTGCTGGCGGCGTTGCGGCGGGGCCGCACGGGCCGGATGGGCGACGTGGTGGCCACCATCCAGACCGAGCAGGACCGGGTGATCCGCGCCTCGCTGCAGGGGGCGCTGGTGGTGCAGGGCGGCCCCGGCACCGGCAAGACGGTGGCGGCGCTGCACCGCGCGGCGTACCTGCTCTACACCCACCGCGACACGCTGGAGCGGCGCGGCGTGCTGGTGGTCGGCCCGAACCCGATGTTCCTGCGCTACATCGGCCAGGTGCTGCCGGCGCTGGGGGAGACGCAGGTGGTGATGACCACGGTGGGCGAGATGTTCCCCGGCGTGCGCGCGTCGGCGGCCGACGCGCCGCGCACGGCGGTGGTCAAGGGCGACCCGCGGATGGCCGGGCTGGTGGCGGCCGGGCTGGAGCTGCGCCGGCGGGCGCCGGACGGGGACCTGGTCGTGGAGCTGGACGGGCTGCGGCTGCGGGTGCCGCACGAGACGTGCGCGCGGCTGCGCGAGCGGGCGCGCGCGGTGCGGCTGCCGCACAACATGGCGCGCAAGCTGTACGTCACCGAGCTGCTCAAGGAGCTGGCCAGGGCCGAGGCGCGGGCGCTGGAGGAGTCGCTGCACATCGAGGAGCTGGTGATCGAGGGCGAGCCGGAGCTGAGCGAGCCGCTCGACCTGGAGGGCGACCTGGACGAGCTGGACATCGAGCTGGCCTCGCGGCGGCTGTGGGGCGAGCCGGCGGTGCGGCGCGCGGTGGACGGGCTGTGGCCGGAGCTGACCCCGCAGTCGCTGATCGGGGGCCTGCTCTCGGACCCTGAGGCGCTGCGCGAGGCGGCCCCGCCCGGCCTGGACTGGCGGGCCCTGGTGCGCGAGCCCGGCGCCGCGTGGACGGTCGGGGACGTGCCGCTGCTGGACGAGGCGGCCGAGCTGCTGGGTGAGGACGACTCGGCGCGGCGGGTGGCCGCCAGGCAGGCCGATGAGGAGGTGGCCGAGCAGCGGCTCTACGCCCGCGAGGTGCTGATCACGACGGGCGTGGCCGAGGCGGGCGTCTTCGAGCGGGCCGACGTGCTGGCCGAGCGGCACGCCGACGACGGGCTGGGCCTGACCACGGCCGACCGGGCGGCGGCCGACCGGAGCTGGGCGTACGGGCACGTGATCGTGGACGAGGCGCAGGAGCTGTCGCCGATGGCCTGGCGGATGATCATGCGGCGGGTGCCGGCCAAGTCGCTGACCGTGGTGGGCGACGTGGCGCAGACGGGGTCGGCGGCGGGCGCGCGCTCGTGGGGCGAGGTGCTGGACCCGTTCCTGGCGGGCCGCTGGCGGGAGGAGCGGCTGCTGGTCAACTACCGCACGCCGGTGGAGATCATGCGGGTGGCGGCCGACGTGCTGCGCGCGTACGCGCCGGGGCAGGAGCCGCCGGAGTCGGTGCGCGAGGGCGAGGCGGAGCCGCGCGCGGTGCGGCTGCCCGTCTCCGCGCTGCCCGCGCTGGTGGCGGGGGAGCTGACGGAGATCGGGGCGGGGGAGGAGCAGGGCCGGGTGGCGGTGCTGACGCCGGACGCCCGGCACGCGGAGGTGGCGCGGCTGTTCCCGAGGGGGGACCTGGACGCGCCGGTGGTGGTGCTGACGGTGGGGCAGGCCAAGGGGCTGGAGTTCGACGCGGTCGTGGTGGTGGACCCGGCGGGCATCATCGGGCAGTCGCCGATGGGCGGCCAGGACCTGTACGTGGCGATGACGCGGGCCACGCGCCGCCTGACGGTGGCCTACGAGGGCGACCTGCCGCCGGTCCTGTCCCGCCTGGCCAATAAATCTACAATGTAAAGGCGCCGGGTCGGTGCCGTTCGCGGATTTCGTACGGGAAAAACCTGATCCGCGAACAGGAACCGGCCTCGGGGCTCAGCCGTTGTCGGAGGTGAGCCCGCCGGGGGCGGACTTGTCCGGGGCGAGCTTCTCGGCGACGTCGCGGATCTTCCTGGAGACGTCGTCGAGGGTGCGCAGGGTCTCGGTGTCGAGGTGCTCCATGATGCGCCGGTACTGCTGGATGCCGGCGTTGTTGATCTCCTCGATGAGGCTCGCGCCCGCGGGGGTGAGCTCGACGCGGCGGACGCGGCGGTCGTGGGGGTCCTCGTGCCGGCTGACGAGCCCCTGGGCGACGAGGCGGTCGACGATCCCGGTCACGGTGCCGAGGCCGACGCCGAGGTTGTGGGACAGGTCCTGGCCTGAGGCGGAGCCGTTCATGGACAGGACCATGACGACCTTGAGCTGTCTCATGGTGAGGTTGGAGCTGAACAGGGGGGATTGATGCTGGGCGAACAGCCGGGCCATGCCCCGCTGTGTCTCGGTGATCCGGCGGATCAGCATTTCGCGTTCGTTGCTCACGCTCACCTCTCGCTTCCTGAGAAGGTTATCAGGAACGCTCAAGTGATCTAAATATTCGTGCGAGGCAAAGTGTTAGTCTGGGGCGAACTCTTGGAGGGAACCCTATGACCGCATTCGCTCGGTTGAGCCTGGTCAACCGGAGCCTTGTGATTTTGGTGGCGGTCGTGCTCAGCGCGTTCGGCGCGTTCACGATCCCGCAGTTGAAACAGCAGTTGCTGCCGTCGTTGTCGTTCCCGGGCGCGTTCGTGGTCGCGACGTATCCGGGTGCGTCGCCTGAGATCGTAGAGGACCAGGTGACCGCCCCGATCGAGGACTCCTTCCAGGGGCTCACCGGGATGGAGCAGATGACCTCGACGTCGAAGGAGGGCATGGCGCAGATCCAGGTCGCCTTCGAGTACGGCACCGACATCGAGTCCTCGCTGAACAAGATGCAGCAGGCCATCAGCAGGGTGTCGTTGCCGGACGGCGTGGATCCGCAGGTGGTGGCCGGCAACACCGACGACATCCCGGTGCTGGTGCTGGCGGTGGGCGACGGCGGCGACGAGCGGGCGATGGCCGACAAGCTGCGCCGCATCGTGGTGCCGGAGTTGCAGGGCATCGAGGGCGTACGGGAGGCGGCGGTCACGGGCACCCGTGACGAGGTCGTCACCATCGAGCCCGACACCGAGAAGATGGCGGAGAAGGGCGTCTCGGCGGCGCAGATCCCCGAGGTGCTGAAGGCGAACGGGACGCCGATCCCGGCCGGCACGCTCACCGCGGACGACAAGTCGCTGTCGGTGCAGGTCGGCTCGCGGGTCGACTCGGTGGAGAAGCTGAAGAGCCTCTACCTGACGCCCGCCCAGCCGTCGGCCGCCCAGCAGCAGGCCGCCGCCCAGGCCGCGGCCCAGCAGGCTGCCGCCGCTCGCGCCCAGGCCCAGGCTCAGGGGCAGGGCCAGGCACAGGGCCAGCCGCAGCAGGCCGTCGTTCAGCCGAAGCCGCTCAAGCCCGTCAAGCTGGGCGACGTGGCGAAGATCACGCGCGGGCTGGAAGAGGCCACGACGATCACCCGCACCGACGGCAGGACCAGCCTCGGCGTGTCGGTGACGATGGTGCCCGACGGCAACGCGGTGTCGATCTCGCACGCCGTCATCGACAAGCTGCCCGAGCTGACCAAGTCGCTGGGCGACGGCTCGGACACGGCCGTGTCGGTGGTGTTCGACCAGGCGCCGTACGTGGAGCAGTCGATCGAGAGCCTGACCACCGAGGGCCTGCTGGGCCTCATCTTCGCGGTGCTCGTCATCCTGGTGTTCCTGCTGTCGGTGCGCTCGACGCTGGTGACGGCGGTGTCGATCCCCCTGTCGGTCGTGATCGCGCTGATCGTGCTGTGGGCGGGCGACTACTCGCTCAACATGCTGACGCTGGGCGCGCTGACGATCGCCGTGGGCCGGGTCGTGGACGACTCGATCGTCGTCCTGGAGAACATCAAACGGCATCTCGCCTACGGCGAGGCGAAGCTGCAGGCCATCCTCACGGCCGTGCGCGAGGTGTCCGGCGCGGTGACGGCCTCGACGCTGACGACGGTGGCCGTGTTCGCCCCGATCGCGATGGTCGGCGGCATGGTGGGCGAGCTGTTCAGCCCGTTCGCGATCACGGTGACGGTGGCGCTGCTCGCGTCGCTGGTGGTGTCGCTGACCGTGGTGCCGGTGCTGGCGTTCTGGTTCCTCAAGTCGCCGGAGCTGACGCCTGAGGAGGCGCGCAAGCAGCGGGACGAGGCCGAGGCCAAGGAGCTGCGCTCGCCGCTGCAGCGGGCCTACCTGCCGGTGCTGCGCTTCGCCACCCGGTTCAAGCTGGTGACGATCCTGATCGGCGTGGCCGTGTTCATCGGCACGATGGGCCTGGCCGGCGGGCTGCAGACCAACTTCCTGGACTCCTCAGGGCAGAACACGCTGTCGATCTCGCAGCGCATGCCGGTCGGCACGGACCTGGCCACCACCGACAAGGCGGCCAAGCAGGTCGAGGACGTGCTGGCCGACCTCGACGGCGTCGACACCTACCAGGTGAACGTCGGCGGCGGCAACGCCATGATGGGCGGCACCGGCGGCGGCGCGGACCGCGCGTCGTACTCGGTCACCCTGGACGAGGACGCCGACACGGCCAAGGTCGAGCAGGCGCTGCGCGACAAGATCGCGGGCCTGTCCGGGGTCGGCGAGGTCACCGTGGGCGGCGCGAGCGGCGGCGGGTTCGCCTCCGACAGCGTCGAGGTGATCGTGCAGGCGCCCGACACCGAGTCGCTGCGCACCGCGACGGACGCGGTCAAGACGGCGATGGGCGAGGTGGCGGGGCTGCGCGACCTGTCGTCCAACCTGGAGACCAGCGCGCCGCGCGTCGAGGTCGTCGTGGACCGCGAGGAGGCCGCCGAACGCGGCCTGTCGGAGGCGCAGGTCGGGCAGGCCGTCGCGCAGGCCTTCCGCGGCGCGCCGCTCGGCCAGATCACCCTGGACGGCCGCGCCAGCAACCTGGTGCTGCGCGGCGCGGACGCGCCGGACGACATCAAGGCGATCGAGGACCTCAAGCTGGTCACGGCCGGCGGCGCCGTCAAGCTGTCGACGGTCGCCGAGGTGCGCGAGGTCGCCGGGCCGACCCAGGTGAGCAGGATCGACGGCGAGCGTTCTGCCACCGTCTCGGCCAAGGCCGAGGACTCCGGCAACCTCGGCGCGGTCACGCAGGACCTGACCACCAAGCTGGACGGGCTCGCGCTGTCGGCGGGCGCCTCCTACGAGATCGGCGGCGTCTCGGCCGACCAGGCCGACGCGTTCTCCGACCTGGGCCTGGCCATGCTCGCCGCGATCGCGATCGTGTTCCTGATCATGGTGGCGACGTTCCGCAGCTTCGTCCAGCCGGTCATCCTGCTCGTGTCGATCCCGTTCGCCGCCACCGGCGCCATCGGCCTGCTGGTGGCCACGGACACGGCGCTGGGCGTGCCCGCGCTGATCGGCATGCTGATGCTGATCGGCATCGTGGTGACCAACGCGATCGTGCTGATCGACCTGATCAACCAGTACCGGGATCAGGGCATGGGCGTGGTCGAGGCGGTGATCGAGGGTGGCCGGCGCAGGCTGCGGCCCATCCTGATGACGGCCGTGGCGACCATCTGCGCCCTGACGCCGATGGCGCTGGGCGTGACCGGGTCGGGCGGGTTCATCTCGCAGCCGCTGGCCATCGTGGTGATCGGCGGGCTGATCTCCTCGACTCTGCTGACCCTCGTTCTGGTTCCGACGTTGTACGTCGTGGTCACCCGCAAGAGCGACCGGGGGGCGCGGCACGCCGGCGGCGGCCAGAGCGGGGAGCGTCGTGCGGATGAGGCCGGGAAGGAGGACCTGGCGGGTCAGCCCGCTTGACGGTGATGGAGTGGTGAAGTGCCCGGCGGGATCGGTCGATCTCGCCGGGCATTTCCTTATCGGTTATCGTGGCAGTGGCGCAATTCCAGGTGCGGCGGTGACAGCCCGCCGGTTCCTCCCCCGGGACGAACGATCCGGTGCGACTCCGGAGCCACGCGGTGACACCCCGCCCCTTCTCGGACCCCGATGACGGTCCCTGACGCCACCGGCCGCGACGGACGCGGCCGAGGCCGGCATGAAGGGGATGGACGTGTTCACCGGAAGAATCCACGAGATCGGCGAGATCGAGACCGTCGGCGCGAACAGCATCGGCATCCGGGCGGCCAAGAGCGCGGGGCGGGTGGTGCCCGGCGGCTCGGTGAACGTGGCGGGGGTCTGCGTGACCGCCGAGCGGGTCGAGGACGATCTCATCAGCGCTTCGATCAGTGACGAGACGCGGCGCAGGACGACGTTCGACGAGATGGCGGCCCCCGGGCGGCGGGTGAACGTGGAGACGCCCCTGGCCGTCGGCGATCCGCTCGACGGGCATCTGGTGCAGGGGCACGTGGACGGGGTCGGCAAGGTCGTGCGGGTGGACGACGAGCCCGGGGTGGGGCGGCGGTTGTGGATCAGGCCGCCGGAGCGGTTCATCGGCAGGATCGCCGCCAAGGGGTCCGTCGCGGTCGACGGGGTGAGCCTGACCGTCGCCGAGATCGTCAAGGACCGGTTCTCGGTGGCGCTGATTCCGTCCACGCTGGCCGGGACGACGCTGGCCGCGCTCGCCGTGGGGGAGCGGGTCAACATCGAGTCCGACGTGGTGGGACGGCTGGCGGCGGCCGGCGCGGCGTCCGCCGGCGCGAACGTCGCCCGCGCGGTCGCGGCGCTCGGCTGGGCCGGGCACCTGTCGGGCCGCGCCGGGGTGGAGAAGGTGGTGCGGCAGCTCGCCGCCGGCGGCGCCGTCATGGTGTGGGATCCCGAGCGGGAGGTCGAAGGGGACGTGATCTTCGCCGGTGCGAACCTGGGCCCGGCCGCGTTCACCTTCCTGCTCACCGAGGTGTACGGCTACCCGTGCGTGCCGTGCGCCCCGGACGTCCTGGAACGGCTGGAGATCGGGGCGCTGGCCGGGAAGGGGGACCGGCAGGGCACGGCCTTCCACACACCCGTGGACCTCGCCTCGAACACGGGCACCGGGGTGAGCGCCGCCGAACGGGCCGCCACCGTCCGGCAGCTCGCCAACCCCGGCGCGCGCCCCGCCGACTTCGCCTCGCCCGGCCACGTCATCCCGATCGCCGCCCGGCCCGGCCTGCTGCGCGAGAGGGCCGGGCACACCGAGTCGACCGTCGCCCTGTGCGTGGCCGCCGGGCTGGCGCCGGTGGGCGTGTGCTGCGAGGTGATGAAGCGGGACGGCGCCATGGCCGGCGCGGCCGACCTGGAGGCGTCGGCGCTGCGGTGGGGGCTGCCGCTGGTCGACATCGACGATCTGCGTACGTGGTTGTAGAGCGCCGGTGGCCGCCGTCCTGGTGACGTGGAGGACGGTCGGACTGCGAGCGGCGCCGGGGTCTCGGTGTGGCGGTCGGCGATGAAGATGAGGAGGAGGCCGGCCGCCACCCACGCGGCCAGGGTTCAGGCCGGGGTGGCGCGGCGGGCTGCCGGCGGGGCGTGTTCGGGGCGGACGCCGACGCCGATGAGGCGGGCGGGCACGGCGGACAGCGGCGGGAAGAGTTTCAGCAGGGTGACGAGGAGTCTGGGCGGGGTCGGGGCCTTGCCGGTGATGATCGGGCCGGTCAGGGCGCGGTGCAGGATGCGTTGCATGGTCTGGGTGACGGCGGTGGGCAGCAGGCGACGGCGGCGGACGGCGGCCAGGTCCTTGCTGGTGAGGCGGTGCCGGCGCAGGGGCTCGGCGAGCAGGGTGGCGGTGGCGACGGCGTCCTGGACGGCGAGGTTGATGCCGACGCCGCCGGCGGGGGACATGGCGTGGGCGGCGTCGCCGATGCACAGCAGGCCGGGCCGATGCCAGCGGCGCAGCCGGTTGAGGCGGACGTCGAGCATGCGGACGTCGTCCCAGGAGGCGAGGACCCCGGTGGCGTCGGACGCGGTGGTGTTGCGTGCGGTGGCGTCGGACGCGGCAGCGTCGGGGGTGGTGGCTTCAAGGGTGGTGGCCTCAAGGGCGGTGGCGGCTTCGGGGATGGCGGCGAGGAGGTCGCGGCGGAAGGCGTCCAGGCCGCGGGCGCGCAGGGAGGCGTCGGCGCCCTTGGGGATGAGGTGCGCGACCTGCACATACCCCTCACGCGGGATCACCCCGAACGTCTTGCCGTTGGCGATCCGCGGCAGCAGTGCCTCACCGGCGCCGGACACCCCGGAAACGCCGGGCAGCCGGAACCACCACACGTCGAACCCGACCGGCCACTCCCGCACCCGCAGCCCGGCGGCCTGCCTGGCCAGGGACCGGCGCCCGTCACAGGCGACCGTCAGATCGGCGCGCAGTTCCCCGGACCCGCCGCGATCCCGGTAACGGACGCCGGTGACGCGGTCGCCGTCCCGCAGCAGGCCGGTCACCTCGGTGCTCATCCGCAGCGTGAACGCGGGCTCGTCGCGCCCGGCCTCGGCGAGCAGGTTGAGCAGGTCCCACTGCGGCACCATCGCGATGTACGGGTGGCGCAGCCTCAGGCGGCGGAAGTCGGCGACGGTCACCTCGCCGCCGCCGGGCAGGGGGAAGGCCATGCGGTCCAGCCGGGTGTGCGGCAGGGCGGCGAAGCGTTTGCCGAGGCCGAGCTCGTCCAGCAGGTCCAGGGTGGTGGGGTGGACGGTGTCGCCGCGGAAGTCGCGCAGGAAGTCGGCGTGCTTCTCCAGGACGGTCACCTGCACGCCCTGGCGGGCCAGCAGCAGGCCGAGCACCATCCCGGCCGGGCCGCCGCCGATGATCGCGCACGTGGTGGTGTCGTTGCTCATGGCGGGTTCCTTCCGTGCTGGGGTCAGGGGACGGCGACGGCGCGCAGGAACGATTCGGCGAACATCGCGCAGGCCTCCTCCACGCCGGGCAGGTCGAGGCCGGGTACCTGGCCGGCGGCCGGGCGGGACAGGAAGTGGATCAGGGCCGGGGCGATCATCTGCTGGATGAGCAGGGGCAGCGGCAGGGCGCGGATGCGTCCGGCGGCCATCTCGCCCGCCAGCCACCGGCCCAGCCCGGCGAGCATGCGCGGGGCGAAGTGGTGCAGCAGGCCTTGCAGGGCGGGGTCGTGCGGGCGGGCCAGCGCCTCGGCGAGCATGGCGGGCATCACCCGAGGCCGGCGGGCGAGCGCCTCGGCCAGCAGCAGGTAGAGGTGGCCGACGGTCTCGCGCAGGTCGGCGGGCGGGCCTGCGACCGCCTTCTCCACGTCCAGGATAGGGCTGTAGGTCTCGAAGATGGCGCGCAGCAGCTCGTCCCGGCCGCCGAACGCGCCGTACAGGCTGTGCACCGAGCACTGCGCGGAGGAGGCGACCAGCTCCAGCGTGAACGCGGCCAGGCCGTGCTCGCCGATCAGGTGCGCGCCGGCCTCGATCGCGCGTTCCCGCACCGGCCGCTGGCCGCCGGGATCGACCCCGGTGGCGCGCACGGCCTCGTCCAGCGCCTCGCGGGAGCCGCCGATCCGCCGCAGCAGGGTGCTGCGGGAGACGCCTGCTTCCTGGGCGATGGCCTGGACGGGCACGTCGGCCACGTCCTTGCCCAGCCGGTCGGCGGCGCGCAGGGCGGCCTGAACGAGGTCTCGGGGGATCGGCACGTCACGGGCTCCTTTGCTCATCACGCGTTGAAACAGACATCAACATAGCATGTGAGTTTGTTTCATCATATGGTGAGTTCTATTGCCGGGGGAAGGCGTCGGGTGGCCGGAGCGGGGTGAATACACTTGTCGAACGTGACTTCCAAGCCGCGTATCCCCAATGTCCTGGCCGGCCGCTACGCCTCGGCGGAGCTGGCGCGCCTGTGGTCGCCCGAGTACAAGATCATCGCCGAGCGGCGGTTGTGGCTGGCGGTGCTGCGGGCACAGGCCGAGCTGGGGATCGCGGTGCCCGAAGGGGCGATCGCCGACTACGAGAAGGTGGTCGAGCAGGTCGATCTGGACTCCATCGCGGCGCGTGAGCGTGTCACCAGGCACGACGTGAAGGCCCGCATCGAGGAGTTCAACGCGCTGGCCGGGCACGAGCAGGTGCACAAGGGCATGACCTCGCGTGACCTGACCGAGAACGTCGAGCAGCTCCAGGTGCGCGACAGCCTGCTGCTGGTACGCGACCGCGTGGTGGCGCTGCTGGCCCGGCTGGCGACGCTGGCCGAGGAGCACGAGGCCACGGTGATGGCGGGCCGCTCGCACAACGTGGCGGCGCAGGCCACGACGCTGGGCAAGCGGTTCGCGACGGCGGCCGACGAGCTGCTGGTGGGTTACCGCAGGCTGGAGGAGCTGATCGGACGGTACCCGCTGCGGGGCGTCAAGGGGCCTGTGGGCACCGCGCAGGACATGCTCGACCTGCTGGGCGGCGACCGCGGCAAGCTGGCCGAGCTGGAGGGGCGGGTGGCGGCGCACCTGGGGTTCGAGCACCGCTTCACCAGCGTGGGCCAGGTGTATCCGCGTTCGCTGGACTTCGAGGTGGTCACGGCGCTGGTGCAGCTCGCGGCGGCGCCGTCGTCGCTGGCCAAGACGATCCGGCTGATGGCCGGGCACGAGCTGGTGACGGAGGGGTTCAAGGAGGGGCAGGTCGGCTCCTCGGCGATGCCGCACAAGATGAACACCCGTTCCTGCGAGCGGGTGAACGGCCTGGCCGTGGTGCTGCGCGGTTACGCCTCGATGGTGGGCGAGCTGGCGGGCGACCAGTGGAACGAGGGCGACGTGTCCTGCTCGGTGGTGCGGCGGGTGGCGCTGCCGGACGCGTTCTTCGCCTTCGACGGGCTGGTGGAGACGATGCTGACGGTGCTGGAGGAGTTCGGCGCGTTCCCGGCGGTGATCGCCGCCGAGCTGGGCCGTTACCTGCCGTTCCTGGCGACGACCAAGATGCTGATGGCGGCGGTGCGGGCCGGGGTGGGGCGCGAGCAGGCGCACGAGCTGATCAAGGAGCACGCGGTGGCGGCGGCGCTGGCGATGCGTTCGCGTGGCGCGGCGAACGAGCTGCTGGATCTGCTGGCCGCCGATGAGCGGTTCCCGCTGGACCGGCCGCGGCTGGAGGCGTTGCTGGCGGATCGGGTGTCGTTCACCGGGGCGGCGGCCGACCAGGTGGAGTCGGTTTCGCAGCGGGTGGGCGAGGTCGTGGCGGCGTACCCGGAGGCGGCCGCGTACCGTCCTGGCGCGATCTTGTGATCAGGCGGCTGCGATCCCTGGAGGAGGTGCGGGCCGCGTGCGGGGACGACGATCTGGTGATGTGGGCCGCGCAGGACCTGTCGGGGGGCAGCCGGGCGTGGGCGCTGGGCGGGGCGGTCGTGGCCGGCAGCCCCGCCGTGTCGCGGCATGACCGGTTAGCCGTGTGGGGTGAGGCGTCGAGTGCGGTGGCGCTGGTGCGGCACGCGCTGGGCGAGCTGGGGGCGTCGTACCGGCCGCTGGGTGAGGTGGAGCTGGTGCGGCGGGTGGCGGGCAAGGTGGACGGCGTCCAGGAGGCGGCGGAGTTCTCGTGGATGAGCCTGTCCACCCTGCCGGACGAGGACGAGGACGGGGACGAGGCCGTGGGGTGGCTGGACGGCGAGGCGGTGGCCGGTGAGGTCGCCGGGCTGCTGGCGGCGGACGCGCCGCACTCCTACGCGGTGCCCGGCACGGCCGGGGTGAACCGGTGGGCCGGCGTGCGGGTGGACGGGCTGCTGGCGGCGGTGGCGGCCGAGGCGTGGTCGGCGCCGACGGTGGGGCTGGTGGCGGGGGTCGCCACGCGGGCGTCGCTGCGCGGGCGGGGGCTGGCCGGGCTGGTGTGCCGGTGGGTGTCGCGGGAGCTGGTGGCCGGGCGCGGGCGGGCGGCGCTGATGGTGGACGACGGCAACGGGGCCGCGATCCGGGTGTATGAGCGGATCGGGTATCGGCGCAGGCGGGTGCTGGCGGCGTACGTCACCTGAAGCGCGCACGTCACCTGACGCCTGCCCTCTGGAGGGCCGCCGGTAATTGGGATGAGGTTCCGGCGGCGCTCGTGCAGAGTTGACGGGGTGATGTCCAACTTTGTACCTGGTATCGAGCTGTCGCGCGCCTTCTACGGTGAGGTGGTGGCGCCGCTGGTGTCGGGTGTTTCGCATAGTGCCGCGTTGATCGGGCCGGGGTCGGAGGTGCTGGAGTTCGACACGGCGCGTTCGACGGATCATGACTGGGGGCCGCGGGTGCTGCTGTTCGTGGCGGCGGAGCGGGTGGCCGAGGTGGAGGCGAAGGTGGCGGCGGGTCTGCCGGAGCGGTTCGGCGGGTTCCCGACGGTGTTCCCCTATCACGAGCGGGTGCGTCCCGGGGTGACGGTGGCGGAGCTGGGGGAGTGGCTGGTCGGGCGGCTCGGTTTCGACCCGCGCGAGGGGGTGTCGTTGCTGGACTGGCTGTCGGCGCCGTGGCAGCGGCTGGCGGAGGTGACCGGCGGGGAGGTGTTCTTCGACGGTCTGGGGGAGCGGGGGCTGGAGGCGGCCAGGGCGGCGTTGCGCTGGTATCCGCAGGACGTGTGGCGCTACGTGCTGGCGTGTCAGTGGCAGCGGATCTGCCAGGAGGAGCCGTTCGTCGGCCGGTGCGGGGAGGTGGGCGACGAGCTGGGCTCGGCCGTGCTGGGGGCGCGGCTGGCGCGGGAGGTGATGCGGCTGGCGCTGCTGCTGCGCCGGCGCTATCCGCCGTACGGGAAGTGGCTGGGCAGCGCGCTGGCGCGGCTGCCGGGGTCGGCGGAGCTGGGGGAGTCGCTGGGCGCGGCGGTGGCGGCGCGGTCGTGGCGGGAACGGCAGGAAGGCCTGTCGGCGGCGTACGGGCGGGTGGCGGCGCTGCAGAACCGGGTGGCGCTGGCGGAGCGGCTGGACGAGGGGGTGCGGGGGTTCTTCGACCGGCCGTTCCAGGTGATCGGGGCGGGGCGGTTCGTGGAGGCGCTGATGGCGTCGGTGTCGGATCCGGTGGTGCAGGGGCTGCCGGTGGCGGGGTGTGTGGATCAGTTGTCGGACTCGACGGACCTGCTGGTGGCGCCGGGGCGGGCGCGGGCGGTGACGGCTGCGGCATTGGGTCTCACCGCTTAATGATCTACATTGTAAAGGCCCTGGGTGTGTTCAACGCCCAGGGCCTTTACCCATCAAACCTCTCAGGCGAGGAGGGAGGCTGCGAGGTCTTCGACGCGGACGCGCCAGGCGTCGGCGGTGGCGGGATCGCCGGTACAGGTGACGACGAGGCGCGGGCCCTGCCCGGTGCCCTCGCCCAGTTCCCAGCGGACGTGGCCGTTGGCGGTGTCGTACTCCAGGAGCTTGGCGCTCTCGGCGCGGGTGACCGGCCCTGCCGGCAGGCCGGGGACGGTGAACGGGGCGGGCGGCGTGTTGCCGGGGGTGGCGGCGGGGCCGTCGAGGCGTTGCCAGACGTCTTCGGCGGGCCGGGTGAGCTGGCGTTCGACGCGGACGGTGTCGCCGTCGACGGTGGTGGAGTGCAGGCCGAGGATGGCGATGTAGTCCTCGACGAGGCGGGCGTGGTGGGCAGCGCCGGGGTTTTCTGGCAGGTGGGTGGGGCGGTCGTCGAGGTGGGCGTGCAGGGCTTGGAGGCAGGTGTGCCAGCCGGAGGCGAAGCTGGCGGCGCCGTGGTGGTCGGTGAAGGTGTGGGTGAAGGTGAGCAGGGTGCCGTCGCCGTCGGGGGTCAGGTGCCAGTGCAGGAGTTCGTCGCCCCAGGTGTGGGCGAAGGTGTGGGGTGGGTGGTGTTCGGTGATGCGGCCGTCGGGGCCGAAGCCGTAGGTGATGCGGTCGCCGTCGATGGTGACGTCGGCGGGGAACCAGGCGGAGAGGTGTTCGGGGCGGGTGATGGCGCGCCAGACCTTGTCGGGTGGGTGGGGGAGGCGGCGCTGGAGGGTGAGGGTGGTGCGGCCGTCGGGGTGGAGGGTGAGGGTCTCGTTCATGGGGTGGGGTCGTCTTCCATGGTGTCGAGGTGGTGTTCGAGGTTGTCGAGTGCGGTGTTCCAGAGCCGGCGGTAGGGGGTGAGCCAGGCGTCGATCTCGGCGAGGGGGGCGGGGCGGAGTTCGTACCAGCGGCGCTGGGCGTCTTTGCGGACGGTGACGAGGCCTGCTTGGCGTAGGACGCGCAGGTGTTTGCTGGTGCCTGGCTGGGTGAGGCCGAGGTGGTGGGTGAGTTCGCTGACTTGGTGGGGGCGTTGGAGGAGGAGGTCGAGGATGTGGCGTCGTGCTGGTTCGGCGAGGACGTCGAAGGGCATGGCGTGAATATACCTGGCTGGTTATATGCTTGCAAGGTTATGTTGAAGTGAGGCCGGTCTGAACGTTCACGTGAGGTCGAAGGGGGCGGGGAAGTGGCCTTCCCAGATCTGGCGGGATGCCTGTTCGGGGTAGGGCAGGGTCTTGGAGTCGGTGTTCAGGACGCGGGTGAGGTGTTCGCCGGGCCGGTGGGCGGGCCAGCCGGCGTCGCCGGTGGTGATGAAGCGGATCCAGGCCTGCTGGAGTTCGCGGGAGAGTGCGACGGCTTCGGGGGTGGGGTGTTCGCCGATGAGCTGGGTGGCGACGGGGCTGTGCAGGGTGCCGAAGGCCAGGGGCACGTCGAGGCTGTGGCAGGCGCCGAGGATGCCGCCGAGGGCGGGGGCGATCCAGCATTGTTCGAACAGGTAGGAGGTGCCGCCGGCGGCGGCGTTCGCCTCGGCGAGCTTCTGTGAGGGCATGCGGAAGAGGGCGTCGGAGTACACGGTCTCCACCAGTTCTTCCGGGCTTGCCTGGGGGAAGGCGGCGCGGTAGGCGCGCGCGCCGTCGGGCTGCGGGGCGAGCAGTTCCAGGGCTGCGTGGGCGTCCTGCTCGGTGAAGGTGCCGTGTCGTCCGCTCACGACGCTGAAGTAGCGGAATTCGTCGCGGGCGTGGCCGACGAGCAGTTGGGTGCCGTTGGCGCGTGCGCCGGTCAGTGCGGGCCAGGGTGTTTCCGGGAGGACGTCGCCGTCGACGACGGGGCACAGCGCGGTGCCGGCTTCGGTGAGGCGTCCCCAGTGCTCGCGGTGCGCGTGGAGGCCGGCGTTGAAGGAGGTGAGCTCGGCGGCCAGGTGCCAGGGGTCGATGTCGCGCAGGGCCTCGGCGGTGGGGGCTGCCGCGCCGGCCCGGTTCGCGAACGCGGCGGTGACCTGCCGGGCCAGCGCGGGGGTGCTGTGCAGGCCCGGCACCGAGTGGGCGATGGCTCGCCGGAACAGGCCGCGGGCCGGTTTCATCGTCAGGAGGGCGGCGACGGATCCTGCTCCGGCGGACACCCCGGCGACGGTGACCTGGCGGGGGTCTCCTCCGAAGGCGGCGATGTTGCGCTGTACCCATTCCAGTGCCGCGATCTGGTCGAGGAATCCGCGGTTGGGTGGTGCGTCGTCGAGGAAGGCGAATCCTTCGGCGCCTACGCGGCAGTTGATGGTCACCACGACGAGTCCGGCTTCGGCGAGTGCTGCGGGGTCGAACATCGGGTCGCTGGAGGCTGCTGAGAGGTAGCCGCCCACGGGGATCCACACGAGTACCGGGAGTCCGGCGGCGCCGGGGTCCGGGGTGCCGATGTTGAGTGTCAGCCAGTCGGTGCCCTGCGGGGGTACGTCGATGGGCAGGGAGAGTGGTACGACGGGGCCGAATTCGGTCGCCTGTCTCGTCCCGTCCCAGCGGTGGGGTGGGGCGGGGGCGGCGAAGCGGAGCGCTCCGACCGGGGGCTGGGCGTAGGGGATGCCGCGGAACACGGCGTGTCCTTGCCGCTGGAGCCCCTGCACTACGCCTTCCGTGGTCCGTACCGTTGGCTGTTCGGACATGATTCTGGCCTCCCCAGGTTTGTAGGTCAGGTGTATTATGTCAACTGTATTGGATAAGTGGAGGGGGTGGCGATGCCGAAACAGGTGGATCACCGCGGACGCCGTGAGGCGATCGCCCGCGCGCTGTGGCGGGTGGTGGAGCAGCGCGGCGTCACCCAGCTGACGATGCGCGTGGTGGCGCAGGAGGCGGGCATGTCACTCGGGCAGTTGCAGCACTACTTCGCCTCCCGGACCGCCATGCTCTCCTTCGCCATGGACTTCGCGTCCGAGCAGACCTCGGTGCGCGTACAGCAAGGGCTGGAAAAGCTCGGTGACCGCCCGCACCCCCGTGAGGTGCTGCGGCTGACGCTCGCGGAGATGCTCCCCCTGCATGCCGACGCCCGCGCGACCAGCCGGATGAGCGCCGCCTACGTCCTGGAGGCGCTGCACGACGAGGCCGTGCACGAGCAGGCGCGCCGCGGCCTCGCCGCGGGGCGGGCGCTCGTCGAGCGGCTGGTCCGCCAGGCGATCGCCGACGGGCACATCGACGCCGGCCGCGACCCGGCGACCGAGACCAACCTGCTCCTGGCCCTGACCGGCTTCACCTCCCTGATCGAGCTCGGCGTGGTCGGGCCCCAGGACGCGCTCGCCGCGATCGACGCGCATCTGGACCGGCTGTTCAGCAGTACGTGACCGTCCCGCCGGTCAGGTGGTGTGGCGGCGGGCGTTGGCGTGGATGGCGTGCCGGAAGTAGCCGGCCAGGCCGGGGACGCGCTCGTCGAAGGTGGCGGCGAAGCGGGGGTCTTCTGCGTAAATGTCGCCGAGGCAGCGGTGCAGGTCGTGGGGGCAGTCGTAGAACCAGCGCTCGATGTGGCCGCGGTGCCGTTCGGCGATGTCCATGGCGGCGGGGCCGTCGGCGGGCAGGCCGGCTTTGCAGGCGGCGATGAGGTCGTCGGTGACGGTGTCGGCTTCGGCCCGTAGCCGCAGCCAGTCGGCTTTGGTGTAGGAGGCGACGCGGGCGCGGCTCTGGGCGTAGGCGGCGGTGTGGCCCCAGCGGCGTTCGACCTCGGCGTCGTGGTCTTCGGGGCGGAAGTCGCCGAAGATCTCGAAGCGTTCTTCAGGGGTGAGGCTGATGCCGCTGGAGCGGGCGTTGATGGCGCGTTCGACGGCGGTGATGACCTCGTGCAGGCGGCCGGCCTTGCGGGTGAGCAGCTCGTGCTGGCGGCGCAGGTGGGTGAGCTCGTCGGTGTGGGGTTCGTCGAGGATGACGGCGATCTCGTCGAGGGGGAAGCCGAGCTCGCGGTAGAGCAGGATCTGCTGCAGGCGGGCGAGGTCGTCGTCGGTGTAGCGGCGGTAGCCGCCGCTGGTGCGCTCTCCGGGGGTGAGCAGGCCGATCTCGTCGTAGTGGTGCAGGGTGCGCACGGTGATGCCGGCGAGTCTGGCGACTTGTCCCACGGAGAAGCTCATGGTGTCCAGCTTGCGGGGTGAGGTGGGGTGAGGGTCAAGCTGGACTCTCCCGCCGTGGGAGGGGCCATGCTGGTGGGCGTGGATGAGGAGTTGCTGCCGATCGGGCAGTTCGCGCGGCTGGGGCGGTTGAGTGTGAAGCAGTTGCGGCACTACGACGAGCTGGGCCTGTTGCGGCCGGCGTTCGTGGACGGGGAGACGGGTTACCGGTATTACCGGGCGTCGCAGGCGCGGGTGGCGTTGTCGATCGCGTTGCTGCGGTCGCTGGACGTGCCGCTGGCGGTGGTGGGTGAGGTGCTGGCGGGGGCGCCGGAGGAGGCGGGGCGGTCGCTGGCGGGGGTGCGGGACGCGCTGGAGGCGGAGCTGGCGCGGCGGCGGCGGACGCTGGCGGCGCTGGAGCGGGTGATGGCGGAGGGGTTGCCGTCGGCGCGGGTGCGGCTGGTGTCGGAGCCGGCGTTGCGGGTGGCGGTGGTGCGGGAGCGGGCGGCGGGGGCGGAGGACATCGGGCGGGCGACGTCGGCGGCGGTGGCGCGGCTGCTGTCGGGCGGTACCACAGTCGTGGGTGGTGGGCCGGTGCGGCTGGTGGGGCTGTTCCCGGTGGATCTCGGAGAGATGGTGGAGGTGTCGGTGGCGCTGGTCCTGGAGGAGGGCCGGCGGGCCGGCGAGGGGGCAGAGGTGCGGGTGCTGCCGGGCGGGGTGTTCGCGTCGGCGACGCACGTGGGGCCGTACGACCAGATCTCGCTGACGGCGCACGCGGTGCTGGCGTGGTGTGCGGAGCGGCGGCATGTGGTGCGGGGGCCGCTGCGTGAGGTGTACGTGTCGGATCCGGCCGTGACGTCGCCGGAGGAGCTGGTGACGCACGTGCGGGTGTGCGTGGAGGAGGAGTCGTGGTGAAGCTGGTGTCCTGCGGGGCGCAGACCCGTCTGAGCGTGTCCGGGGTGGGCGAGCCGGGCGGGGTGGAGCACGTGTCGGCGATCGGGGCGTTGTACGCGGTCGCGTCCGAGCTGGGCGGCGCGACGGGGCCGTTGGAGGGGCTGTGGTGGGTGGAGGAGGAAGGTCCTGCGCTGATGGTGGCGCGGGAGCGGTGGCGGTGGCATCTGCTGTTGCCGGCGGCCGGCGTGGAGATCGCGGGGGCGCTGGAGCGGGCCCGGGAGGCGGCGCGCGGGTCGGGGGCGGCGGTCGATCGGGTGATGGTGGCGTCGTTCACGGAGGGGGAGTGCGTGGAGGTGGTTCATGAGGGGCCGTTCAGTGAGGAGTACCGGTCGCTGGCGGTGATGGAGGCGTTCATGGCCGAGCGGGGGCTGGTCGTCAACGGGCCGCATCATGAGGTGTATCTGACGGCTTTGGATGATCCGTCCCCGCGGACGGTGCTGCGGCAGCCGGTGCGGCCCGCGTAGGCGATCGTCGTGTGCGGGTCAAGGCGCGCCATGCGCAGGTCAAAACTTCCTGTGGCTTCGTGACCAGGGCGCCCCCGTGAGGCGGCCGGGACATAACCTGGGGGCGACGATCCGGAAGCGCGGTCATGGCGACCTCGAAGCGACTGGAGTTGCGCCTCATGTTAGGACGTGGAACGGCCGCGGCGGTGCTCGCTGATCGGCGGCGCGCGCGTGGTGGGCGCCGGCCCGCCGGGCGAGTGGACGGGCGCGGGGATCGCCGCCCTCCCCGAAGCCGTGATCGTGGCCGTCCCCGTGGGCCGGCCGATGCGCGGCGGCGCGTCCTGCCTGTACGAGGTCCGGGATGCGGGTTATTAGCGGGATCCGGCCGTCCGGCATCGCGCCGCGCGGTGGCGGTGAGGCCCTCAGGTCCGCAACGGCGGCGCGCACACAACGGCGCCACGGCCGTGTCAGCGGCCCGGAGCCAGGAGCGGTGCGGCCCGCAGGGCGGGGCTGTCTGGCTCGATCACGGGTTATTACCCGGCCCCCGGTGAACGGGGACTCAGGCGAGCGCGGCTTTCAGATGGGCGCCGGTGACCGATCCCGGCGCGCCGAGAAGATCTTCCGGCGGCCCTTCGAACAGGATCCGGCCGCCGTGTTTCCCGCCGCCCGGCCCGAGGTCGATCACCCAGTCGGCGTGTTTGACGACGTCGAGGTGGTGCTCGATGACGATGACGGTGTTGCCGCCGTCCACGAGCCGGTCCAGGAGCGTCAGGAGCGTGCCGACGTCGGACAGGTGCAGCCCGGTGGTGGGTTCGTCCAGGACGTGGACGGCGCCGGTGCGTGACAGTTCGCCGGCGAGTTTCATGCGTTGCAGTTCCCCGCCGGACAGGCTGCTGGTGGGCTGGCCGAGGGTGAGGTAGCCGAGGCCGACGTCGTTCAGGGTGCGGACGCGGGCGGCCACGGCGGGTTCGGTGAAGAACGCTGCGGCTTGTTCGGCGGTGAGGGCGAGCACGTCGACGATGCTCAGGCCGCGCAGCCGGTGGGTGAGCGCTTCGGGCCGGTAGCGGGTGCCGCCGCACATCTCGCACACGGCGGTGACGGGGTCCATGAACGCCAGATCGGTGTGGATGAGGCCGCGGCCTTCGCAGCGGGGGCAGGCGCCGTCGGAGTTGTGGCTGAACAGCGCGGCGGGGGCGCCGCAGGTGCGGGCGAACAGGCGGCGGATGGGGTCCAGGACGCCGAGGTAGGAGGCGGGGCTGGAGCGGGCCGAGGTGCCGGGGGCGTCCTGGCCGACGACGAGGACGCCGGGGTGCTGGGCGGGCAGGATCCGGGTGAACAGGGTGGACTTGCCGGATCCGGCGACGCCGGTGACGCAGGTGAGCACGCCGGTGGGGACGGCGACGCCGACGTCGCGCAGGTTGTGCAGGGTGGCGGGGGCGATGGTGAGCCGTCCGGCGGGGCGGCGCGGCCGGGTGTTGAGCGGGGTGCGGCGGCGCAGGGCCTGGCCGGTGCGGGTGGCGGAGGCGGTGAGCTGTTCGACGCTGCCGGTGAAGACGATCTCGCCGCCGTGCTCGCCCGCGCCGGGGCCGAGGTCGATGACGTGGTCGGCGACGGCGATGACGTCGGGGTCGTGCTCGACGACGAGCACGGTGTTGCCCTTGTCGCGCAGGGCCAGCAGGAGCCGGTTGAGGCGGCCGACGTCGCTGGGGTGCAGTCCGGCGCTGGGCTCGTCGAACACGTACGTCATGCCGGTCAGGGCGGAGCCGAGGTGGCGGACGGTCTTGAGGCGTTGCGCCTCGCCGCCGGAGACGGTGGAGGTCTCCCGGTTCAGGGTGAGGTAGCCGAGCCCGATGTCGTCGAGGCGGCGCAGCGCCTTGACGGCGGCGTCGGCGACGGGGTTGGCGAGTGCTGCCAGGACGGTGATGAGGTCGGTGATCTCCATGGCGGCGTGGTCGGCGATGGAGTGGGGGCCGATCCGGGTGGCCAGGGCGGCGGCGTTGAGGCGGGCGCCGCCGCACTGGGGGCAGACGCCTTCGGTGACGAGGTCCTGGACGGCGGCGCGGGTGCGTCCGGACAGGGCAGAGGTGTCGCGTTTGAGGTAGAGGCGGGTGAAGCGGTCGGCGACGCCTTCGTAGGCGACCTTGTTGAGGGTGCCGTTCTTGCCGTGGACGTTCACGGTGAAGCCTGCGCCGTGCAGGAGGAGGTGGCGTTCTTCGGGGGTGTAGTCGCCTACGGGTTTGGCGGGGTCGAAGGTGCCGGAGCGGGCGTAGATCTGCCACTGCCAGGTGCCGGCGCCGAACAGGGGGAAGCGGATGGCGCCGTCGTCGAGGCTGAGCCGGTCGTCGATGAGGGCGGCGGTGTCGAGGCGGACGGCGCGGCCGAGGCCGTCGCAGCCGGGGCACATGCCGGTGGGGTCGTTGAAGGAGTAGGCGAAGGAGTAGCCGGCGCTGGGGGTGCCGTAGCGGGAGAACAGGACGCGCAGGATCGGCATGATGTCGGTCATGGTGCCGACGGTGGAGCGGGCGTTGCCGCCGACGGGCCGCTGGTCGACGACGATGGCGGCGCCGAGGTTGTCGATGGTCTCGACGTCGGGCTTGTCGCAGGCGGGCAGCCGGTTGCGGATGAAGGCGGTGTAGGTCTCGTTGAGCTGGCGCTGGGATTCGGCGGCGACGGTGTCGAAGACGATGGAGGACTTGCCGGAGCCGGACACGCCGGTGAAGACGACGAGGCGGTTCTTGGGGATGCGCAGGCTGACGTTCTTGAGGTTGTTGACGCGCGCGCCGGTGATCACGATGCTGTCGTCCATGCCGCCACGCTACCGTATGGTGTACGGCACAGTGTACGGTTGACCGCCCGGCCGTCTTCTGCGCGGCCCGGTATACAGTGGGGGCATGGTGCGACCCCCGCTAACCCCCGAGGAGCGGCTCCGCGGCGAGCAGCTCGGCCAGGTGCTGCGCGAGGCGCGCGGCGAGCGCAGCATCGTCGAGGTGGCCGCGTGCGCCGGCATGTCCGCCGAGACCCTCCGCAAGATCGAGACCGGGCGGATCGCGACGCCGGCGTTCTTCACGATCGCGGCGCTGGCCGACGTGCTCGGCATCTCCCTCGACCGTCTCGCCGTCCGCTCCGCACCCGCGCCCACCCCGTAGCGGGCTTCACGTACGAGGCGGGGCTCACACCAGCGCCAGCTGGGCCGCCCGGGGCTCGCCCCGGGCCGCCTCCGGCGCGCCGCACTCCATCCCGTACACCCGGCACAACTGCGCGATCTGCCCCGTGATCCGCCCCTCGTACGCCTCCGGCGGCAGCCCCGCCCGGTCGTACAGCTCCTCGTAGCGCTCCACGAGGTGGGGATGCGCCTGCCCCAGCCATTCGGCGTACCATTCGCGCGTGCCCGGCGGCAGGCGCAGCACCATGGGCTCCACCCGCCGCACCCCGGCCGCCGCGATGCGCCGCACGGTGGCGGCGAGCTGGTCGGCGGCGTCGCTGAGCAGCGGCAGCACCGGCGCCATCAGCACCCGGCAGTCCACCCCCGCCTCCACCAGCGCCGAGACCAGCTCCAGCCGCGCCTGCGCCGAGGGGGCGCCCGGCTCGACCGCGCGCCGGATCCGCTCGTCGACGAACGCGATGGAGATCGCCACCCGCGCCCCCGCCCGCGCCAGCAGTTGCGCGTCGCGCAGCACGAGGGGGCCCTTGGTGTAGACGGTGAACGGGGTGCCCGCCGCGGTGAGGGCGGCGATGACGTGCGGCATCAGCCGGTAGGTGTCCTCCGCCTGCTGGTAGCAGTCGCCGGACAGGCCCACCGCCAGCTCGCTGCCGTCCCAGCGGGCCAGCTCGGCGCGCAGCCGCTCGGCGACGTTCGGGCGGACGACGACGCGGGTGTCGAAGTCACGCCCCATGTCCAGGCCGAGCCGCCGGTGCGCGGCACGGGCGCCGCAGCCGCGGCAGGCATGGGCGCAGCCACGGTAGGGGGAGACGGCCCACTGCTGGGCGATGCCCGCGGCCTGCGGCACCCGTTCGATCACGGTGCGGGCCTGCAGCTCGTAGAAGCCGTCGCGCAGCACCGCGCGCCGCTCGATCAGCGGGCGATCGTCGGCGGCGTCGACCAGCGGTAGCGCGTCCCAAGCCACACCCTCCAGTGGAACACGTATTCGACTCGGTTTTCAAGCGGTTCCGCGCAACCCGCCGGGCACCCCGCGGAAACAGCGGGGGAGAGGCACCCCTAAAATCAGGACACCCGTACCACTTTCTCGCACCCCCGGAGACCACCACCCATGGCCTGGATCCTGCTCGCCCTCGCCATCGCCAGCGAAGTGCTCGCCACCACCGCGCTCAAACTCAGCGACGGCTTCTCCCACCTCGGCTGGAGCATCGTCGTCGCCGCCGGCTACCTCACCTCCTTCGCGCTGCTCGCCCGCGTCCTGAAACTCCAGCTCGACATGGGCACCGCCTACGCCGTCTGGTCCGGCGCCGGCACCGCCGCCATCGCCCTCATCGGGGCGGCGTTCATGGGGGAGACCCTCACCGCGTACAAGATCGGCGGTATCCTGCTCATCATCGGCGGCGTCGTCCTCCTCAACCTCGCAGGTGGCCATTGAACCCACACCTGAGCAACCACAACAGCACCCCCAACCAGCAGCCCACCCAGCAGCCCAGTCAGGAACGCAGCCGCCGCCGGCGCACCACCCTGCTCAACGCCGCCGTCGGCCTGCTGACCGAGGGCGGCTTCAACGCCGTCACCCACCGCGCCGTCGCCCAGCGCGCCCACCTGCCGCTGGCCGCCACCACCTACTACTTCGCCTCCCGCGACCAGCTCCTCGCAGAAGCGTTCGCCCAGCTCGTGGAGACCGAGCTGGCCACCACCCGCGACTGGGTCACCCACCACGGCCTGACCGGCCTCACCGACCAGGTCGCCACCGCCGACCGCACCCGCCAGCTCGGCCTGTGGGAGCTGTACGTCCACGCCGGCCGCGACCCCGTCCTGCAGCACATCGCCCGCCGCTGGACCGACGGCTGCGTCCGCCTCGTCGCCGACACCCTCGGCCTGCCCGAGACCGACCCCCGCGTCCGGCTCCTCTACACCACCGTCTCGACCCTGTGGCTCGAGCACGTCGTCGAACAACGCCCCCTCGACGAGGCCCGCGCCCTGCTCACCCTCGCCCTGACCCACGCCACCCGAAGCACCCCGGGAAGGAACCCATGAGCGGCCTCATCCACCACCTCGCCCTGCGCGCCGACTGGGAGAGCGCGCAAAAAGCGGGGGAGTACCGCGTCTCCACCCTCGGCCGCACCCTCGAACAAGAGGGATTCATCCACTGCAGCCGCGACCAGGCCCAGCTCGACGGCGTCCACACCGCCTACTACAGCCACCTCGCCGAGCCGCTGCTCGTCCTCGACATCGACCCCGCGGGCCTCGACGTCCGCGTCGAGAACGGCTTCCCCCACCTGTACGGGCCGCTGCCCATCACCGCGGTCACCGCCACCCGCCCCTACACCCGCTGATGGACGCCCGGCAGGCCGCCCAGCGCTTCGCCGACACCTGGCAGGACGGCTGGACCCGCCACGACGCCGCCGCCATCACCGCCCTCTACCGCGACGACGCCGTCCACACCAGCATGCCCTTCCGCCCGCCGCACCGCGGCAGACAGGCCATCGCCGACTACATCACCTGGTCCTTCACCGGCGAGAGCAACCCCGACGTCACCTTCGGCCCGCCCTTGGTCGACGGCGACCAGGCCGCCATCGAGTTCCGCGTCCGCGCCTGCGACAACGGACGCCCCGTCACCCTGGCAGGCTGCGTCTTCGCCCAGTTCGACACCGACGGCCTCGCCGTACGGACCCGCGACTACTGGCACACCACCGACGGCCACCACCCGGCAGATGGCTAACGCACCACCCGCAGCGCCGCACGCCCCGCGCCCTGCGCGGGACCCGGCACCGGAGCAGGGGAGGGGAGCCCCTGCGGACGCGCCATCTGCTGCGTCTGCTGCTGCTGTTCCTGCCTCTGGACCTGCGCCTGCCTCTGGGCCTGCTGCTGCTCCATCTCGGCGCGCCGCTCGGCGCACCCGCCCGCGCAGTACCCGTTCGTCACGATCAGCCGCCCCCGCGACGCGGTGTACGACTCCTTACCGGACGCGGGCAGAACCCCCTGACACACCGGACATAACACCGACTCGTTCCCCACGTGCTGCTCCTCTCGCGGCGCGAATAGCAGGAGCTCCACCCTAAAACCAGTCGTCCCGCCAAGGACAGGGAATCAACGAAAAGTCAACTTACCCGTCAGCGGCCCCGACAGGCCCGCCACCAGAGCCGATGACACCGCGTAACCCCCGCTCAGCCGCCCTCCCGCACCCCACCGGCACCCCGCGCAACCCCCGCCCCAGCCGCCAAAAAATCTTCACCAGGGGGAGCCCCGATCACCTCTACTTGACATAATGTTCATTATCGAGCAACCGTGGAAGGGGCCGCATAAACCACCCGCACCCGGGAAGACGCCCCACCATGCCCCCACTGGAGATCGCCACACCCAGCGTCATCGCCCTCACCGCCGTCGTCACCGCCGCCGCCATCTGGCTCATCATCCTGGCCGCCCGCCTCACCAGAAACCCGCGCAACCGGCCCGGCGTCAGCGTCGACCTCGTCGACCAGGCCCGCGAACTCAAAGCACTCGGCCAGATCCAGGAAGCCGTCTTCCTCGTCCGCGGCGAAACCGGCATGAGCCAGCGCGCCGCCGCACGCTTCGTCAACCGGTTATAACACCCAGTGACAAGCACCGCATACACCTGCCTCCACACGGGAACACCAACCCCTGGCCCCACCCACCCACGGCGCAGGGAGGCAAACCCGTGCCCATGACCCTCACCCAGGCAGGCCACGCCCTGGCCACCCCCGCCACCTACACCGACGAAAACCACCTCCACACCGCCCTGACCCTCCTGCGCCACCACGAACCCGTCCACCACGTCGACAAACCCGGCTACACCCCCTTCTGGGCCCTGACCCGCCACCACGACATCCTCACCGTCGAACGCGACCACACCCTCTGGCTCAACGCCCCCCGCCCCGTCCTGCGCACCACCGCCCTCGACCACGCCCTGCACACCCGCCGCACCCAGGGCAACGCCCTCACCAGCCTCGTCCACCTCGACGAACCCGACCACCGCCGCCTGCGCGCCGTCGCAGCCGACCACTTCCGCCCCGCCGCCATGCGCACCCTGCACACCCGCATCCGCCACCTGGCCCGCCACCACGTCGACCTCATGGCCGAACACGGCACCACCTGCGACTTCGCCCGCGACATCGCCGCCGGCTACCCCCTGCACGTCATCCTCACCCTCCTCGGCCTGCCCGCATCCGACTTCCCCCGCATGCTGCATCTCACCCGGCAGCTTTTCGGCCACGACGACGAGGACACCGGACGCGGCACCGGCACCCCCGGCGACCACACCGGCGTCCTGGAAGACCTCTTCGCCTCCTTCCACCACCTCACCGCCTCCCGCCGCGCCCACCCCACCGGCGACCTCGCCTCCCGCATCGCCAACGCCCGCATCGGCGGGCAACTCCTCGACGAGGGCACCGCCGCCTCCTACTACGTCCTCATCGCCACCGCCGGACACGACACCACCAGCTCCACCATCGCCGGCGGCCTCGAAGCGCTCCTGCGCCACCCCGCCCAGCTCCAGCGGCTGCGCGACGACCCGGCCCTGCTGCCGTCCGCCGTCGAGGAGATGATCCGCTGGGTCAGCCCCGTCAAGTCGTTCATGCGCACCGCCGCCGCCGACACCAGCGTGCGCGGCGTCCCGATCGGCAAGGGCGAGTCGGTGCTGCTGTCCTACCCGTCGGCCAACCGCGACGAGGACGTGTTCGGCGAGCCGTTCACCTTCGACGCCGGGCGGGAGCCGAACCGGCATCTGGCGTTCGGGTTCGGGGTGCACTTCTGCCTGGGCGCGGCGCTGGCGCGGATGCAGGCGGCGGCGTTGTTCGAAGAGCTGCTGCCCCGGCTGGCGCGGGTGGAGCTGGACGGTGAGCCGGCGTGGACGGCGACGACGTTCGTGGGCGGGTTGAAGCGGCTGCCGATCCGCTACTCCCTCACGTGACCGGTCCTTGACGGGAAATATGCCTAACCGAACAGAAGGTGGATTCTGTCTGGTATAGGCAATAACGTCACTTTACCTACCTGGAGTCCGGTTCTGCGGGAGCGGTCACGTGGCGGGACGGCGGGTTTGGATCGCCGTGGCGGCGGGTTGCGCCAAGGGGCCGTCGCGCAGTCCTGCCCTGGCCGTGACCTGCGGACGGGCGCTGTGGGGCGATGCTGGGGGTGTCGGCGGAACGGTGTGCGTGGTGGCGCGGCTTCCGGCCAGCCGGGGCCGGGTCATCGCACGGGGGTCCGGGTTGCCTCCCTCGCCCGGACCCCCTCTCCCCCACCCCTGACAGGATCTTTTCGGGCAAAGCGGGTCAATTGGGGCTGGTCAGAGCGGTTTTTTGCGGTGAATGGTCACCAAGAGTGGAAGTTTCGTGTCAGCATCGAGGGATGTATGGGTGTTATGGGACTTCCGTAAATGGCTGTGACGCGTGGGTGTGCCCGTTGCCCAGCCGGTAGTCCCCCGCCCCGTTCTCTTCTGATGCCGTCCTCTCCCCCGCTCGAAAGAAGTGTCGCGTTGCGTATCCTGCTGCTCTGCTCCTCCTTCAACGGCCTGACCCAGCGCGCGTGGCTGGAGCTGCGCCGCGCCGGTCACGAGGTTTCGGTCGAGCTGGCCCTGTCGGCGGAGGTCATGGTGGAGGCGGCCGAGCTGGCCAAGCCGGACCTGATCATCTGCCCGTTCCTGAAGGAGCGGGTGCCGTCGGCGTTGTGGCGGGCGCACCGCACCGTGATCATCCACCCGGGGCCGCCCGGTGACCGGGGGCCGTCCTCGCTTGACTGGGCGATCGCCGACGGTGAGACGGAGTGGGGGGTGACGGCGCTGCAGGCGGTCGAGGAGATGGACGCGGGGCCGATCTGGGGGTTCCGGACGTTCGCGATGCCGGCGGAGGCGCCGCGCAAGTCGGCGCTGTACAACGGGCCGGTGGCGCAGGCGGCGGCGGAGCTGGTGGTGGAGGTGGCGGTGAAGGCGGGTGACGCGTCGTTCACGCCGGCGCCGCTGGACTACCGGGCGCCGGAGGTGCGGGGGCGGTTGCGGCGGGCGATGCGGCACTCCGACCGGGAGTTGTCGTGGTCGGAGCCGACGGAGGAGATTCTGCGGCGGGTGCGGGCGGCCGACGGGGCTCCGGGCGGGCGGGCGTCGTTGTGTGATCTGCCGGTGCGGGTGTTCGACGTGTACCGGGGTCCGGATCTGGCGGATGCGCCCGGGGTGGCGGGGCAGGTGCCGGGGCGGGTGGTGGCGCGGCGTGAGGGTGCGGTGCTGGTGGGCACCGGGGACGGGTCGGTGTGGGTGGGTCATCTGCGGCTGGAGCAGGAGGGGGCGGTGAAGCTGCCGGCGGCGATGGTGCTGGGTGATCTGGTGGCGGAGGTGCCGCAGCGGTCGGGGTACAGCGAGATCACCTATGACCGCAGTGAGGGGGTGGGGGTGGTGAGTTTCGACTTCTACAACGGGGCGATGTCGACGGAGCAGTGCCGGCGGCTGGCCTCGGCGTTGCGGTACGCGGTGGCGCAGGACACGCGGGTGCTGGTGGTGCGGGGTGGTGAGGTGTTCTCCAACGGCATTCATCTGAACGTGATCGAGGCGGCGCGGCACGCGGAGCTGGAGGCGTGGATGAACATCAACGCGATGAACGCGGTGTGCCGGGAGATCGTGGACTGCACGAGCCAGCTGGTGGTGACGTCGATCGGGGGGAACGCGGGTGCGGGCGGGGTGATGATGGGTCTGGGCGCCGATCGGGTGATCGTGCGGGATTCGGTGGTGCTGAATCCGCATTACCGGACGATGGGGTTGTTCGGCAGTGAGTACTGGACGTATGTGCTGCCGCGGCGGGTGGGTGCGGAGCACGCGCGGCGGCTGACGCAGGAGGCGTTGCCGGTGGGGGCGGCCGAGGCGGTGGAGTGCGGGCTGGCGGACAAGGCGTTGCCGGGGTCGCGGCTGGACTTCGAGCGGCGGGTGCTGGAGTACGCGGAGCGGCTGGCGGCGGATCCGGGTTACGATCGGTTGCTGGCGGGCAGGCGGCAGGTTCGTGAGGTCGATGAGCGGCGTAAGCCGCTGGATGCTTACCGGGCCGAGGAGCTTGCGGAGATGAGCCGTGACATGTTCGACGACCGCAGCGGGTTCCGGCTGGTGCGGCGGGAGTTCGTGCGGAAGGTGAAGGCGGCCTCGACGCCGGAGCGGCTGGCGCGGCATCGGGAGTTGTCCGGCGCGTCGGCGGGGTCCGGCGCTGCTGCATCTCATATGTGAGATATGGTTGCGTGTTGTGGCAGATGATTATCTTGTGCGGATCGGCCGGCTGATCCGGGACGCTCGGCAGCATCGTGGATGGACACAGCTGCAGCTGGCCGATGCGCTGGCGACGAGTCAGAGTGCGGTCAACCGCATCGAGCGCGGCAACCAGAACATCAGTCTTGAGATGATCGCGCGGATCGGTGAGGCGCTCGACAGTGAGATCGTCTCGCTCGGTTACGCGGGGCCGATGCATCTGCGGGTGGTGGGCGGTCGCCGGCTTTCGGGCAGCATCGACGTCAAGACGTCGAAGAACGCGTGTGTGGCGCTGCTGTGCGCGTCGCTGCTGAACTCGGGGCGCACCATCTTGCGGAAGGTGGCGCGGATCGAGGAGGTGTACCGGATCCTGGAGGTGCTGGCCTCCATCGGGGTGCGGGCGCGGTGGATCAACGAGGGCAGCGATCTGGAGATCGTGCCGCCGTCCCGGCTGGAGCTGGAGGCGATGGACACCGAGGCGGCGCGCAGGACCAGGAGCGTGATCATGTTCCTGGGTCCGCTGATGCACCGCACGGATCAGTTCCAGATCCCGTACGCGGGCGGCTGCGACCTGGGCACCCGTACGGTGCAGCCGCACATGTCGGCGCTGCGGCACTTCGGGCTGGACATCACGGCGACGGGCGGGTTCTACCACGCGCGGGTGGACCGGGAGGTGTCTCCGTCGCGGCCGATCGTGCTGACCGAGCGGGGCGACACCGTCACGGAGAACGCGTTGCTGGCGGCGGCGCGGCACGACGGGGTGACGGTGATCCGCAACGCCTCGTCCAACTACATGGTGCAGGACCTGTGCTTCTTCCTGGAGCAGCTCGGGGTGCGGGTGGAGGGCATCGGGACGACGACGCTGACCGTGCACGGGCTGGCGGAGATCGAGCGGGACGTCGACTACTCCCCTTCCGAAGATCCGGTGGAGGCGATGAGCCTGCTGGCGGCGGCGGTGGTGACGTCGTCGGAGCTGACGATCTGCAGGGTTCCGGTGGAGTTCCTGGAGATCGAGCTGGCGGTGCTGGAGGAGATGGGGCTGGATCACGACCGGGGGCGGGAGTATCCGGCGGCGAACGGGCGGACGCGGCTGGTGGATCTGACGGTGCGGCCGTCGAAGCTGGTCTCCCCCATCGACAAGATCCATCCGATGCCGTTCCCGGGGCTGAACATCGACAACGTGCCGTTCTTCGCGGCGATCGCGGCCGCGGCGCAGGGGTCGACGCTGATCCACGACTGGGTGTACGACAACCGGGCGATCTACCTGACGGAGCTGACGCGGCTGGGGGCTTCGGTGAAGCTGCTGGATCCGCATCGGGTGCTGGTGGAGGGGCCGACGCGGTGGCGCAGCGCGGAGATGATGTGCCCGCCGGCGTTGCGGCCTGCGGTGGTGGTGCTGCTGGCGATGATGGCGGCCGAGGGGACGTCGGTGCTGCGTAACGTTTACGTGATCAACCGGGGGTATGAGGATCTGGCCGAGCGGTTGAACGCGCTGGGGGCGCGCATCGAGACCTTCCGCGACATCTGACCCTCTGCCGGTTTCGGCCGGTCGGTGTTTTGACCAGCCGGGTTGCTGATCGGGTTATCGTCGGCCGGTTTTCGTCGGCCGGTTTTCGTCGGGCGGGTTTTTGTCGGTGCGGGCCGCTACCGTCGTTGCAGGGCCGTTGCGTGCGGTTGGCGTCGCATGCTGGGGCGTGCTGGGGTCGTTGCGTGCGGTGAGGGAAGGGGCGGCGGGTGCGGCCTGCGGAGCTGGACCGGGTGACGGTGGCGGAGGCGGCGGACCGGTATGTGGAGCTGGTGCGGGCCAAGACCCTGACGGGCGCGCTGTCGCCGGCGACCGCGGAGGTGTACGCGCGGGATGTGGCGACGCTGGTGGAGCTGGCCGGTGAGCAGGTGGTGCTCGACGACCTGACCGGTGCGGACGTGGACGCGATCCTGCTGGCGTTCGCCCGCAAACCGGACGGCCGCTCCTCCCCCACCGCCTCCTCCCCCAGCAGGGAAGCCGGGGAACGCGCGGGCCAGTCGCCGTCGTCGCAGGCGCGTTTCCGGCGTTCCATCTCGGCGTTGTTCAAGCACGCGGCGCTGGCGGGCTGGGTGCAGCTCAACCCGATGACGGCCTCCACGGTGACGGCGCGCGAACGGGGCGGGTTGCGTGCCGAACGGCGGGCGCTGACGCGTGAGCAGGCGCAGGGGCTGATCGGCGCGGCCCAGACGCTCCCGGAGGCTCCGGCGCGGGCGGGCAAGCGGCGCGATCAGCGTACGGAGGCGCGGGACGCGGTGATCGTGCTGCTGCTGGCGACGGTGGGGCCGCGGGTCTCGGAGCTGGTGCGGGCGAACGTCGAGGACTTCTTCACCAACGACGGCGTGCGTTACTGGCGGATCTTCGGCAAGGGCGGCCGTACGCGGGACGTGCCGTTGCCGGACGACGTGGCGCGGGTGTTGCAGGCCTACCTGGAGCGGGGCCGTCCGGAGATGGCGGGCGCGGCGGGTGAGAAGGCGCTGCTGCTGTCGTGGCGGGGGCGGCGGCTGGCGCGGGGGGACGTGCAGGCGGTGATCGACCGGGTGCAGCGGGCGGTGGACCCGGATCAGCGGCGGTCGGTGACGCCGCACGGGCTGCGGCACACGACGGCGACGCATCTGCTGGCGGACGCGGTGGACATGGACGCGGTGCGGCGGGTGCTGGGGCACAGCGATCTGTCGACGCTGGGGCGGTATCGGGATGAGCTGCCGGGTGAGCTGGAGGTGGCGATGCGTTCGCATCCGCTGCTGCGCGGCCGTCCCTGAAGAAAGCCACTGAAGAACGCCACTGAAGAACGCCCTGTCGGCCCCCCGCGCCCCCGCCACTTGGGGGCAGCCGTCCCAGAACCGTCGCCGGCCGCGCGGCCCGGCACCTCACCGCGCCGGGCGGGTCACCCGTCCTCGGGCAGCGGCTCGCCCGTCTCCAGCAGCGTCTTCAGGCTCGCCACCACGTTCGGCCAGCCGTGACTGACCATCTCCGCCAGCGCCGACCCGGGTTCGAACCCGTCGTGCACCACGGTGAGCTTCACGACCTGCCCGCTGTCCTCGATCGTGAAGGTGACCTTCGAGCGGGCCTCCCCCGCCAGCCTGGTGAGCGTCTCCTCGTCCCAGCCGAAGCGCTTGGCGAGCTCCGGGGTGATGGCGTGCCAGGTGTAGGAGAGCCGGGTGTAGGGCTCGGCCTCCAGGACGACCTGCTCGGGGTCGTCGATCAGCACGCCGTGGTTGTCCCAGGTCATCGGTGAGCCGGCGGTCCAGTCGGTGGTGAATGCGGTGGCCCAGTAGCGGCGGGTGAAGGCGGGCTCGGTGAGCGCCTGCCAGAGCTTCTGCGGGGTGGTGCGGATGTAGGTGGTGTAGACGAAGGTGGGCGCGTCCATGGGGGTCTCCTCCAGGGCGAGTTTCAGGTCGGCCAGGGCTTGGACTCTGGCCTGGTCGTAGCGGCTGATCCAGCGGTGGGCGATCTCGTGCACGGGTGCGGCGTTGAGGTAGTGCAGCTTCTCCCTGCCTCGCCGTACGGTGGTGACGAGCCCGGCCTCCTCCAGCACGGTGAGGTGCTTGCTGACGGACTGCCTGGTCATGTCGAGCCCTGCGCACAGCTCGCGGAGCGTCTGGCCGTTGCGGGTGTTGAGCGAGTCGAGCAGTGCGCGTCGGCTCGGGTCGGCCAGTGCCTTGAACACTTCGTCCATGCCCGTCCTCGTGCCCGGTTGCCTGCCTGTCGATATGCAGCCTTTTGGCTGCCTTTAATTTAGGCAACCGTCTGGTTGCCTGTCAAGGCGCCGAACTGAGGGCTGATCGGCGGCGTCAGGTGTCGAGGTGGTGGGCGACGGTGGAGGACGGGGTGTGCAGGATGCCGTCGAAGGCGTCCAGGACCGGGGTGTGCAGGAAGGTGCTCTGCAGCCGGATGCGGCCGGGAGCGGCGGCGGTGGGCGCCTGGCGCAGGCCCGCGAGGCTGAGGCCGAGGCCCGCCTCGACGAAGGCGGCCTCGACGCTGCCGGGCTCGGGCGGCGCCAGCGGCGTGTCGGCGGTGGTGAAGCCGAAGCGTGCCTGCTCGTCGCGGATCATCTCGGCGGTGTGCCCGCCGCCGCTGGTCAGGCCGAGGGCGAAGTAGGACGGGCCGAGGACGGAGCGCAGGTACCGGCCCATCGGCAGGCCGGTGAGGTGGCCGCCGAAGGAGATGGGCGCCGTCTGGATGTGGGCGTTGTGGGCGGCCAGGACGATCCGGGCGCCCGGCTGTGAGCGTTCCAGGTGCCACAGGACCGATCGGGCCATGAACAGGTCGCGGGCCGAGGTGTCGGCGGTCAGCCCGTCGCCCGCGTAGAGGCCGGCCATGGCGCGGAAGCCGTAGTCGGCCTGGCAGGCGCCCTCCAGGCGGTGCAGGGCGACGTCGTAGGCGTGCCAGCCGCCGCGGGAGACGTACAGGGGTTCGACGGCGCGCATGCGGATGAGCAGGCGGGCCAGGGTGGCGGTGAGGACGTCCTGGTCGGCGGCGGGCAGGCGGGCCCAGGCGGGGGCGGCCGAGGAGGCGGAGGCGCCGGCGAAGCGGGCGGCGAGGCCCATCGCCGTCTCGACGGCCGGGAGGGTTTCGGGGTCGATCTCCCTGAGGTAGCCGGCGAGCGGGGTCAGGGCGGGCAGGAGGGAGCCGCCGGCCGCCGGGACGTCGATGCCGGCGAACCGCACCGGCTGCGCGGCCGTGGCGTTGTGGCGGCGCATCCAGTGCAGCGGCTCCTCCAGGCCGAGGGGGACGGCGGTGGCCAGATGGGTGCGCAGGTCGTCGCCGGTGCCGTCGCCCTGGGCCCAGACGTCCAGGGGGAAGCCCTCGCTGAAGCCGTACTCGAAGGCCAGGACGGTGAAGCCGCAGCGTTCGGCCAGGAAGCGCAGGATGCGTCCGCGCAGGCTGATGAACTCCTGGATGAAGTGGGAGTGCTCGCCGATCGCGACGACGCGGGCGTCGCCGATGAGGTCGCGCAGCGGTTCGAGGTCGTCGAGGGGGGCGTCGGGGTCGAGGTGGGTGAGGGGGATGGCGTGGTCGCGCAGCCAGGTGGTGAACGGTGGCGTGTCACGGCTGGTGGTGGGGGTCATGAGAGGTCTCTTTTCGGTTATCGGTACGGCACGTGCCGTACCGATAGGAGATGATGGCTTCGCCGGGGAACGATGTCAAGCACGGCACGTGCCGTACCGATAAGGTGGCGTGCATGAGCGACACACCCCGTCGGCGCGGCGCCGACCGGACCGAGGCCATCATGCGGACCACGCTGGAGCTGGGCCAGGAGATCGGCTACGCCAGACTGAGCATCGAGGCGGTCGCCGCCCGCGCCGGAGCCGGGAAGCACACCATCTACCGGCGGTGGCCGTCCAAGGGCGCGCTGCTGCTGGACTCGCTGCTGTCGCTGAACGAGGCCAGCCTGGACTACCCCGACACCGGGGACGTCGCCGCCGACCTGCGCGTGCAGATCCACGCCGCCGTCGATCTGCTGGCCGGGCCGCCCTTCGGGCCGCTGTTCCAGGCGCTGATCGGTGAGGCCCAGTACGAGCCGCAGGTCGCCGCCGCGCTCAACGAGCGGTTCATCGTGCCGCAGGCGGACAAGACCGTCGCCCGGTTGAGGGCGGCCCGGGATCAGGGGCAGTTGTCGCCGCAGTTCGATCTGGAGCTGGCGATGGCGATCCTTTCCGGGCCGCTGTACTTCCAGTTGCTGATCACGCAGCGGCCTCTCACCCACGAGTACGTGGACAGAGTTCTCGACGCGCTGTTCGCCGGGATGACGCCCAGGCCGTAGCAGGGGCGCGGGGGGTGAGCGGGGAAGGCCGACGCCAGGTGATCGTGGGGTCGCCGGAGGCCTATGGGGCGTTGTGCAGGCTCGGGGTCAGGAAGCGGCGGCCGGTGAGCAGGGCCAGGGCGGGAAGGCCGGACAGGGCGGCCATGAGGGCGGCCGCCGCGACCAGGCGGCCGTCCAGCAGCAGCGGGGTGGCCAGCGCCGTACCGGCCGGCGGGGTGGCCTGCATGAGGGTGCGCAGCAGCGCGAACCCGCGCCCGCGCAGCCGAGGCGGGATCAGCCGCATCCGCAGCGACTGCGCCCACACCGTCATGGGCGCGCTGAACAGCCCCACGAGCAGGAACCCGACATACGGGGCGACCGCCACCACCGCGAACGACGCCGCCGCCAGGAGCTGCACCACGGCGATGGCGACCAGCCTGCGCGCGGCCGTCCTGGCACCGGACAGGACGGAACCCGCCAGCACAGAGCCCGCCAGGACGGAACCCGCCAGTTCACCGGCCGCCAGGGCCGCCAGCAGCAGCCCCAGCGCCTGCGCTCCCCCGTCCAGGTGCGTCTTGGCCAGCCACGGGCCGGTCACCGTCAGCATCCCGGCCGCGACGTTGAAGGCCATGAACGCCACGGTCGTCGCCACCAGCACCCGATCACGCAGCAGCGAGAACAGCGCCCCCGCCGGCACGCCGCCGGCATCGGTCGCGGGAGCCGGTGGAAGGGGACGCCGCACGGCCAGCGCCGCCACCGCGAACAGCACGTACGTGACCGCGTCGAACACCAGCACGCTCATCGAGCCGAACCAGCCGATGAGCAGCCCCCCGAGCGCCGGCCCCGCCATCCCCGCGACACTGAAGCTGATCGACTCCAGCGCGTTGGCCGCGTCCTGGTCGCGGGGCGGCACGAGGTCGGGGATGGCGGCGGGGAAACCGGCCAGCGGCACCATCTTCAGCAGCCCGTGGATCGCGGCCACGACGAACGGCAGCGCGTGCGGGACGCCCCCGAACGCGGCGGTCAGCGGGAGCGCGGCCATCGCGGCGCCGCGCACCAGGCTGTCGGCCGCCAGCACGTACCGTTTGTCGAACCGGTCCAGCAGCGGCCCCGTCAGCAGCCCGCCGGCGAAGACGGGCAAGGTGTAGCACATGGCCAGCAGTCCGAGGCTCTGGGTGCCGCCGGGCTGGTCCAGGACGAGCCAGGTCAGGGCGACGAACGTCATGCCGTCGCCGATGAGTGACAGCGACGACCCCAGCCACAGCAGGCGGAAGTCGGCGCTGGTCCGTAGAACACGCATGCGGGAAAGGCTGGCCGACGCAGGGCCGCCGTGTCTGGCGGGCATCGGCCGCCCACCCTCTGGCGACCGCGGCTCGGGCGGGCACGGTGCAGCCGTCGCGCGGTCGGGTGCCTGGGCGGTCGGGTGCCTGGGCGGTCTCCAGGACGAACTCACCGCACACCGGCACCGGGCGGAGGCGGGGCGGCTGGTCGTCAGCGCCGCCGCGCAAACCAGGGGCGGCGGCAGAGGCGGCGGCCGGGCATTGTCCTGGGAGGGCGCCGGCGGACGGGAAAAGCATGCAGGGGAGGGTCGGTGTCCGATGCCCGCCAGAGCCGCGCCACCCCGGCGTGCCACCCTGGGACGGTGACAGTGCCGGAGGAGGTCGCCCAGGCGGCGATGGAGAGCCGAGACCCCCGCTTCGACGGCTGGTTCTACGTCGCCGTGACCACCACCGGCATCTACTGCCGCCCGAGCTGCCCGGCCGTCATGCCCAAACCCGCGAACATGCGCCTGTACCCGAGCGCGGCGGCGGCCCAGGTGAACGGGTTCCGGGCATGCAGGCGGTGCCGGCCGGAGGTGTCGCCGGGCTCCCCGGAGTGGAACACGCGCGCCGACATCGTGGGCCGCGCCATGCGGCTGATCGCCGACGGCGTCGTGGACCGTGAAGGGGTGACGGGCCTGGCCGCCCGCCTGGGCTACAGCGTGCGGCAGGTGCACCGCCAGCTCGTGGCCGAGGTCGGCGCGGGGCCGCAGGCGCTGGCCAGGGCGCAGCGGGTGCAGACGGCGCGGCTGCTGCTGGAGAACACCTCGCTGCCGGTCGCCGACGTCGCGTTCGCGGCGGGCTTCGCCAGCATCCGCCAGTTCAACGAGACGGTGCGGCAGTTGTGCGGCGTCACGCCGACCCGGCTGCGCGGCGAACCGGCGGGCGGACCAGGGGGCGGACCGGGGGCGGTCGTGCTGCGCCTGGCCTACCGGCCGCCGCTGGACGTGGCGGGGCCGCTGTCCTACCTGGGGGCGCGCGCCGTGGAGGGGATCGAGGACTACGACGGCGTCACCTACCGCCGTTCCCTGTCCCTGCCGCACGGGACCGGGGTGGCGGCGCTGCGCGACGGAGGCGGGCACGTGGCGTGCGAGCTGCACCTGGACGACCTGCGCGACCTGCCGGCGGCGGTGCAGCGCTGCCGCCGCATGCTGGACCTGGACGCCGACCGCGAAGCCATCGCCCAGGCGTTGCCGCCGTGGGCGGCCACGTCCGTCCCCGGCCACCCGGACCCGGGCGAGCTGGTGGTGCGGGCGGTGCTCGGGCGTCGGCGCAGGGACGCCCGCCGGCGGCTGGCCGCGCTGGTGCGCGAGCGCGGCAAGCCGCTGACGGCGCCGGTGGGGCGGGTCACGCACGTGTTCCCGCCGTCCTGCCCCGGGCTGGATCGTGAGGCCGGACGGCAGGAGGCTCGGGAGCGGCTGCTGGCGATGCCCGGGGTGGGGGCGTGGACGGCCGGGTACGTGCTCATGCGCGCTTACGGCGATCCGGACGTGTTCGTCGCCGACCTGCGAGCCCGGCGGGCCCTGCACCGGGTCTGCCGGGGCGGGGGCGATCCGGAGCGGTGGCGGCCGTGGCGCTCGTACGCGACCTTCGGGCTGTGGGCGCAGGAACGGAACGCGACCTACGAGCCGTCAGGCACAGGGACGGGACAAGACTGACGGGCCGTCAGGCACAGGGGCGGAACGAGACTGACGGGCCGTCAGCAGGGCCGCGACCTCCGAGTCCTGAGGGCAGGAGCGGGGCCGCGACCCAAGGCGCGCGCCCCCCTCAGCCTTCCTGCGGGGAGGGGATGACCCGATCGACGAGGTCCTCGACGAAGGCCCTGGACGGCGGCCGCCCCTGGAACACCCCCCGCACCAGCACCCCGCCCACCAGCATGGCCAGCGACGGCTGCACGTCCCCGGCCGGCAGATGGGCGCGCAGCACCGCCTCCAGCGCCCGGGTGCCCGCCTCGTAGAGCTGCTGCCGCAGCTCGTCCACCACCGGATCGCTCCCGGACCGCTCGAACACGCCGCCCAGGACCCGGTCGAGATGCCCGTCGGCGAGATCTCCCGCGAAGTCCGTCAGCCCGGCGATCAGGTCGGCCCGCAGGTCACCGGTGGGCGCCGGGTGGTCCACTTCGTCGCAGATCCGCCCGACCGAGGCCCGTACCAGGTCCAGGCGGGTCGGCCAGTGCGCGTAGACGGTCACCTTGGAGTAGCCGGAGCGGCGCGCGACCTCCGCGTGGGTGACGGCGTTCCACCCTTCCTCCAGGAAGAGCCGCGTCGCGGCCTCGACGACGTCGCGGCGCGTGCGCAGGACTCTGGGGTCGACGTCCTCCTGCTCCATGCCGATCGATCCTATCCGCCTGCCACACCCCACGGAAACTTCTGAACGCCTTGTACAGTACTTTCCACTCCATTAGGTTGAGTGCATTCGAGAAGGAGGGCTTCATGACCACCACAACCCCGCGAAACCGTTCGAAAGGGCTCAACGCCGGCCTCTGGACCGCCCAGGGCCTGCTGACGCTCGCCTTCGCCGGCGGCGGCATCTGGAAACTGGCCACCCCCAGAGCGCAGCTCGCCGAGATCTTCCCCTGGGTCGGGGACACGCCCCCGGCCCTGCTCTACGTGACCTCCGTGTTCGACATCCTGGGCGGGATCGGCGTGCTGCTGCCCGCGCTGACCCGCGTCAAGCCGTGGCTGACCCCGCTGGCGGCGCTCGGCTGCGCCGCGCTGCAGGTGTCGGCGATCGTCTTCCACCTCTCGCGCGGGGAGAGCGGCGTCGCGTTCAACGTCGTGCTCCTCGCGCTCGCGCTCTTCGTCGCCTGGGGCCGCCACCGCAAGGCGCCGATCACTGCTTGAGGCGCGGCACGCCGACTGCAAGCGGAGTGCAAGCGCCGCACCCGATGATCTCGCCGAGAAGATCGCCGTGCCCGGCGACGCGTAGATCAGGAACGACATGACAGGCGAACCTCGCTCCCGTGCGGACGGCACCCCGGACGTCCTCGTCCTCGACCCGGACCTGCCAGAGGCGCACCGCCGGGCGATGGCCGCCCATCCCGCCCTCCTGCCCCCGCCGCCCCGGCCCGCGTGGGGCGGCCGGACCGGCGGTGACGTGCTGGCGGCGCTGACGGTCTCGGCCCTGGCCGGTTTCCTGCCGCTCGTCCTGGCGCTGGCGCGCCGTGGCCGCCGCCCGGTGCTCGTCTGCGCGGCGGCGCTGCTGCAGGCGGCGACGGCGGGCGTGTGGATCGGGTACGGGTTCGCGGCGTTCTTCCTGTCCTGCCTGGCCGTGCAGGCGATCGCGGCCGTGACGCTGCTGGCCCTGGCGGGCGAGTCGCCGGTGGCCGCCTACGGCCGCCGCCACACCGGCCGGTACGTGCACGCCCGCATGCTGGAGCCGGTGGACGCCGCGCTGCTGGAGCGCACCGCGCAGGCGACCGGCGTCGTGCTCGGCTCGCCGCTCGACGCCGACGGGCTGCTCGACAGCGTCGCCAACCGCGTCACCCTGCCCCGCCAGGCGTGGGAGATCGCCGGGACGCTGACCGAGCTGACCCGGCTGCGCCGCGAGCAGGACGCGGCCCGCTCCGGGCGCGTCACCGAACGCATCTCCGCCGTGCTGGCCTCCCAGCAGGAGGCGCTGACGGTCGCCACCCGGGCGCTGGCCCGCCGGATCGCGGCGCTGGAGGAGTACGCGCGGCGCACCGAGGAGGCGCAGGCCGTCTACGCCGAGTGGCGGACCTTGCAGGACCTGGCCGAGGACGGCGACGCCTACCGCGAGCTGCTGTCCAGGACGGTGCGCGACCCCCTGGCGGCCGACGAGGTCGGCCTGCTGTCCGAACGTGCGATCCACCTGCGGGAGGCGCTGCGCGACAGCGTGGAGCAAGCCCGTCAGGCCGGTTCCGGCCTGCTGTCCGAGGAGGGCTGAGCCATGCCCGCGACCTCTGAGCGGATGCGCGGCCTGCTGGCGCCGTTGCCCGGCTGGGTCCGCCTGCTGGGCGCCGCCGCGCTCGTCGCCGAACTCGTCGCCAGCCTCAACCTGGCCACCGGCACCGGGAGCACGGCCGCCGCGCCCGTACCGACACCCACGCCTCCCACCCCGGTGACGCCCGAACCCGCCCCCACGCCCACCACTCCGACACCAACACCGACACCGACGCCGACGCCTTCGAGCGGGCTCGTCGTCACCAGGATCGAGGAGGGGACGGTCGTCACGCTGCCCCGCTGGCCGGGCAAGGGCTCGCAAACGATCGGCAGGATGACCGACCCCAGGACGGGCCTGTCGTTCGCCGAGCTGGGCGCGCCCTGGCGGCGCAGCCGTCCCCTCGGCGACGGCCCGGTCAAGGACGGCCGCTACAACCTGCGCCAGACGTTCGCGACCGAGACCTACGGGCCGGACGCCGACCGGCAGTGGTGGGCGGACCTGGACTCCCAGCACCTGTGGTCCGACCTCGACGCCGGCGACAGCCTCTACGACGCCGCCCGCGCGATGCTGGACCACAAGCAGGAGGGCTCGTTCCCGGCCGGCACGACGGGCCGCGACCTGGCCTCCCAGCCCGTCCGCCAGGGCTGGCTGCTGGCCAGGATGATGCGGATGCCGCCGAGCCCGGACGGGCGCGAGGCCGGGCAGGAGCTGTCCGTCGCGATCGCCGTGGACACCGGCCGCAAGCGGCCGGCCGTCCTGTGGATCACCATCCCCGACACCCACCGGCGGCTGTGGCCCGACGTGCACACCGTGGTGAGGTCACTCAAGGTGACCTGAGACGAGGGCGGGGCGGCGGCGGGGTCTCCCTACAGGCGGCGCTGCAGGAGCATGCCCGGCCACTCCCCCACGGTGAACGGCGCGACGCGGGTGAACCCGCAGCTCTCGTAGTAGCCGACGAGCCGCCCGTCGTGCCCGGCGTAGCAGTCGACCCGCAGCAGCCCGGCCCCGCGTTCGCGCGCTTCGGCGGCGGCCCAGCCGAGCAGGGTGCGGCCGACGCCGTGACCGGCGTGGCGGCGGTCGATGACCAGGGCCTGCACGTACAGCTCGGGCTCGGTGGCGGGGGTGACGTAGTCGTGGGCGGGGCCGACGGAGATGCAGCCGGCCGGGCGGCCGTCGTGCTCGGCGATGCGCATGCCGCCGCCGTCCAGCCAGGAGGTGACCTGCCGGGTGCGTTTGGCGTCGCCGGTGAAGGGGCGGGTGCCCCACTGGCCGGTGCGGCCCTGCGCGGTGAGCCAGGCGACGGCCGAGTCGAACATGGACAGGACCACGGGCACGTCGGCGGCCGTCGCCGTGCGGATCTCGGTGGGCGGGTGCGTCACGACTTGCTGCTCTTGCTCAGGGCGCTGCCCTTCTTCCACTGCGAGAACGGCATCTGCCAGAAGCCCCAGCCGTTGTTCCACTCCAGCTCGCGGTCGGTGCCGGTGATGTCGACGACGTCGCCGCGCTGCATGTTGTCGTAGAACCAGCGGGCCTGGTCGGGGCGGGCGTTGACGCAGCCGTGGCTGACGTTGCGCACGCCCTGGGCCCAGACGTTGTCCTTGGCGTGGACGTACTCGCCGGAGTTGGAGATCCGCACGGCGTGGTTGATCATCACGTCGTAGTAGCCGGGGTCGCCCTTCTTGCGGCCGGGGCTGATCATGCGGACGGGGTTGCCGCGTTCCATGGTGAGGTGGACGCCGGAGGTGGTGGTGTATTCGCGGGTGGTGGCCATGCCGGCGCTGATGCGCATGGTCTGCACGCGTTTGCCGTCTTTGTAGACGTACATCATCTTCTTGCGTGTGTCGACCTTGCTGATCTGCTTGGCGCCGATCTCGAGGTCGGCGGTGTAGTCCTTGACCCCGTACAGGCCCTTGCCGCCCTTGATGCCGGTGATGTTGGCGTTGAAGGTGATCTTCTGGTGGGCGGGCCAGTACTTGGCGGTGCGGTAGATGACGACGGTGTCGTTGATCCACCGCCAGGCGCCGTCGACGGGTTTTTCCGCGTCGATCTGAAGGGCGCGTTCGATGGTCGCCTTGCTGGTGACGGGCTGGTTGAAGGTGACGATGATGGGGGCGCCGACGCCGAGGGTCTCGCCCTTGGCGTTGGGGGTGACGTCGGCGACCTGCAGCGCGCGTTCGGGCTTGGCGGTGGTGAAGGTGCTGGTGGCGGTGGTGACGCCGGCGGTGGCCGAGACGTTGTAGCTGGTGGACGGCTTGAGCGCGGTCTTGGAGGTCCAGCGGGTCTTGTCGGCGTTGTACTTGCCCTCGAGCTGCTCGCCGTCGGCTTCGACGGTGACGTTGTCGAGCGGGGCGCCGGCGGCGGCCACGACGACCTTCTTCTCGGGGCTGACCTTCGCGGCGCCCTCAGCGGGGGTGATCTCGACGGTGGGGGCCTCGGGTGTGGCGCTGGTGGTCGCCTCGGAGGCGTCCGGTGGTTGCGCGGCCGGGCCGCCGGAGCATGAAGCCGTCAGGACAGCCGCCGCGAGCAGCGCGAGTGCGGTGACGGGTCTCCTGCGAGCCGGCGCAACGTTCACCTTCGTCCTCTCCCCACGGCGCCACCATGGCACCCCAAAAACCTTAATGCTCCTGCATGTAAGACGCGGAATCCTTTGGGAGAGTTCGATCACATTTCAATTACTTATCCGGGGCTGGTGTGACGCCTGGTCAGCGGCGGGTCAGGCGGTGCGTCAGGCCGGTGTGGCGGCGGCCCGCCCCCTTCGTCCGTACGGCCTGGGCCAGCGCGCGGCGTGAGCCGACGATGACGACGAGCTTCTTGGCCCGGGTGATCGCGGTGTAGAGCAGGTTGCGCTGCAGCATCATCCACGCGCTGGTGGCCAGCGGGATGACCACGGCGGGGTATTCGCTGCCCTGGGAGCGGTGGATGGACACCGCGTAGGCGTGGGCGAGCTCGTCGAGCTCGTCGAAGGCGTAGTCGACCGCTTCGTCCTCGTCGGTCAGGACGGTCAGCTTGTGCTCGTCGGGACGGATGTCGGTGACGATGCCGACGGTGCCGTTGAACACCCCGGCCGCGCCCTTGTCGTAGTTGTTGCGCAGCTGGGTGACCTTGTCGCCGACGCGGAAGACCCGGCCGCCGTAGCGGCGCTCCGGCATGCCCTCGCGGGCCGGGGTCAGGGCCTCCTGCAGCGCGATGTTCAGGGCGCCCGCGCCGGCCGCGCCGCGGTGCATGGGCGCCAGGACCTGCACGTCGCGGCGCGGGTCGAGGCGGAAACGGCGCGGGATGCGGCGGGCCACGACGTCCACGGTCAGTTCGGCGATCTCCTCCGGCTCCTCGCAGGGGAACAGGAAGAAGTCCTTCATGCCCTCCAGGACGGGGTGGCGGCCGGTGTTGACGCGGTGGGCGTTGACGACGACGCCCGACTCCTGCGCCTGGCGGAAGATCTGCGTCAGCCGCACGCGCGGCACGTCGTCGGCGGCCAGCAGGTCCTTGAGCACCTCGCCGGCGCCGACGGACGGCAACTGGTCGACGTCGCCCACGAACAGCAGGTGCGCGCCGGGCGCGACGGCCTTGACGAGCTTGTTGGCCAGCAGCAGGTCCAGCATGGACGCCTCGTCCACGACGACCAGGTCGGCGTCCAGGGGGTTGTCGCGGTCGAACGTCGCCTCGCCGCCCGGGCGAAGCTGCAGCAGCCGGTGCACGGTGGTGGCCTCGTGGCCGGTCAGCTCGGCCAGCCGCTTGGCGGCCCGGCCGGTGGGGGCGGCCAGGATGACCCTGGCCCGTTTGGCGCGGGCCAGCAGCACGATGGAGCGTACGGTGAAGCTCTTGCCGCAGCCGGGCCCGCCGGTCAGCACGGCGACCTTCTGCGTCAGCGCCAGGCGGACGGCCTGGCGCTGCTCGGTGGCCAGCTCGGCGCCGGTCTGGCCGTGCAGCCAGGTCTCGGCGCGTTCCCAGTCGACGTCGGCGAAGGCCTTGAGCCGGTCGTGGCCGTTGTGCAGCAGGCCGAGCAGGCCGGCCGCCAGGGCGGCCTCGGCGCGGTGGAAGGGCGGCAGGTAGACGGCGGGGACGTCGTTGTCGCCGGCCGGGACGCTCTCGCGCACCACGCCCTCGTCGGCGACCAGCTCCTCCAGGCAGCCGGTGATGAGCGGGGACGGCACGTCGAGGATCTTGACGGCGTCGGCGACGAGGTTGGGGGCGGGCAGGTAGCAGTGGCCGTCGTCGGCGGCCTGCGACAGGGTGTAGCGCAGGCCGGCCTTGACGCGCTCGGGGCTGTCGTGCGGGATGCCGACGGCCTGGGCGATGGTGTCGGCGGTCTTGAAGCCGATGCCCCACACGTCGTCGGCCAGCCTGTACGGCTGGCTTTTCACGACCGCGACGGAGGTGTCGCCGTACTGCTTGAAGATGCGCACCGCGATGGAGGTGGACACGCCGACCCCCTGCAGGAAGATCATCACCTCTTTGATGATCTTCTGTTCCTCCCAGGCGGCGGCGATCATCTTCGTCCGCTTGGGGCCCAGCCCCGGCACCTCCACGAGGCGTTCCGGCTGCTGTTCGATGACCTCCAGGGTGCCGGTGCCGAAGTGGTCGACGATGCGCTCGGCCATCTTCGGGCCGATGCCCTTGATCAGGCCGGAGCCGAGGTAGCGGCGGATGCCCTGCACGGTGGCGGGCAGCACGGTGCTGTAGGACCACACCTCGAACTGGCGGCCGTAACGCGGGTGGGAGGTCCAGCGGCCGCGCAGCCGCAGCGACTCGCCGACCTGCGCGCCGAGCAGGGGGCCGACGACGGTCAGCAGGTCGGCGCCGGAGCGTTCGGTGGCGACGCGGGCGATGGTGTAGCCGGTCTCCTCGTTGGCGTAGGTGATGCGTTCGAGGACGGCGTTCAGATACGTAGCGACATCGTTGGCGCCCGTGTCCGGGCCTCGCTCGGGCTCCACCACATCGACGAGATTAGGGCAGATCTTGGCCGCCGCGACACCCAGGGCGGCTCGCGGCGCCGGGCCACGACGCTGGGCGGGAACCGCCGCCACTCATGCCCCTTCGGTCTATGTAGATATCTTTCATTCACAATCGCGTCTTGCTTGAATACCTTCACCCGTGCCACACCCTCGACCCCCCGGAGGGAACAGCCCTGTGAAGACCGTCACCCGCTTATCGGCCGCCGCCCTGGCCGCCTGCCTGGCCCTGCTCGCCCCCGCCGTCCCCGCGAGCGCCGCGACCACCACGGTCGACAACGCCACCGCGGGCCAGTTCACCGCCGGCGCCGACTGGGGCACCTCGGCCTGGTCCGCCCAGCGCTACGGCGCCGACTACCGGTTCGCCGCGCCCAACACCGCCACCAGCGACGCCGCCTGGTTCAAGGCGTCGATCGCGGCGGCCGGAGCCCACCTGGTCGAGGTCTGGTACCCGGCCGACGCCGGCTACAACAGCGCCACCCCGTTCCTGGTGGCCACCGCCGACGGCACCCGCAGCGTGGTCGTCGACCAGCGCTCCGGCGGCGGGCGCTGGGTCAGCCTCGGCACGTTCACCCTGTCGGCCGGCGACTACAACGTGGTCGGCGTCAGCCGCTGGACCAGCCAGCCCGGCTACGTCGTCGCCGACGCCGTCCGCATCACCTCCTCGACCGGGACGCCCGCGTTCTCGCTGCCCCTGGCCCGCGGCGCGCTGCCGCGCAGCGAGTACGACGACCCGCACCACGACTACCCCGCCATCGACCTGCCCGTCGGCACCGGCACCCCCGTCTACGCGGTGCGCGCCGGCACCGTGACGGTCATCGACGACAGCCTGTGCGGGCGCGGCATCAACCTGACCGGGACCGACGGCGCGATCTACACCTACTGCCACTTCTCGTCGTGGTCGGTCGCGGGCGGCGCGTCGGTCGGCGCCGGGCAGCAGATCGGGCTGAGCGGCAACACCGGCAACTCCACCGGCCCGCACCTGCACTTCGGCATCCGCACCGGCAGCACCCGCCGCTGCCCGCAGAACTTCCTGCTGGCCCTGTACGACGGCGCCGCCCCGCCGGCGGCGAGCAGCCTGCCGACCACGGGATGCTTCTACGCCACCCGCTCGGCGGAGCCGGTCATCCCGCTCGGCTGACGGCGTGGCGGGCCGTTACCCCGGCTTTAAACAACCCGATACATCGCGCGCCGGCGGGGTAGTCGAAGGCTTTCCGCGAACTCAACGGAGGAAAGCGATATGGGTCTGAGCTACCGCAAGTCCATCAAGTTCGGGCCGTTCCGGCTGAACCTGTCGCGCCGCGGCGTCGGCCACAGCTGGGGCAACCGGCTGTTCCGGGTCACCCGCGGCGCCGACGGGCGCCGTACGGTGTCGGTCAACCTGCCCGGCGGCTTCACCTGGCGCAAGACCCGCGCCGGCCGCTGAGAACCGCCGCTTGAGTGAGGGGGCGCGGGCCGCGGGGCCCGCGCCCCCTCTTGCTCGTCGTACGGGCAGCACGCCGCCGCAGGCCGTGCGGGACCTCACCACGACCTCGTGGCCCTGCTCCCGCGTGCCCGCACCCGTCGCAGCAGAAGGCGGATGAAGCCGGTCACCTCCCGGTAACCGGTGCATGACTGGAAAACCCGCCCAGGCGGCACCACACTGCGCCTGTACACGACCGACGGAGGGAGTGCAGCATGACCGACGACGACGTGCGCGTCACGCTCGAAGCCGTCCCCCGCACCGGGCTGAGCGAGCAGCGGCTGCGCCAGGCCGTGGCCGAGCACCCGGAGGCGCTGGCCGCGCTGGAGGTCGCCGACCCCGAACGGCTCACCGTCGCCTTCGCCCCCGGCCTGGGCCACGACCCCGGCGACAACGCTCCGTTCCAGGCCACCGTGTTCGACCCCACCGGCAACCGCGCCGTCGAGCTGCGCGGCACCCTCGACCGTCCCGAACGCGCCGAGCTGCGGCCCAGCTCCTTCCGCCCGCCGCCCAGCCGCGAGGAGCTGGTCGCCGCCGCCGCGATCCTGCGCGCCGACCCGCGCTTCCCGCGAGGCGACGACGTCGTCGTCTACAAGCCCATGCCGGCCCTGGCCGACGCCGAGAACCCCGACGGCACCACCGTGCGCCGCCCCGCCCTCGGCCTCTACACGCCGGGCGAGCCCACCGGGCTGCGGCACCGCATCGTGGCCGTGGATCTGGCCGCCCGCTCGGTCGACTGGACGCCCGGCGGCGTCAACGTGCGCATGCACCACGACTGCGAGGACAGCGTCCCGGTCGGCGTCGACGCGCTGGCCGACCGCGGCGGCCCCGACCAGGTGCGGGTCCGCGTCCACCGCGGCTCCACCGAGCTGTGGAACCTGCTGGTGGTGCGCCCGCGCGCCTCCGCGCCCCGCAGCCCCGGCCTGGGCGGCGGCGTCGAGCTGCGCCAGGTCCGCTACCGTGGCCGGCTCGTGCTGCGGCAGGCGCACGTGCCGATCCTCAACGTCGAGTACGACGAGGGCACCACCTTCCGCGACGACGTCAGCGCCGAGACCCGCTTCAGCGCCACCGGCGCCGACCCCGTCGGCTGGGGCTGGCGGCTGTGCACCCGCGAGCCCCGCACCATTCTGGAGCGGCCGTCCACCGACGCCGGCAACTTCCAGGGCGTCGCCTTCCACCACGACGGCGAGCGGCTGCGCATCGTCAGCGAGCTGGAGGCCGGCTGGTACCGCTACGCCAGCGACTGGCGGCTGGCCGACGACGGCGAGATCCTGCCGCGCTTCGGGTTCGCCGCCACCCGCAACCCGATGACCTGCCTGGTGCACCGCCACCACTGCTACTGGCGGCTCGACTTCGACGTCGAGGGCGCGAGCAACGACGTCGTCGAGCAGATCGACGACACCGGCTCCCTCATCCCCGAGCCGGTCGCCATCATCCGCGAGACCTCCCGCAGGCGCCGCCCGCCGGCCCGCCACTGGCAGGTGCGCGACAAGGCCTCCGGACGCGGCCTGCAGATCCACCCCGGCCCGTTCGACGGCACCGCCGACGCCTACGGCGTGTCCGACCTGTGGTTCCTGCGCCACCACCCGCGCGAGCTGGACGACGGCGACCCCGGCCCGCGCAACCGCGCCGCGCTCAACCGCTTCCTCAACGGCGAGAACATCAACGGCACCAACGTCGTCGTCTGGTACGCCGGGCACTACTTCCACGACCAGTCGCACCCCCAGCCCCACCAGGGCGAGCTGATCGGTCCACGGCTGATCCCGATCTGAGCGATATTCTTGTCCCCCATGACGCAGGTGGGACATGAGGCGGCGCGCGCACTGCTGCGCAGGCTCGCCGTCGAGCAGGCCGAGTGCAGGATCCCGTCGGTGACGGCGGCGATCGTCCGCGACGGGCGGCCGGCGTGGTTCGCCGGGCGCGGCAGCGTGGACGGCGCCGCCCCGACGGCCGCCACGCAGTACCGCATCGGCTCCATCACCAAGAGCATGATCGCGGTGGTGGTGATGCGGCTGCGCGACGAGGGCCTGCTCGGCCTGGACGACCCGCTCGAACGCCACCTCCCTGGCACCCGCGTCGGCCACCTGACCATCGCCCAGCTCCTGTCCCACACCGCAGGGCTGACCGCCGAGCCGCCCACCGCCTGGTGGGAACGCACCCCCGGCATCCCCGCCGGCGACCTGCTGGAACGCCTCGGGCCCGGCGAGGTCAAGCACCGGCCGGGGCGGCGCTTCCACTACTCCAACGTCGGCTTCGCCGTGCTCGGCGAGCTGGTGGCCCGGCTGCGCGGCACCACCTGGCTCAAGGCGCTGCGCGCCGAGGTGCTCGACCCGCTCGGCATGCTCTCCACCACGCCCCGCCCGCGCGCCCCGCACGCCACCGGCTACGCCGTCCACCCCTGGGCCGACGTCGTGCAGGCCGAGCCCGAGCACGACGCCGACGCCATGGGCCCGGCCGGGCAGCTCTGGTCCACCCCCCACGACCTGGCCCGCTGGGCGGCCTTCCTCGGCGGCGACACCCGCGGCGTGCTCTGCCCCGCCACCCTGGCCGAGATGCGCGAGCCCATCGGCGTCGAGGACGGCGACACCTGGACCGGCGCGTTCGGCCTCGGCCTGCAACTGGCCCGCACCGGCGGGCGCCGCCTGGCCGGCCACAGCGGCTCCATGCCCGGCTTCCTGGCCACCGTGTGGGCCGAGGCGGCCGAAGGGGTGGGCGTGCTGTTCATGGCCAACACCACCAGCGGCATGAGCGGCACCCTGCTGACCGACCTGCTCGACATCCTCGACCGGTACGAGCCGCGCCTGCCCGACGAGTGGCGGCCCGTGCCCGCCGACCCCGGCCTGCTCGCGCTGACCGGGCTGTGGCACTGGGGGCCCAAGGCGTACACGCTGCGGCTGCTGCCCGAGCGGGGGCTGTCGCTGGAGCCGGTCGGCGGGGCCGGGCGGGCCTCACGCTTCGTGCCGCAGGACGACGGGACGTGGCTGGGGCTGGACGGCTACTACGCCGGGGAGACGCTGCGGGTGGCGGCCGATCATCTCGACCTCAACACGTTCATCTTCACCCGCACGCCGTACGACCCGGACGCGCCGGTGCCGGGCGGGACGGACGGCTGGCACGCCTGACGGGCCGGCACGATGGGCGGCAGCACGGTGGCACCGCAGTCCGTGGGGCCCTGATTCCGGACAGCCCTGCATGGCTCAAGACGCGGCGACCGGCGGCGGCTGCTCCGCGGCCGTCGTAAGTGCCGGGCCTACCGTTGCGCGGCCATCGGGGCGAGGCCGAGGCCGGCGATCGCCGCCGCCCCACGCCCGGCGTCCTCACCACCGGCGAGCACCATGCTCCGCGCGGCCTGATAACGGCAACCGGCGGCCTCGAACGCGTCCACGGTGGCCAGCAGCGCCTCCCGGTCACCGCCGAGCAGCGCTCCGGCACGCTCCACCATGGCGGCGCACACCGGGTTGCCCGCCACGACGGCCCGCGCCCCCGCCACCCGCTTGCCGGCGTCGGGGCTCCCGGCGAGCACGGCGGCCTCGGCGCGCAGCGCGACGTACCAGTGGTGCCAGATCCAGGTGATCCACTTCCACGCCTGCTCCGGCTCGAGACCCATCCGCCGCACGGCCTGCGCCGCCTGCCCGCGGTGCAGCAGCAGCATCGCGTCGAAGACCGCGCCGTAGCCGTGGAAGTACGCCGGCGGGGTGCCGAGCTGCCCCAGGACGTGCTGCCATTCCCGCTGGGCGTCATGGTCGTCGCGCAGGCCGTGGATCATCGCCAGCCCCGCCACCGCCGGGCCGAGGTGCGAGCGGGCGGGGCTGCCCGCCACCCGCCACGCGCCGAGCAGCCGGACGCTGCCGGCCAGCACCTCATCGGCGTCGCCCGCCAGCGCGCCGACCATCAGCGGGGCGCGGTGGCCGACCTCCGCCAGCGACGGGTGCTCGGTGAGCCGGCGGGCCCAGCGGCGGGCGTCCGGCAGGTTCCCGGCGCCCAGTTCCGCCTCGGTGATCATGCCGAGGGCGTCGATCAGCTCCTGGGTGATGGCGGGCGTGACCGGCAGGGGCGACAGGAGCGTGATCCGCCGCCGGGCCGTGTCCGCGGCGGCGAACGTCTCCCCGGCCCAGCTCTGGGCGGAGGCGAGCGCGTCGAGCGCGGCCGACTCGGCCAGCGGGTCGCCGGTCGGGCGCGCCAACTCGACCGCCCGCCCGGCATAGGCCAGGGTCTCGGGGACGGCGTTGCCTGGCGGCCCCTGCACGGCGCCGAACGCGTCCGCCAGCACCGCCGCCTCGGCCAGGGCAACCGCGGCCCGCGCGGCCCGGCCATCACCGGCCCGCACGACCGGATCGCCACCAGCCCGCACGGCCGCGCCCTCGCCGGCCCGCATGATCGGACCGTCACCAGTCCGCGCCGCCGGAGGGCCACCAGTCCGCGTGGCCGGACTATGACCACCGGCCCGTGCGGCCTGATCATCACTGGCGAGCGCCGCCGGAGTAGTACCAGCTCGTGCGGCCGGATCGCCGTCGGCCCGTGCGGCCGGGTCGTCACCGGCCGCCTCCCGTGCCTCGGTGATCAGTGCGAGGGCCTCCTCGGCCGACGGCAGGCGTACGAACGTGGAGGAGAACCGGAACGCGATGGTGGCGGCGCTCGCCAGGTCGGCGGCGGCGCCGGCGAGGTCGCCGGACCGGCGGGCGGCGTCCGCGGCGGCGCGGCGCAGGCGGTACATGTCATCACCGGCCGTCCGGCACCCCGCCACGGCCGAAGCCTGCCGGAGCAGCGACGCGGCGGCGACCGGGTCGGCCGCGAGCTCGGCGGCCTGCTCGTAGTGCCGCTGCGACTCGCCGACCAGGTGGCGGGTGAAGGTCAGCTCCGCCAGGTGCCGGGCCAGCTCGCAGGCGTCCGTACGCAGCTCCGGCCGCCCGGCCGCCCACCCCAGGGCCGCACGCAGATCATCCGCCACCAGGTCGAACCGCGCACGCCAGTCCGGCGCAATGTCGAATCGAGCATGCCCATCCGGCACGCGCTCGGACCAAGCGGGCCGATCCGGCACAGGCTCGGACCAAGCACGCCAGCCCGGTCGCGGCGCGGCCAGGGCGGTGGCCTTGGTCAGGCACCAGCGCAGGTGCCGGGATCGGGCGTCGGCCAGTTCGCCGGCCTCGTCGAGCCGTTCTGTCCCGTACTGGCGGATGGTCTCCAGCGCCCGGTACTCCGTGCCGCCGGGAGCGGCCGTCACCACCAGCAGGCTCTGCTCGGCCAGCCGGGCCAGCACATCGGCGACCAGCCCCTCGTCCTGCCCCGTCACCTCCGCAGCCGCCGCGGCGGTGAACGGCGCCACGAACACCGACACCCACCGCAGCAGCTCCCGATCGGCCGGCTCCAGCAGGGCATGACTCCAATCCAGCGCCGCCCGCACCGAACGATGCCGCTCATCGGCACGCGAGCCCCCGGTGAGCATCCGCAACGGGTGCGACAGGGCGGCGGTGATGCCGTCCAGCCCGAGCGCGGGGTAGCGGGCGGCGGCCAGCTCGATCGCCAGCGCCATCCCGTCCAGCCGCTCACAGATCGCGGCGACCTGCCCGCGCGGATGCCGATCCAGCGGCCGGCCCACCGCCGCCGCCCGCTCCATGAACAACGCAACCGCGTCCGACCCGCCGCCGGCGTCCAGCGACAGCGGCGGAACCGCATACACCCGCTCGAACGGCACCATCAGCCGGGCCCGGCTGGTCGCCAGCACCGTCACGCGAGGGCAGGCCGCCAGCAGCCGCTCCAGCAGCACCGCCACCCCGTCCACCACGTGCTCGCAGTTGTCCAGCACCAGCAGCACCTGACGGTCGGCCAGCGCGGCCAGCACCGACGCGGTCAGGTCCCGGCCCGGCTGCTCACCCAGCCCCAGCGCCCCCGCGACGGCGGAGGCGACCATGCCCGGGTCGGTGACCGGCACCAGATCGACGAACCACACCCCGTCGCCGAACTCGCCCGCCACCTGCGCGGCCACCGCCAGGGCCAGCCGCGTCTTGCCCACCCCGCCAGGCCCGATCGCCGTCACCTGCCGATGCGCCGTGATCGTCCCGGCCAGCTCGGCCCGTTCGCTCACCCGTCCGACGAACGACGTCAGCGGGGCAGGCAGCACCGGCCGGGACGCGCCCGCGCCGGACGGGACGGCGGGAGCGAGCCGGGCCAGCGCCCGCCGATCCGGCACCTCCAGCTTGCGCAGCAGCGAGGAGACGTGACTCTCCACCGTCCGCACCGAGATGAACAACCGGGCCGCGATCTCGGCGTTGCTGAGATGCGCGCCGACCAGTTCCAGAACCCCGGCCTCCCGCGGCGAGATCTCCTCTGCTGTCCCCATCGCCCCAGTTTGCCGTATCCGTTCCGTAGGGAGTCCGTGGCCGCGATCCGTGGTCACCACGGATGTGGCCGAAGCGGTCCGGAAGCGAAGCTGTGACCACAGCGAACTACGACAAGGAGCGGCCATGACCGGCTCTTCCATCCACGGCGTCAAGACCGTGCTGCACCCCGTGTCCGACCCGGAGAAGGCCAAGGCGGTGTACGCGGCGCTGCTCGGGGTCGCGCCGCGGAACGACTCGCCCTACTACGTCGGTTTCGAGGCCGGCGGCCAGCACATCGGGCTGGTGCCGGGCGGCGGGCCGCAGGGCATGACCTCGCCGGTCGCGTACTGGCACGTCCCGGACCTCGAGGCGAGGCTGGCCGAGCTGACCGCCGCCGGCGCCACCGTCAAGGAGCCTCTGCACGACGTCGGCGGCGGCCGTCTGGTGGCCACCGTCACCGACCCCGACGGCAACGTCCTCGGGCTGATCCAAGACCGGTGAACGCACGGACCGCCCACTCAACGAGTCAAGGAGAGAACATGAACATCGGTGTCGAGGTCAGTGCGCGCAGGCGCGGGACGAGGATCACGCTCAACGGCGTGTTCTGGACGTCGCAGGCGCTGCTCGGCTTCTTCTTCGCGGGCAGCGGCTTCGGCAAGGTGCTGCTGTACGACGACGCGCTGTACGCGGCGGCGCCCCGGGCCGTGGCCTGGTACGCGGCGACACCCCAGCCGCTGATCGTCTTCATCGGGGTGTGCGAGGTGCTGGGCGGCATCGGCCTGATCCTGCCGGCGATGGCGAAGGTCAGGCCGTGGCTGACGCCGCTGGCCGGCGCCGGCCTGACGCTGACGATGGTCCTCGCGGCCGGGTTCCACGTCGTGCGGGGCGAGTTCGAGCTGGTGCCGGCGAACGTCCTGCTGGGCGGTATTGCGGCGTTCGTCACGGCCGGGCGGTGGAGGCTGCGGCCCATCGCGCCCGCGCACCTCACCACCTCGCGTGTGCTCTGGTCGTCGGTGGTGCTCGCGGTGATCGTCCTGCTGGGGTGTGTGCCGACGTGGTACACGATGACCAGCGCGCCCTTCTGAGGTGCTCAGCCGGTCAGGACGGCGGCGACGTCGGACGGCGCGCCCGCCGGAAGGGCCGCGTGCAGCAGCTCCACCCGGTGCACCAGCCGGGGCGCGGACACCGGCACCACGCACACCTGCCCGCCGCCGGCGGGCACGGCCGAGGCGGGCAGCAGGGTCAGGCCGTGACCGGCCGCCGCCAGGGCGAGCACCGTGTGCACGTCGTCCCCCTCGTACTCCAGCCCGGCCGGGAACCCGTCGCCCACCAGGTCACGCAGCCGGGCCAGCGGGCACAGCGGGCTCTGCAGCCAGCGGGCGTCGATCAGGTCGGCCAGCCGCAGCGACGCCCGCCCCGCCAGCGGATGCCCGCCCGGCAGCACCACCACCAGATCCTCCTCCGACACCCCCGTCGTCGTCATCGGCCCGGACTCCGGCAGCCGCAGCGGATCGCTCGGCGCCGCGAGGCCGTCGGCCAGCCCCAGGTCGGCCCGCCCCTCGGCGACCACGGCGGCCAGGTCCTCGGCCCGGCAGGTGCGCAGCCGTACCTCGAGACGGGGCTGACGGGCGCGCGCCTCGGCCAGCCGGGCGGACACCACCGCATTGACGGCCAGCGGCGTCGCGGCCAGGCGCAGCAGGTGGCGGGGCTGCGCGGCGGTGCGCAGCACGTCGGCGCGGGCGGCCCGCAGGCGCAGCAGCAGCGGCTCGGCGTGCTCCAGCAGCCGCCGCCCGGCAGGGGTGGGCTCGACCGGGCGGCGGCTCAGCAGCGGCAGCCCCAGATCGGCCTCCAGGGCGGCGATCTGCTGCGAGATCGCCGACTGGGTGTAGCCGAGCTCGGCTGCGGCGGCGGAGAACGAGCCGTGCCGGGCGACGGTCACGAACGTGGTCAGCAGGTGAGGGTCCATCAGCATCGCTTATCGTCGGTGCAGTAATCATCGTTGGCGCTTAACGCGGTGCGCCGGTCACGATGGTGCCATGAGAATCGCTCTGGTGGGGGACCGCTCCCCCGAAGTCCGCTCCCACACCCGGATCCCGCTGCTGATCGAGACGCTGCGCGAGCGTGACGGGATCGCGCTCGACCCGTACTGGATGCCCACCGACGACGTCAGCGGGGTGGACGCCTTCGACGGGATCTGGCTGGTGCCCGGAAGCCCGTACCGCGACGAGGCGGGCGCGGTGGAAGCCGTGCGGGTGGCGCGGGAGCAGCGGATCCCGTTCCTGGGGACGTGCGCGGGGTTCCAGCACATGCTGCTGGAGTTCGGGCGCAACGTGTGCGGGCTGCGGGTCGCGCACGCCGAGAACGAGCCCGGCGCGGAGGAGCTCCTGATGACGCCGCTGGCGTGCTCGCTGGCCGGGCACGAAGGACGGGTGCGGCTGGTGCCCGGCACGCGGATCGAGCAGATCGTGGGGGCGTCCTCGACGATGGAGTCCTACATCTGCTCCTACGGGCTGAACGAGGCGTACAAGGAGACGCTGGCAGAGGGCGGGATGGTGTTCTCGGGGCATGCCGATGACGGGACGGCTCGGGTGGCGGAGCTGCCGGGGCATCCGTTCTTCGTGGCCACCTTGTTCCAGCCGGAGCTGGCCGGGGATGGGCGGCGGCCGCATCCGGTGGTGGCGGCGTTCGCGGCTGCGGTCGCCCGGCATCACAGCGGGCGCGATCTGGCCTCCGCCCGCTGATACGGCCCACCGCCACCCGTCCGGCCCGACGCCGGTTCGACGGGCCGCCCGCCTGCGCCTGCCCCCCGTGCCGGTTCGGCGAGCGTCCCCTGCACGAGCTCCCGTCGGTGCGGTGCGGTGCGGTGCGGTGCGGTTGGCGGGAGCGGCGGTGCGGCAGGCTCGTCCGTGCCGGCGGGGGCGTTCGTGGCCGAGTGAGGTCGGACGGCTGGTCGCGGGGGTGGTCGTGACGGGGCGCGGTGGACGGCCGGTGGCCGGGGGTGGTCAACCGGTGGCGCGTTCGGCGTGGCGCAGGGCGCGCAGGCCGGGCAGGGTAAAGGCGCCCAGGCGGGCGCCGGTGGCCCCGTCCAGGCGCAGAACCTGCTCGCCCGCGCCCGCCAGCACCTCCCCCTCCAGGTACGCCAGCCCGCGCGCCGCCCCCGGCAACTCCCAGGTGGCCTGCGGGACGAGCGTGGCACCGTCGGCGACCAGCACCCGCCGGCCCTCCGCCAGGTACAACCGCCCGCCACCCGCCACCGAGAACGCCTCCTGCGCGGCCGAGCCCTCAGCAGCACCGCTGGCGGAACGGCCCAGCAGGGCGGAGCGGCCGATCGTCAGGACCTGCGCCGAGGCCCGCACCACCCGCCCGCTGGCGGCGTCGAACACGTACAGCACCGCCTCCCCCAGCGCCAGCGTGTGCCCCGGGGCGGGCCCGAGCCCGAACGGGGCGGGCAGATCCAGGCAGTACGCCCAGCGCTGGTCGAGGTGCAGGACGTGGACGAAGGCGTGCACCCCGGGGCTGAGGTCCTGGCCCGCCGCCAGGTCGCGGGTGTGCAGGTGAGTGTCCTGATGGGTGTAGAGCGTGTAGAGGACGTTCTGGGCGGGGTCGAGGACGGCCTGGCGGCCCTGGCCGCGCATCTCCTCCTCCTGCCCGGCCGGGACCTGCCGCTTGTCGCGCGTCTGCAGGGGGCCCATGCGCTCGCGGGTCAGGTCGAAGGCGCGCACGCGGTAGCGGTCGGGGGCCGCTGGGGGCAGGCGGTCCAGGACGTACATGACGGCGCCGTCCGAGGAGAAGGCCTCGGGTTCGATGTTGCCGTCGAGCCGCAGGGTGCGGGGACGGCCCTCACCGGTGAGGGTGAGGGTGGTGCGGGTACGCGCTCCCGGGGGCGGGCCGAGGACGATCTGACCGGTCGAGGCGGCCTTGATCTGCTCACCTGCCGCGGTGACCTCGTGGAGGAGGCGGCCGGTGGCGGGGTCGTAGGTGCGCAGGTGGCCGTCGGCGAGCTGGTAGAGGCGGGTCCAGCTCGCGTCGGCGACCGCGCCGGGGTAGGTGGCGCGGACGGTGCCGGTGGCCAGGTCGGCCACGGCCAGCCCGGCGGTGGTGTCGGCGAACAGCCGTCCTGGGCGGGGCGGGGGCGGGCTCGTGGCGTCCGCGGCCGGGCGGGAGGCGGTGGGAGGGGTGCTGGAGCAGCCTGGCAGGAGGGCGGCGCCGGTCAGGGCGCCGCCGAGGGCGAGGGCACGGCGTCTGGTGTAGGAAGCCATGCCCTGCCTACACCGGCCGGCCCGCGCAGGTTCCCGCCGGCCGCGAGCGGCAGAAGCCCGGTCAGGCGGGTGGCAGGAGGCGGCCCAGTCTGTGCAGGCTGTGCCGGGCGAAGGCGTCGGCGAAGGGCCGGACCAGCGGCCACACCGCCCGTCCCACGACCCCGAACGGCAGCTCCAGCTCCTCCGCCCACAACACCCGGCTGCCACCCCGCTCAGCCCGTACCCGAAAGGCGCCGCGCCCGCGCACCACCCGGCCGGTGTGCGTGACGCGCACCAGCGACGGCGGCTCCCAGTGGGTGATGGTCATCGTGTCCAGGAACCCGAACGGCCACTTGCCCGTGTACGCCTCCAGCCCGCTCTCGCCCACCCGCCGCGCGGTGGTCATGAACATCCACTCCTGATGCCGTGACCAGTCGGTCATCAGCGCGAACACCTGCTCCGGCGGTGCGGGCACGTGCACGACGCCGGCCGAGTACACGGGTTTCACCACGAACGGCTCCCCTCGTCGTCATCGGGCGGGAACGCCCGTGGAGTACCTGCTCACGACGGGACCCGATGAATCCGGCCAGGCCGCAGGACGCTCAGAACGTGACCACGACCTTGCCGTGGACGTGGCGTCCGGCCTGCAGCGTCACGGCGTCGCGGATCTTCTCCACCGGGAAGGTCGCGGCGATGGGAACGGTGAGCCCGCCACCGGCGATCGCGGCGGTGATCCGCTCCATGGCGTCCGCCGCCGCGCTGTACGCGCCGGTCGCCTGGACGCCGCCGGGCGGGTTGGGGCCCGCGGCGACCGTGGAGATCCGGCCAGGCGCCACGCCGAGTGTCAGCGCGGCCTCGGCCGTCTCCGTGCCGAACAGGTCCGTCGCGGCGGTGACCCCGCCGGGCGCCAGCGCCCGCACCCGCTCCGCCAGCCCGGCGCCGTAGGCCACCGGCTCGGCGCCGAGCCGCCGCAGGAAGCCGAACGTGCCCGGCGAGGCGGTGCCGATCACGGTGGCGCCGGCGAGCCTGGCGAGCTGCACGGCGAACACGCCCACGCCGCCCGCGGCTCCTCCGATCAGGACGGTGTCGCCCGCCCGCGGGCCGATCGCGGCCAGGGCGGCGGCAGCGGTGAGGCCCGCCACCCCGAGCGTGGCGGCCACCTCGTCGCCGACGCCCTCCGGCGTGCGCCACAGCGCGTCGGCGGGCGGCCGGATCACCACGTGGTCGGCGACCGCCTTGCCCAGCGCGGTGCCGTGGACGCGGTCGCCCGCGGCGAAGCCCTCGACGCCGTCGCCGGCCTCGTCGATCACGCCGGCGAGGTCGGACCCGAAGCCGGACGGCACGGCGATGCCGAAGCGCGCGGCCAGCTCCGGACGGGCGGCGATGGCCCAGTCCATCGGGTTCAGCCCGGCGGCCGTCACGCGCACGCGCACCTCGCCCGGCCCGGCGTGCGGCTCCGGCACTTCCCGCAGCTCCAGCGCTTCGGGGCCGCCGAACGTCTCATAGATCACAGCTCGACTCATCAGGGACCACTCCTCAAGTGACAAGACTTGGTCTCATCACTGTAGCAGGAGTGACGGGACCGAGTCTCATGCGCCTTGCCATCGGCCGGTGAACAGCTCCTCGCCCGGCGGCGAGCCGGGCAGCGGGTCGCGCCCCGGCCGCAGCCCGTCGAGCGCGATCGCGATCAGCCGCCGCCGGGCCTCGGTGGCGGCGGGCAGCAGGTCGTCCCTGCCCTGCTTGCGGAGCTGATCGACCACCGGCGAACGGCCGAGCTGCTCGATGAGCAGCGAGATGTCGATCGCGCTCACGTCCGGGCGCAGCTCGCCGGCCGCGTGCGCCCGCCGTACCAGCTCATCGAGCAGCTCGTCGCCGCGGCGGGACTTGGCGCTCATCTCCTCGGTGACCTCGATGGTGCCCGCGACGGGCGCCAGCGAGCCCTGCCCGAACTCCACGCAGCCGCGCACGAACGCCGCCAGCCCCGCCCAGGGATCGGGGTCGGCCAGGGCTTGTTCGGCGGCGTCGTTCCAGTGGTCGAGGGAGAGCAGGCTGAGCCGCTGGAACAGCTCCTCCTTGGTCTTGTAGCGGCGGTAGAGGCTGCCGATGCCGACGCCCGCGCGGGCCGCGATGGCGGCGACGGACGCGTGCGCGCCGTCCTCGGCGAGCACGTCGCGGGCGGCCTGCAGCAACGTGCGGTCGTTGCGCTCTGCGATGTCTCTGCGTGTGGTCATCGCCCCGGACTCTACCAGTTGCGGAGCGATTCGCTCCGGCGTAGTCTCGGGGCTCCGGAGTGAATCGCTCCGCTAGTTGAGGAGATGCGACATGAATGCCGAGATCGAAGCGATCGAGCAGGTCGTCCGCGACGCGGAGGAGCTGCAGAGCGACGTGGCCGGTTTCACCGGGCTGCTGACCGAGGAGGTGGCCCTGGTCAACTTCACCGGCATCCGGCTGCGTGGCCGCGAGCAGGTCGAGAAGGTCATGGCCCAGGCGCTGCGCACCCCGCTGAAGGACGTGCTGACCACGAACGAGCTGCTCGGCGTCACCTTCCTGCGGCCCGACGTGGCGCTGGCCCACCTGAACAAGCACGTCAGTGACGGCCGGACGGGGGCGCTGACGTTCGTGCTGGTCAAGGACGAGGGCGCGTGGCGGATCGCGCTGGCCCAGACCACCCCGGTGGTGACGCCCTGAGCCACTCCCTGGTCCGGGGTCATTTCCGGGGCATGAGGACGGTGTCGATGAGGTAGACGGTGGCGTTGCGGGTGGACACGTCGCCGCACACCACCCGGGCGTTGCCGGCTGCGGGCAGGAAGCCTTCGAGCGGGGCGGTTTCGGCGCGGCCGGCTACGACGACCTGGCCGTGCTGCCCGAGGGGACGGTGCGGGCCAGCCTGGGCTGCGGTAACCCGGTGGCCGTCGCCGAGCTGCGTGCCGGGGAGACGGTGCTCGACCTCGGCTCGGGCGGCGGCATCGACGTGCTGCTGTCGGCGCGCCGTGTCGGCCCCGAGGGCCGGGTCTACGGGGTGGACGCCAGCCCGGACATGCTCGACCTGGCCCGGCGCAACGCCGAGCAGGCCGGCGCGGCCAACGTGGAGTTCCTGCACGGCACGATCGAGCGGGTACCTCTGCCGGACCGGTCGGTCGACGTGGTCATCTCCAACTGTGTGATCAACCTGTCCGGCGACAAGGCGGCCGTGCTGGCCGAGGCGTTCAGGGTATTGCGACCCGGCGGCCGGTTCGGCGTCAGCGACGTCGTCGCCGCGCACGTCCTGGACGAGCAGGCGCGGGAGCGGGCCGAGCAGCGCATCGGCTGCGCGGCCGGATCGCTCACCGTGCAGGAGTACCGGGACCTGCTGGCCGCGGTCGGGTTCGTCGAGATCGCCATCACGTTGAGCGCCGATCACGGCGACGGGGTGCACTCGGCCATCGTCCAGGCCGTCAAGCCCGCCATCGGGCCCGGTCTGGAGATCCGGCCGATGCACGAAAGCGACGCCGCCGAGGTGCTGGCCATCTATCAGGCCGGGCTGGACACCGGCCAGGCCAGCTTCGAGACCACCGCGCCCAGTTGGGAGGGGTTCACCGCGAGCCGGTTGCCGCAGCTGCGGTACGTGGCAACCGATGGCGACTCCGGCGAGGTGCTCGGCTGGGTGGCCGCCTCGCGGGTGTCGGACAGGCCGGTCTACGCGGGTGTGGTCGAGCACAGTATCTACGTGCACCCGGGGTGCCAGGCGCAGGGTGTCGGCCGGGCGCTGTTGGAGGCGTTCATCGCCGCGAGTGAGGACGCCGGGGTGTGGACGATCCAGTCCGGCATTTTCGGTGAGAATGCCGCCAGTCTGGCTCTGCATCAGGCGGTTGGCTTTCGCGTGGTGGGGACGCGTGAGCGCATCGGTTGCCATCACGGGGTCTGGCGGGACGTGCTGCTGGTGGAGCGTCGCAGCTCGGTGGTCGGCGGGGGTGGCCGGTTCAGGTAGGTGTTTCCACGGCTCCGCGGGTGCCGTCGACGATGACGTGCTGGCCGTCGTGCAGGCGTAGCGTGGCGTCGCCGGTGGCGACGACGGCGGGGATGCCGTACTCGCGGGCGATGAGCGAGGCGTGCGCGGCGAGCGTGCCGCCGTCGGTGACCACGGCGGCGATCCGCGCGAACAGCGGTGTCCAGGCTGGCGCGGTGGTTTTGGCCACGAGGACGTCTCCGGGCTGTACGCGGTGGGCGTCGCTGAGGTCGCGCACGATGCGTACCGGTCCGCCGGCTCGGCCGGGGCTGGCCGCTTGGCCGGTCAGCGCGTCGTGATGGGTCAGGCCGAGGGTGCGCTGGAGGTGGCGGCCGATCAGGGGCGGGGGCGTGCCGATGGACAGCGGTGCGGCCGGCTTGCGCTGCTGTTCCCAGGTCGTGCGGCGCTGCTGGGCGCGTCCGGGCGGTGGCTGGTCCAGCTCGGCCCGGGTGAGGAAGAAGACGTCGTCGGGTGCGTCGATGGCGCCGGAGTCGGCTAGGTGGCGGCCGATGCGCAGGACGCAGGCTCGAAGGAGTGGCCAGCCCAGGGTGAGGGTGCGTGCTTGCCGCTCGCGGATGGCCGCGTACTGCCGGGCGGTCTGGAGGATGGCGGTGAAGTTGGCGAGTGCCGAGCCGGGAAGCCGTTCACGGCAGGCGCGTTCGGCCTCCCTGCGCCGCTGCGCCGTCTCGTTGGCCGGTGTGGGTCCGTGGTCCGGGGGTGTGGTGGGGAGTTCGCCCGCGGTGGGGTGGTACCAGTCGATGCTGTGCACCGCGTGGGCCGCAGGGGTGTGGTCGATGTCTGTCAGGCCGGTCAGCAGCGGTGGGGCGCCGATGTCGGTGAGGTGGTGGCGGTGCAGGAAGCGGGTCAGGTGGGCTTCCATCTTCCAGGCTGCTCCGCCGACCACGGCCAGGTACCACAGGTGACGGCCGGCCATGTGGCCGATGGCGTCGATCAGCTCGTCGGCGGCTGGCTGGGCGATCAGTTCGCGGTAGGCGGGTAACTCCCGCTCCCGCCACTGTTGGTGCAATCGGCCGAGGAGGGCTTGGTGGGCGGCGGCGGGGTTGCGGCCGGGGCGCAGCAGGGCGTTGCGCATGAACGGCAGCAGACGGCCGCGTGAGCGGATGAGCGCGCCCGGTAGTTCGCTGAGCGCGGGGGTGGGGTGGGTGTAGTACCAGCCGTTGACGATCGCGTACGGGAAGCTCACCGCGGCGCCCGCCGTGTCATGCATGCCCGCGCGGAAGCCCTCGTGCATGCGGCGAAGCAGCCAGTCGGCGAACAGTGGTGTGACCGGATCGGGCAGCCATTCGCCGAGCCGGAAGTTGCGCAGCCACAGCCCAGGTTCTGGCGCCGTCCAGGACACCGGCTCAGGCAGCGCGGTCATGGCACGCGCCTGCAGCAGGTGCACCCGCCCGTGTCGTTGTGAGGCCTCGATCGCCCATTCGATGTCCTGGGGCGTCCCGAACCGCTCCTGGACGCGCAGTGCCAGGCGGGCGATGGCCCGCGCCTTGCGTTCGTCCAGCACGGATCGCGCGTGGCGCCCCCTGCGGTGCAGTCGGCCACGGCGGACGATCCATTCCTCGCCCACCGCTGTTCCGGCAACCAGCGACTCGCCCAGCCCATGTACGGCCGTGATCACCACCTCGTCGCGGTCGCCGCTGAGCGGGTTGGCGGTGAAGGCCACGCCGGCGGCCTGCGCGGCGATCATGGGTTGCACCAGCACTCCTACACCCTCGCCACGGCCGGGGGCGTGGTAGGCGAGCACCCGCTGGGTATGGGCGGCGGCGCGGCAGCGGGTCACGGCGTCGGCGACCTGACCTGCGGGCACGTTCAGGTAGGTCTCGTACAGTCCGGCGTAGGAGGCGTCCGGCAAGTCCTCGGCGACGGCCGAGGAACGCACGGCGAACGGCCCGGTGCCCAGGGCCTGCTCCGCGCGGCGCACCTCCTCAGCGGACGGGGCGGCATCGGCGGGGACGACGAACCCGTCCGGCACGGGGAAACCCTCGGCGAGCAGCACGGCCAGTGCGGCGGCCTTGCCGCCGAGGCGTTCCCGGCCGAGCCCGGCCGCATCCGCCAGCTTGATGATCACGGTGTGCGCTCCCTCTTCCTGATCGCGCGAGCGATGAGCGGGATCCCGGCCAGCGCGGGAAGCACCCAGGAGGTCCAGGCCGGCAGGTGCTTCCAGAGCGGTAGATGCGGGCCGTTGTCGACGTAGAAGGCCGTCAGCAGCACCACGTACGACAGCCCCATGGCGGTGATGTGCAGCCGGTCGCAAGTACGCGTGCGCCGATCCAGGTATCCGGCGCCTCCGGCTGCGACGGCCAGCACGCCCAGGACGAACAGGTGGGCGTTGTCCCGCCATCGGATCGCCGACATCACGCTCATCGTGCAGAACACGACCCCCAGCCCGCAGAGGTAGGCCCGGCCGTAACGCCGGTGCCTGGCACCGCCCTTTCGGGCGAGCATCGCCACGGCTCCGCAGCTCACGCAGGTCAGACCGGCCACGACATGGACGGCGAGCGCGACCAGGAAGACCGGTCCGGCGTCCGGGATCGGGATGCCGAGGACGTCCACGACGCCTCCTATAGGTTGCATTGCTACCTATAGGGACGCTACTCCGGCCGTTGCCGTACGGGAAGGCTCGATATAGCGTTACTACCTATGAGAGCCGAAGCGCTCAAAGGCCACCTCGACGGACTGCTCCTGGCCGCGCTGGAAGACGGTCCCCGGCACGGCTACGCGGTCAAGGAGGCGCTGCGCGAGGCCACCGAAGGCCGCATCGACCTGCCCACCGGCACCGTCTATCCGGCGCTGCACCGGCTGGAGCGTGCCGGGCTCATCGCCGGCAACTGGTCGGTCGTCGGCGGCCGGCGCCGCCGCAGCTACGAGCTCACCGCGGCCGGCCGTACCGCGCTCAGCCGGGAGCGCACCGGCTGGCAGGAGTTCGCCACCGCGATCACGGCGGCACTGGGGACGCGGCCATGGCCGGCCACGAGCTGATCTCCGCCCAGCTCAACATCCTGGCCGAGCGCCTGCCCGCCCGAGCGGTGGAGGAGCTGGCCGACGGGCTGCACGAGTCGTATGAGCATCACCTGCGCCGTCACGGCGATCCCGGCGCCGCCGCCCGGGCGGCCATCGCCGAGTTCGGCGACGCCGAGGCGGTCACGGCCGCGTTCGTGCGCGCCTCACCGTGGCGGCGCATGGCCCTGACGTTGCTGGCCACCGGCCCGGTCATGGCCGCCATCTGGGCGACGGCGCTGGTCTCGGGGCAGGCGTGGGCCTGGCCGCTGCCCGCGCCGGTCAAGATCCTTTACGGTCTGGCGCTCCTGACGGCGGTGGGCGTGCTCGCCGCCTCGGCCCTGGCCACGCACGCCTACCGCCAGACGCGCGGGGCCGTGACCGGCGCCGCGCTCGGGCTGATCCTGCTCGACCTCTCGATGGTGATCAGCGTCCTTGCCCTCTCCCCGGGGCCGGTGTGGCCAGTGGCGATCGCCGTCCCGGCCAGCCTGCTGCGGATCCTGGCCGTCGGGCGAATGCTCCCTGCCGCCTTGGCGACCTGACCTACGAGGCCTGCTCCGGCCTTCCCGCGCATGCGCCGGGATCTGTTCGCGTCATCTGCATGAGAACGTCAGCCGGTGTGCTGGCCGCGGTTCTGGGCGTTGAGGATTTCCAGGCCGGTGTGGATGCAGCCGCCGCAGATGGTGACGCCGGGGCCGGTCACGAGGGGGCCGGGGGTGGTGCAGCCGCAGAAGGAGCAGGCCCGGCCATCGACGGTCTTGCCGCGGCGGCGCCGGCTGCGGCGCCGGACGGGGGCGATCCACTCCTCCAGGTGTTTCTTGATCTGGGCGGGGTCGACGGCGAGATCGTTGAGGACACGGCGGGCCGAACAGCCGGGATCCAGAGCGAGACAGTTCGTCGAGAACGCCGCGAGCCTGTCCCTGCATCAGGCGCTCGGTTTCCGGGTGGTGGGCACCCGCGAGCGCATCGGCCGCCACCACGGCGTCTGGCGTGACGTGATCCTGATCGAACGCCGCAGTGCTGTGACCGGAGCCTGAGACCCGCAAGAGTCGCTGTTCGACCGGCGTTCACCTGCATGATATCGACTGCTGTCGATATCGACAGCAGTCGATATGAGCGACGCCGCCGGAGCCCTTCATGGACAGCACCTACCGCCACGCTGATCTGAGTGTCGATCAGCAGCATGCCCTGCTCACCGCAGCCCGCGCGCTCGCCACCGAGTTCGCCGGCATCTTCGGCACCGAGACCATCGAGCGGTTCCTGCACACCAGCTACGACCAGTTCGCCGGTCGTACCATCATCGCCAACTACCTGCCGCTGCTGGCCGAGCGGTTCGCCCGCCAGCGGCTGCGCGCGCTGGCCCGCGTCGAGGGCAAGGACGATGCCGGCGTGCCGATCGTGCTGTTCCTGTGCGTGCACAACGCCGGCCGCTCCCAGATGGCGCTCGGCTTCTTCACTCACCTGGCCGGCAGGGCGCCCCCTTGGCTGGTCCGGCGGCACCGAACCCGGCGAGCTGATCAACCCCGCCGTCGTGGAGGTCATGCGCGAGCGCGGCATCGACATCACCGGCGAGTTCCTCAAGCCGTGGACGAGCGAGATCGTCCAGGCCGCCGACGTGGTGGTCACCATGGGCTGCGGGGATGCCTGCCCGGTCTCCCCGGGCAAGCGCTACCTGGACTGGGACCTGGACGATCCGGACGGCAAGACGCCAGAGCAGATCCACCCGATCCGCGACGACATCGAGCGCCGGGTCCGCGTCCTGCTGGCCGACCTGGAGATTCCCATCTCCTGAGGCCTGCCCTCCCCCGCGTGCGGAGCACACATCGGCTGATGACAATATAGACATGCACCTATTTCGATGAAGGTCTATACGGGAGGGCGGCGGATGGAACTGCTGGAGATCTTGGAGTGCAGCCCGCCGCTGGCCCGCGAGCCGCTGGACGCCGAGCAGGCGGCCGGGGTGGCGCGGGTGTTCAAGGCGCTGGGCGACCCGGTACGGCTGCGCATCGTGTCGATCGTGGCCAGCCGGGCCGGCGGCGAGGTGTGCGTGTGCGACATCACCGGCGCCTTCGAGCTGTCCCAGCCGACCATCAGCCACCACCTGAAGGTGCTCAAGGAGGTTGGGCTGCTGACCTCCGAGCGGCGCGCCTCCTGGGTGTACTACCGGCTGGTGCCCGAGACGCTGGGCGAGCTGTCGGCCCTGCTCGACGTGCCCGCCACCGTCTGAGGAGCAAGCATCATGTCCTCTTCCTCTTCGCCGGCGCCGTCGGCTGCCGGGCCGGCGCAGGGCGTTGTCGCCGGCCTGTCCACCCTCGACCGGTTCCTGCCGGTGTGGATCATCGCGGCCATGGCCGCAGGGCTGCTGCTCGGACGGCTCGTACCCGGGCTGAATACCGCACTGGAGGCGGTGAAGATCGGCGAGATCTCACTGCCGATCGCGCTCGGCCTGCTGCTGATGATGTACCCGGTGCTGGCCAAGGTCCGCTACGACCGGCTCGGCACCGTCACCGGCGACCGCCGCCTGCTCGTCTCATCCCTGGTGCTGAACTGGATCCTCGGCCCGGCCGTCATGTTCGCCCTGGCCTGGATCTTCCTGCCGGATCTGCCCGAGTACCGCACCGGGCTGATCATCGTCGGGCTGGCCCGGTGCATCGCCATGGTGCTCATCTGGAACGACCTGGCCTGCGGCGACCGCGAGGCCGCCGCCGTGCTGGTGGCGCTCAACTCGGTCTTCCAGGTGGTCGCGTTCGGCGCGCTGGGCTGGTTCTACCTGCAGGTGCTGCCCGGCTGGCTCGGCCTGCCGCAGGCCGCGCTGCAGGTTTCAGCCTGGGACATCGCCCAGTACGTGCTCATCTTCCTCGGCATCCCGCTGGTCGCCGGCTACGCCTCGCGCAAGATCGGCGAACGAGCCCGCGGCCGCACCTGGTACGAGACCCGGTTCCTGCCCAAGGTCGGGCCGCTGGCGCTGTACGGGCTGCTGTTCACCATCGTCATCCTGTTCGCCCTGCAAGGCGGCACCATCACCTCCCGGCCCGGCGACGTGGCCCGCATCGCGCTGCCGCTGCTGGCCTACTTCGCTCTCATGTGGGGCGGCTCGTTCCTGGCCGGCAAGCTGATCGGCCTGGGCTACGAGCGCTCCACCACGCTGGCCTTCACCGCCGCCGGCAACAACTTCGAGCTGGCCATCGCGGTGGCGGTCGGCGTCTTCGGCGTCACCTCCGGCCAGGCCCTGGCCGGTGTGGTCGGCCCGCTCATCGAGGTCCCTGTCCTGGTCGCCCTGGTCTACGTCAGCCTGGCCGGCCGCCGCCTGTTCCACCCCACCGCCGAGGAGCCCGCCCGTGCCTGAGAACGCCCCCGAGACCGTCACCGGCAAGCCGTCCGTCCTGTTCGTCTGCGTACACAACGCCGGCCGCTCCCAAATGGCCGCAGGCTGGCTCACCCACCTGGCCGCAGGCCGCATCGAGGTCCGCTCCGCCGGATCGGCGCCCGCCGATCAGGTCAACCCGGTCGCGGTCGAGGCCATGCGCGAAGTGGGCATCGACATCACCGGCGAGCAGCCCAAAGTGCTCACCATCGACGCGGTCGAGGCATCCGACGCCGTGATCACCATGGGGTGCGGCGACGCCTGCCCCGTCTTCCCGGGCAAACGGTATGAGGACTGGACGCTCGACGATCCGGCCGGGCAGGGCATCGACGCTGTCAGGGCCATCCGTGACGACATCCGAGCCCGCGTCGAGAAGTTGCTCGGCGAGTTGCTGCCCGGCTGAACAGTCCACCGTTGTTCGGCAGGATGGGCCGTCGCCAGGCGGCCATCGCCCCTTTTTCGGGTCGGTACGAGGGGCGTCCGGATGGTTACCCTGACGGGATGCAGATCCGCAGCCAGGTTCTTCAGCTGTTAGCGACGCGGGGCACCGATCCCCGGTTCCATGACTCCTATCTGCCCAAGACGATTCGGGCCGCCACCGGCTGCCGGCCCCACCAGGTGTGGGAGGCCCTCTACGGGCTCCTCGCCGATGGGTTGGTCTACATCGATCACGATCAGCAGCCGTCGGCGGACAACTGGCGGTGGAAGTAGTCCGAGCGCGGCCTGAAGGTCGTCAGCGGCGGCCCGTGGGAGCCGTGCGATCCTGAAGGTTATCTGCGCCGGATGCGCCGCCAGGCGCCGGACCTGCACCCCATCTCCTACCAGTACCTGGAGGAATCGCTGCAGGCGTTCAACGCCGGCTGCCATCTGGCCAGCTCGGTGATGCTCGGGGTGGCCGCCGAGCAGGTCTTCCTGGTCGTGGCCGAGGCGATGGTCGCCGCGCTGGATACCCCGGCAGAGAAGCTACGCAAGGAGCTGGACAATCCCAAGAGCTCCCAGAACGCCCGCTTCCAGGCGCCGCGCGCCCGCCTGGAACCGCTGCGCCCACACTGCCCGACGACCTGGGCGACATCTTGACCATGGATGCGGTGGCTGACCTGCTCAGGGTCACCCGCGCGGCCGCGCGGTCGATGAGGACAGGGACACCGCCTACACCCACCTGCAGATGGCCGCCCGCTACCTGGGCAAGATGACGGCGCTGGCCGCGCACTTCACCCAGCAAACCGCTCAGCGCCCCGGCAGCCCACACACCAGCGGCCTGACGGCTAGCAGCTGACATCGGCCCCGGGGCAACCTACCGGCCAAGCGTGAAGCGGGGCTGCCACGCCCCGGCCAGGGTTCCGCCCGGCACCCTGGCAGGGGGGCCGCCGTGCGGCAACTGCCCGCCTGCAGCCGGCGCGATGAAGCCGGCGCCAGGAAGCGCGCACCGCAAAACGCCCATGCGCTCGTTGCTCTCGCCCAGGTACGATCCCAGATCGTGAGCAGCCGAGCATCGGACGCGATGTCGGTGGACCTGTCCGACGGACGCGTCCTGCACCTGTCGACCACGCCGCAGAGGCCATCGGTTTCGGCGAGGATCACCCTGCTCGATACGATTTCCCGCCGTGTCTTCGACCACTGCCCCATCTGCGGAGATCCGGCAACCGAGGAAGAACACGTCCCGCCGGCGGCCATGGGTGGGGAGAAGCTGACCTTCACGTGTGCTGCGTGCAACCACAGGCTGGGCAGTCACGTGGAGGCGGACCTCATCGACTGGTACGACAACATGATCACGCTTCCGCGCTTCACCGGGCCCGGCGTCCAAAGCGCGAGAAGAACCCCACGCATCCCGCTCATGTGGACGCCCGAAGGCGAGTTCGCGTTCCTGCTGAGCGGGAACATCGATCCGGCGATCGACGAGATGCTTCGAAGCGGCGAGATCGAGTTGGCCGGGCTGCTTCCTGATGAGAACCGATACCGGCTCGCTCTGCTCAAGCATTCCTACCTGGCCGCATGTCTACGGTTCGGAATCCTCGAAGGGGCCGATAGCGATCACGTTCGCCGTGACCTCATCACCGCACGCGACGTGACCGGCCGCATGAACGCGCCTCATAGTCCGCTCGCCATGGGTCTGACCGTCATCCGCCATGACGGAGCGACGGCCTTGGCGTCGGCACCGCTCGTCAGAGCGGTCGTGCACCTGGATGAGGAACCGGTCGAGGGCGTGCTCTTGGTGGGCCGCGTCTTCGTCTCATGGTCCTCGACCTTTGATCCCGGCCAGAGCCCGCCGGATCAGAACCGGCACCTCCAGGTCAGCATGCAGGTGGGAAGGCCGATCAGCGGCACAGTGGCATCGGTCGACCCGTAATCCCGGCCACGTCTGCCGGACAGGACCATGCTCCGGCAGGCGTGGACTGATGCGTCCAGGGAGAGGGAGCCGGCTGTCGTTCGGCGCAGGTCGGCCCCACCGCCCGCCCGGCCTCCCGCGGTGCCAGGACGGCGACGCGACGTCTCAGCCGGTGACGGCAGGTACGGCCAGCGGGGTGAACAGCGCGCCGAGCCGGGCGACCTGGTCGGGGATGATCCAGTAGTAGACCCACGTCCCGCGCCGTTCGCTGCCGATCAGTCCGGCGGTGCGCAGCACCTTCAGGTGGTGGCTGATGGTGGGCGCGGTCAGGTCGAAGGCGTCGGTCAGGTCGCACACGCACGCCTCGCCACCGGCGTGCGAGCCGATCATGGACAGCAGCCGCAGCCGGACCGGGTCGGCCACCGCCTTGAGCAGCGCGGCCAGTTCGGCGGCCTCGCCTTCGCCGAGCGGCTGGCGGGCGATCGGCGCGCAGCACACCGTGTCCTGCGCGTCCGCACTCTTCGGGACGAGGGGCAGGCTGGTGGCGGTCATGCGGAAGCCTCCGATGCGGACGGGTGGTTCGACGTTCGTCTAAATGATAGGCGGTGGTAGCCGGCCAGCGCGGCGGCGGCGATCAGGCAGGTCAGCGTGACGGCGGTCATCACCCAGCCGTACCCGGCGGCGTGCGCGACGGCCAGGGCGGTGGCAGGGCTGACGGCCTTGGCCACGGTGGCGGGCAGGGCCAGGCGGCCGGACAAGCTGGCGTAGGCGGTGGTGCCGTAGCGTTCGGTCAGCAGGTGCGGCTTGGTGATGGTGCCCACGCCGAAGCCGAGCCCGAACAGCAGCACCGCGGCGATCGCGCCGGTAGTGGTGGCGCCGATCAGCGGCAGCGCGGCGGCGGCCGAGGCCTGCAGGGCGAAGATGGCGGCGGCGATCAGCGCGGCGGGCAGGCGGTGCTGCAGCCCGGTGGTGATTAGCCGGCCGGTGACCGACAGCACGCCGAGCAGCCCGGCCACGCTCGCGGCCAGCAGCGGCGGGTGGCCGAGGTGGATCAAGTAGGTGATCAGCAGGACCGAGATGGTGGCCACGCCGATGCCGTGCAGGGTGAAGGCGGCCCCCAGCAGCCAGAAGGCCGCCTGGCGGGTGGCGGTGCGCACCAGCGCTGCCCGCTCGCCTGCCCCGCCTCGGGGCGGGTCGGGAACGGAGGTGGTGGCCGGGGTGGGAGCCGGTGCCGGGCGATCCGGCGCCGGTGGCACGGTCCGGGCCGGGCGGGGCCGGCGTACGGCAAGGGCGTGCAGTGGGATGGCGGTCGCGCCGTACAGCAGGGCGAGGATGATCAGGGCCTGGCGCCAGCCGTGCGCCTGGGCCAGCGCGCCGGTGAGCGGCATGAAGATGGAGGAGGCGAACCCGGCCACCACGGTGAGGGCGAGCAGCGCCGTGGCGCGGGCCGGGGCGGTGAAGCGGGCGACGATGACGGCGAAGGCCGCCTCGTACAGCACCATGGCCGAGGCGACGCCGATCAGGGCGAACACCGCGTACAGCTGCGCCACGGTGTGCACCTGCGACCAGGCCAGCAGCGCCGCCGTGCCGAGCACCGAGCCCGCCGTCATCAGGGCGCGCCCGCCGCGCGCGTCCAGCCAGCGGCCCGCCACCGGCGCGCCCAGCGCCGCGACGAGCACCGAGGCCGTCAACGCCAGCGACACCTGTGAGGCGCCCGCGCCCAGGTCCCGGCTCATCGGCGTGAGCAGCACCGAGAAGCTGTAGTACAGCACGCCGAAGCCGATGGTCTGGGTGACGGCCAGCGCCGCCACCAGCCGCCAATCACCGCCTGAAGGGCGGCCCGGCAGGGTAAGGGGGCCACTCTCGCCGCCGACCGAGGCGGCGAGAGGATCGGCGGCGGGCATGGGGTTTCTCCTTGAAGGGGGGTGCGGCAGCGGGCGGGGGTGTTCGGTGGGCGTCAGCCGCAGCAGCCGCCGCCCTGGGACGCCCCGGCGGTGGCCAGCGGCAGCGGAGTGCCGAGCAGGCCGCCGCTGACTCCGGTGGCCAGCCCGGCCCGCTGCTCCTGGGCCTCGGCCAGACTGGAGGAGCACACCCCGGTCTCGGGCAGGTCCAGCTGCACGTCCCGGGCGGCCTCCCAGTCGCCCGCCAGCGCCGCGACGACGGAGCGGGCCTGCTCATACCCGGTGGCCAACAGGAACGTGGGAGCGCGGCCGTAGCTCTTGACCCCGACGGCGTAGTAGCCGTCCTCGGGGTGTGCGAGCTCCTCAGCGCCGTGCGGCGGCACCGTGCCGCAGGAGTGCGCGTTGGGGTCGATCAGCGGCGCGAGCGCCCGGGTGGAGCCGAGGATCGGGTCGAGGTCGAGGCGCAGTTCGCCGGCGATGGTGTGGTCGGGGCGGTAACCGGTCGCGCTGACGATCTGGTCTGCTGTCACGCTCTGCTCGTGGCCGGACGGGTCGCGGCTGATCACCCGCATCTGCTCGCCGTCGCGTTCGATGGCGTGGGTGAAGAAGCCGGTCACCAGGCGGATCCGGCCGGAGGTGGCGTGGGCGTGCAGGCGGGTGCCGAGCGCGCCGCGGGCGGGCAGCGCGTCGGCCTCGCCGCCGCCGTAGGCGCGGCTGGCATTGCCCGCGCGGATCGCCCAGGTGATCGGGGTGTCCTCCAGCTGAGCCAGGGCGAGCAGGGTGGTGGCGGCCGAGTGGCCGGCGCCGACGACCAGGACGTGCTTGCCGGCGTAGCGGTCGCGGTCGGTGCCGAGCACGTCGGGCAGCGCGTGGTCGACCAGGTCCGCCGCGCCGGCCTCGCCGTGGGCGGGCAGGCCTGAGGCGCCGAGCACGTTGGGGGTGGTGTAGGTGCCGGAGGCGTCGATGACGGCGCGGGCGTGCAGCTCGCTGCCGTCGGCCAGGCGGATCAGGAACGGCGCCGCGTCGCGGCCGGCGGTGCGGACGCGGTCGTAGCCGAGCCTGCTGATCGCGCTCACCCTCGCGCCCGTACGGACCCGGTCACCGAACAGCTTGGCCAGCGGCGCCAGGTAGTCCTCGATGAGCTCGGCGCCGGTGGGCAGCCAGTCGGGGTCGGGCGCGCTCCAGCCGTCAGCCTCCAGCAGACGGCGGGCGGCGGAGTCGACGTTGTACTTCCACGGGCTGAACACTCGGACGTGGCCCCACTGGGCCACCGACGCGCCCGCCTGCTCACCGGCCTCCAGCACCACGAAGTCGAGGCCCCGTTCGGCGAGGTGGGCCGCCGCGGCCAGGCCGATCGGGCCGGCGCCGATGACCACGACGGGCAGGTCACCGGGCTGGCCGGCCTGGCGGCTGGGCTCCAGTTCGACGGCGGTGGGACCGCAGCATCCGCTCATGACGCGTCTCCTCATGGTTGCGCGGGCCGTGTCCAGCCCGGGTTGTTTTGAAGAATGTCTAAGTAGCTTCGACGGCAGGATGCCCGATGGATTAGAGAAGTGTCAAATTAGATATATATCTAATCAGCGGGCGTGCGGAGGTGTTGCCGCTCCCGCGCGGGCATGCAGGCGGCCTCCGCGCGCGTGGCGGGCGAGCGCGGCCACGACGCGGCGGGCGTCGGCACCGACCCCGCGCAGCGTGTTGGAGGACGGGGTGCGCTGCCACTCCAGGCCCAGGTAGCCCAGGCCGGGATAGGTAAGGGACAGGCCGCGGCGCTGGCGGGGATGCCCGCCGGCGTCTACTGCGCCCAGGCCGGTGAGGTAGGGCAGGTTCGGCCGGTAGCCGGTGGCCAGCAGCACCGCGTCGACGCGTTCGTGGCCGTCGGGCCAGACCGCGCGATCGCCATCGAGCCGGGTGAACATCGCCTTGCGCGTGTAGCGGCCCTCGCGCAGCGCCTGGCGGTAGCGGCCGTCATCCAGCACCGGCGAGGCGGGCGGAGCCTCCGCGCGGGCCAGCGGCAGCCGGTCGAACCCAGTTACGTGGAACCAGAAGTGCAGGTCCCGGCCGAGCGGGCGCTGCTCGACGAAACGGATCGGCGCCCGGCTGGCCAGCGTCACCCGGCGCCCAGCGGCCGAGTCGATGGCCAGCTCGTGCGCGACCTGGACCGCCGAGTTGCCCGCCCCGACCACCACGACGTGCTCGCCGGGCAGCGAGGCCGGCGAGCGGTAGTCGGCGACGTGCAGCACCGGCCCGGCGAAGGTGTCCAGGCCGGGCAGGGCGGGCCGGTGCGGGCGGCCGAAGGAGCCGCTGGCCGCGATGACGGCCGGGGCGGTCAGCTCCTGTCCGTCGGCCAGGCGCACGAGGAAGCCGCTCTGGCCGGGCTCGCCGGCGGGGTGAACGGCCTCGACACGGGCGCCGGTGCGCAGCTCGGCGCCGCGCTCGATCAGGGCGGCGGCGTAGCGCTCCAGGTAGGCGACGACCTCGTCGCGGCGCGGGTAACGCTCGGGGTCGCCGCTGAAGGGCAGGCCGGGCAGGCTGCTGTAGCGGGCGGGTGAGAACAGGGCGAGGCTGTCGTAGTAGCGCGGCCAGGACCCGGCGGCCCGGCCGGAGGCTTCCAGCAGCACGGGCCGTAGCCCCTGCTCCAGGGCGGCGTGCACGGCGGCCAGGCCGGATTGCCCGGCCCCGACGATCAGGATGCGGTCGTTGTCGATGGGCATGCCGCAGAACGTACCGTCATTTTCTAATATGTCAATAAGTTGGTATGACGGTAGGGTGCGGTGGACAGGAAGGAGCGGGCATGGCCGAGACCACAACATCATCAGCCGCGCCGACGGATGTGCCGGCGGGCGGGACGGCGGGTGCCGCGTGCGCGCCGCAGCTGCCGCAGGCCGCCCAGGACTTCCTCAAGGCCCTGGCCAACCCCGGACGCCAGCAGATCATGCTGCTGTTCGCCCAGGGCGCCGAACTGTCGGTCAACCAGGTCGCCGAGCGCGCCGGCATCAGCCAGTCCGCCGCCTCCCAGCAACTCGCCCTGCTGCGCCGCGGCGGCATCGTCACCTCCCGCCGCGACGGCAAGGAGGTGCTGTATCGGGGCGACCGCGACAGCGTCGGCCGGATCCTCGCCGATCTGCAGGGTTATCTGAAATTCTGCTGCTGACCGCCCGTCGCGCTGGTCACGGCGGTGAACCGGCGACGGCGTCTCCCAGCTCCAGATGGCGGTTCATGTCGAGCTCGAAGCGGCCGTACAGGTTCAGGTGCGACCAGAACAGGGCGCTCAGCCCCCGCCGGTCGGCCGGGCTCAGCTGCTTCTTCCACGCCGGATCACGCAACACCATCTGGATCAGGTGCGTGTTGAGGGAGGTGATGGCGGCGGCCAGCAGGTACAGCGCCAGCGCCGAGACCTCGGCGTGCTCGCGATCGTCGCCGGTCAGATCCCCGGCCTTGCCGTAGAACAGGTCCTTGCTGGCGGAATTGAAGTTCTCCACCACGTTCAGGCCCTCGCCGATCTCACGCCGGAGTTCCTCATCCGCGAGGTACTCACAGATGAAGATCGTCCTGATGACCCGGCCCAGCTCCTCGATCGCCTGGTAGGTAGGGTGCTTGGGACCGCCGCGGGTGAAGCGGCGCAGCATCTGGTGGGACTCGGCGGTCCGCAGCCGCAGCGCGGTCGCGTACTTGATCATCTGATCGTAATGGCGGGCGATGAGATCCCAGTCGATGGTCTTGTTCGACACCACCGTCTCCAGGCGCGGCCACGCCTCGTCCTCACCGGTCCCGGGCCGGTACAGCCGCGCCGAGCCGATGTTCTTCAACCGGGGCAGCAGCTTGAAGTCCAGCGGCTCGGAGAAGGCGCCCCCCACGATGGAAGCGCCGTGCGCATCGGTGTACTGGCGATCGATGTCGGCGTCGGTCAGATGCCGCAGCAGGCCCTCGATCATCGAGGCCACTTCCGAAGCGGTCGTGCTCGTGACCTGGCTGTAGATGCACACCGACCGTCGTTCGACGTGCCAGTACACCATGATCCCAGGCCCGCCGTAGCGCTGATGCCACTCGGTCATCGCGTTGGCCGCCCACGAGCCGAACTTGCGCGAGTCGGACGCGCACGAGGTGCCCTCGCCCCACAGGGCCACATCGCGCGCCGTCAGCGTGGCATTGACGATCAGGCGGCTCGCGCCGCGCAGGTTGTCGCGGTTGATGAACAGCCGGCGGGGTGCGCCGCAGCGCCGCCTCGGTGTCGGCCTGGCCCACCGGCAGCGCGGCCGCGGCCACCCGCTTGATCCCGACGTTCGTACCCAGCCCGTACAGGCATAACAGCAACCGTCGCTGCAGCACCGCCTCCTCGGTGACGGTGCGCGAGGCCACCGAGGTGAACGCGGCGGGGTAGCCGGTGACGTGGGCGACGTCCTTGAGCACGTCCAGCAGGTCGATCACGCCCCACCGGCGGGAGATCTCCGCCTTCAGCGCCTTCAGGCCGGTCGGCTCCTCCTGCTTGTCCAGCGGCGGCACGCTGATCCACGGCTCGCCCTTCCTCCGCGTGATCGCCACCCCGCCGGTGGTGCCCTTACGCAGCGCGCTCTCCAGCCGGTTCAGCGCGGCGGTGTGGCGGCGCTGCAGGTCGGCGATGAACGCCGCCGGATCGCGCGGCTTGGCCAGAGCCTCGTAGTGCACGTCCCGGTTGTCGTCGAAGTCGGCCGGCAGGTCGGCCTCGGGGTTGCGCCAGGTCTTGCCGCCCTCAACCCAGATCTCCCGGCGACGGAGGGCCTTGCGCAGCGCGACCAGCGCGCACAACTCGTACGGGATGCGCTCGATCCGGCCGTGCTCGTCGGCCACCGCCTCCTGCCAGTCCTCGGGCACCACGTGCTCGATCGGCATCGTCTCGGCGGCATCGTAGAAGACGGCCTCGGAGTCGGCGTAGCGCTCCAGCAGCGCCAGCGCGTCCATCACCGGCTGGAAGGTGGTGTTGTTACAGCGGAAGCCCAGCGCGCGCAGCAGCTTGGGCAGCCCGCGCCGGTAGTGGCGCGAGTAGGAGCCGCGCAGCCTGACCCGCACCCGGGTCCGCAGCTCCTTCTCGTTCGCCTTGGCCTCTGCGATGATGTCGGCCAGCGTGGCCGTGCCCACCACCGGGTAGATCGCCGTGCGGACGAGCTCCTCGGGCAGGTCCAGGGCGGCCTGGGCGAGCCGGGCCAGAGTGCCGTGCTTGCCCTGCACCCGCCGGAACTCGCTGCTCAACTCGTTCTCGACCTTCCGCTCGGCCCGCACGCTGATCTTGTGCACGAGCTGGATCAGCAACTCGACCAAACCGTCGATCATCTCCGTCTTGCGCACCCAGCACAGCGCCGCCAGCAGGGTCAGCCGGATCGACTCCGGCGCGGCGGCGAAGTCGGAGGGGGTACATGCGCATCGCCCGCGCCCGCCACGCCTCCACGACCTTCTCCGAGGTCCCCTCGAACAGCGTCTCCGGCAGCCCGATCGCCTTGACCCGCTCCAGCTTGACGATCTCGGCCAGCAGCGTCTCCCGCTGCAGCGGCCCCGGGTCCTCCTTCAGCTCCTGCAAGAAGCTGCGCAGCGCCGCGCCTCCCTTCACCGCCCTCTTCCTCGCCCTCCGGGACGGGATCGGGAACCGTGATCAAGTCCTCCAGCGCGGTGACGGCCGCGGCCGGCAACCGCTGGACGGTGGTGGCGGTGAACTCCCGCTCGAACATCGCCTCGGCCGCTCCCGCGAGGCGCTCGATGCGCTTGGCCGCGGGCGGCTCCAGCCGCTCCTCCCGGCAGCGGGCCAGCAGCGCGGCCCGCAACCGCTCCCGTGCGGTCTCCACCGGGCAGATCTCGCCGGCCAGCCAGAAGATCAGCTTCTCCTCGTCGGCGACCGTCGGCTGCCGGAAGCCGTGGAACTGGCGGACCTGAGATCGGTGATACTCGATCGTGCTGCCCGCCCACTGGTCGTGACCACTACGTAATGAACCAGAAACATTACGCACAGTTACTTTGGGGCTGGTGGCGCGAACCCGAGCGGGGAGCCCTCCAGCCGACCCACCACCAGATCCGACACCTCGTCGAACGACCCGCGCGGCTCCAGCCGCGCCGCCCGCTCCTCCCGGTCCGTGCCCGCCTGCGCCGCACGCACCCGGTCGATCGCCCGCCGATGCGCGATGGTCAGCACCCACGCCAGCCCCGACCCCTTGCCCGGCTCGAAGCGGGCAGCGCTGCGCCACACCTCCACCAGCACCTCCTGCGCCACCTCCTCACTGTGCGCCCGATCCCGCAGCACCCGCAGCACCAGCCCGTACACCCGCGGCGCCAGCACCTCGTACAGCCGCTCGAACGCGCCGCGATCGCCCTTGCCGACCGCCTGCAGCAGCTCCTCCAGGCCCGGCGGGCCGCCGTCCTGGCGGTCCTCGCCCACCGCCGATCGGTCACGCGCTCCCATGCAGCCCCTCCTGCCCCTGCCGGCACAGCACCGGCCACAACAGCTTCGGAGCCGTCCGCGTAACGGATGGGTGTCCTGCCTGAAAACATGTCACCGGGCCGGCCATCGCGTCGTGAGGCGAGGCGGACCCGGGTGGCCTGGGCCGACGTGCCGGGCGAAGAGCTAGACGAGTGATTCCTAAGTCGGGTTAGTGATCGTAGGCGATCAGTGATCGGGTGACGGGCTGGCCGGTGTCGCGGTTGTAGGCCGGGACGGTCGGCGAGCAGGTCCGGGTCGTGCGCGCAGATGGCCATCAGCACCTGCCGTTCGTCGAGGTTGGGGGTGGCCAGCGCCCAGGTGATCGGCAGGCCGGCGGGGGTGCAGATCAGGTGCAGGCGCAGTCCCCAGAAGTAGCGTGAGTGGGAGCGGCAGTAGCCGTAGCCGGCCCAGCCGGCCAGCTCCGAGCGTTGGACGGTGGGGCGGGAACGGCCGCACTCGATCGGGGTGGAGTCCGCCACCCACACGGGGTCGGCCCACAGGTCGGTGTCGCAGGCCAGAGCCCGGATCGCGCGTTTGAACAGCGGCAGGGTCTTACGCAGGCGTTTGTTGTAGCCGGACTGGCCGGGCAGGTAGGGGAAGGCGCCGGGCAGGTGCTCGGGGACGTAGCGCAGCCAGCGGGCCTCGGAGTGTATGCCGAGCAGCACCTGGGCGACGGCCAGGGTGAGCAGTTCGGCATCGGTCAGTTTCGGTTTGCGTCCCAGCCGCGGCTGGTGCCCGAGCCAGTCGTCGATCCTGACGTACAGTGCGGTGAGAAGGGTGTTGAGGTCTGTCTTCACAAACCGATCGTCAACACCCTTCGTCATGAACGCACTCCACACCGCAGCGACTTAGGACTTACTCGTCTAGAGGCGGCGCAGCACCTCCATGGCCTCCTCCTCGATGCGGGCGAGGTCGCCCAGCAGGGTGCCCGCCTGCTCCAGGGGTGCGGCGTCGCCGCTCTCGCCCGCCTTGGCGATCAGGGCCGCCACGTCCGTCCACAGGACGGCCGCCTCGGCGTACAGCCGGTGACCGGTGCGCAGGCCGCCGCCGCCGACCAGCCGAGCGCCCTCGTCCAGGAAGTCGCGGAACAGGACACGGAACAGCGCGCCGCCGGTGCCGCCCCGCTCCATGAGCAGGGCGGCCTGCGGCAGGTCCCGCCGCGGCTCGGCCGCGCGGCGCAGCCAGCCCGGCACCAGCTTGGCCGCCTTGGCGATGCCGCGGTGGCCGAGGTTGGCGATGGGCGCGGCGAGGAAGGCCTCGGCGCAGTGCCGGACGGCGGGCACGATCTGGTCCTGCCAGGACGGCGGGCGCTGCGGCAGTGCGAGGGTGAAGGAACGGTTCCTGGCCGTCATCGGGCCGCGCTCGGCCCGCGCCGCCGCCAGCCCGGCCAGCCCCGTACGCACCGCTCCGCCCTGCTGGCCGGTGTCGACCAGGTAGGCGTCGTGCTCGTCGTAGCCGTACATGGCCACGACGTGCCCGCCGAAGTGCACCTTGGTGCCGAAGTAGTCCAGGTGGAAGGAGTCGAGCTGGAGCCCGACCGGCCTGCCCGCGTCGATGGAGGCGGTCACGTTCTGCCACGCCTTGCGCGGCGAGGCGGTCTCCTGGACCGTCAGCGTGAGCCCCAGCCTGGACGCCAGGTTCCGGGTCAGCTCGAACGGCTTGACGCGGCCACCGAGGAACGGGAACGGCATGCTCCTGGCGTCCCAGTAGACGAACGACAGGCCCGAGCCCAGCCCGAACAGCATGGGCTCGGACAGCTCCAGCCCCTCGTGCCGCAGCAGCACCCCCAGCGCGGTCGTCTCGCAGTGGTGCATACCGCGGGCCTCGATGCCCTGCACGATGGTCATGCCTCGTCCCTTCCCGTTCGCTCCGAACCCCCCATATGGTCGGGTCTCCCTCCGGGGGAGAGTCCAGCGGGGCGGCGCCGGCCGCGCTCATCGCGAGACCAGCTCGCGCAGCCGCCGGGCCACGGGATCGTCCGGGCGGGTGCCGAAGCAGAGGTTCAGCCACCCCTCGGCATCGGCCTGGAGAAGATCGTCGCGGATGGACGGGTCGGCGCCGCGCTCCAGCAGCAGGCGGACCACGTCCGCTCGACCGGCCGGGATCGCCCAGTGCAGGCCGGTACGCCCCAGGTAGGGTGCGACGTCCGGATCCACGCCACGATCGAGGAACCACCGCACGACCTCGATCCGGCCGTGCTGGCAGGCGTGGACGAACGCCTCACCCACGATCTCCTCCGGGTCGTCGGTCGCGGGCAGCCGGGACGGGAAACCCGCGCCGGTGTCCGCCAGATCGGGGCGCGCAGTCGCCGCGTCCGGCCGGAGGACGCCGTCCGCGTCGAAGCACGCCCGCACCAGATCCAGCCGCCCGCAGGCGGCGAACGTCCACAGCGCCGCCGGGACGATCGCGTAGACGGCGAGCAGGTCGACGACGTCCGTGTGGCCGTGGTAGATCGCGTTCTCCAGCGGGGTGGCGCCCCAGGCGCGGGTGCCGGGGCCGGCGCCGGCGTCCAGCAGCAGCCGCACGTACGCGAGCCTGCCGGAGCGGGCCGCCCAGATGAGCGGGAGGTCCAGGTCGGCGGCCTTGCCGAGCAGGACCTCCACCCCGGCGCGCGGCACACCGAGGTCCCTGCCGAGCCGGACGCCGGGGAGCGGCTCGGGGGCCGCGAGCATGCGCAGCAGGGTCGCGGCCTGCGCGGTGGTCACCCGGGCCAGGCGGTCGGCGTCGCCCGCCAGCAGGGCTTCGGCCTCGCGGTGCAGCCGCCGGCGTTCCTCCCGGTGGGCGCCGAGGTCGCGCTGGGACTTCTCGGTGTACGACATCAGCTCCCGCCAGGTCGGGAAGCCCAGCTCCCGGGCGATGACCAGCCGCGCGTCCCGAAGCTCGACGATCGCGGCGGCAGCGGAGGTCGGGGTGGTAGCGGAGGCGAAGGCGGCGGTGGCGGAGGTCGTGGAGGCGGTGGCGGAGGTCGAGGTGGAGGCGGTGGGCGAGGTAGGGGCGGTGGCGGAGGTGGTGCTTGCGTGGCGGGGCACGTAGGCGCGCAGCCGCCGCAGCGCGCCCGGGTCGCCGCGGCGCAGCTCGGCGAGGAGGGTGTCGGCCATCGAGGCGTACGTGTCCGGCTGGACGCCCATCAACCGGGAGACCGGCCGGTCCTCGGTGGCGCGACGGCCGGTGAGGTGGGCGCGGAACTCGGCCCACGTCCGGAACCCGTGCTCCTGCGCGAGCACGAACTGCGCGTCGCTGAGCAGGAACCGCCCGGCGGCCCGGTCGCCCAGCACCTCGGCGGCCCGCGCCCGGGCGGACGCCTCGCCCGCCGCGTGCGCGTGGTGCAGGTGTTTGGCCTGCTTGCGGTAGTACTCCAGGCTCGGACGGGCCGGCAGCTCGAAATGACGTGCGGACATCGCGACCTCCTCCGTCACCGAGGTCCGCTCGCCCGGCCGGAAAGAGGCTGGTCTACGTCCAGTGCGTCGACGTGGTCGATCGAGGTGGGAAACTCCCTGCCCGCGGACTGGCAGCGCCCTCGCACGCTCCCGTCCACAGTAATGATCGCCTCCACGCGAAGGCAACCGCGCGAAGGAACCGGCTCGTGGGCAAGCGTGCGTAGGCGCTGGCTCGTGGGTAAGCGTGCGTAGGCGACCGCTCGCGGACGCCTACTCCGCGCGCACGCCCGACGTGGACAGCAGCGGGATGCCGAGCATCACCAGCCGCGGATCCAGCGAGATCTCCGCGAGGAAGTGCAGGTCCCCGGCCTCCATCCCGGCCTCCGAAAGCTGCGGCGCCAGCTCCCTGCTGCCGAAGTGGGCCAGCAGGCACACACCGGTCCCGCCGCTCCACGAGCGCTGCCACACCTCGGTCTCGACCCGGCTCAGCCCGGTCCCGGTCATCGCCGCGTGCACGTGGCGGCACCAGTCGAGGTCGTTGTCGTTGGCCCGCAGGACGGCGCGGATGCCGCGCTCGTAGGCGGCGAACACGTCGTGGGCGCGCGGGTCGGGGGTGTCGAGCACGGACGCGGCCCACCGCGCCTCCAGCTCCTCCACCAGCAGCACCCCGCCGGGCGCGAGGGAGCCGGCCAGCCGGGCGAGCACCTCGCGGCGCTGCGGCACGTGCTGCAGCACGGCCCGGGCGTGGATGAGGTCGAAGCTGCCGGCGGGCATCGGGTCGGCGGCGACGTTGTGGCGGATGACCGTGAGCCGGGGGTGCGGGCGTACGTGCTGGGGCTTGACGTCGGTGGCGATCACCTCGCCCTCCGGTCCGACGCGGTCGGCGAGCCAGGCCGCGATCGTGCCCGCGCCTGCGCCTGCCTCCAGGCAGCGGGCGCCCTCGGCGACGCCGAGCCGGGCCAGCCTGGCGGTCGTGTACTCGTCGAGCATCTCGCCCAGCGAGCTGAGCACCCGGTCGGCGTCGGGCGCGTCGTTGTCGAAGGCGTACGGGGTGGCCGGGTCGTGGGGGTGCCCTGTGTGCGCGCTCATCGGCCCTCCTCGTTGGACCTCGCCGGCGGTGCTCCGGCGGCGAAGATCGGACCTGGCCGGAGTGTCGCAGGTCTGCGCGCCGGGAGCAAGCCGCCCCACGAGCAGGCGCGGGCGGTGGGACGGGGTCAGGCGCGGCCTCCGGTGAACGGCGGCTCGCCCTCCTTCAGCGGCCGGAAGCGCATCGCCGACCACACCTCGTCCACCGCCACCTGCCCGTTGGGCCGCAGCCCGTACTCCCCCACGATCGGCCACAACGTGTCGCGGTTGATGTCCGACTTGTTGCCCTTGGGGTAGGCGATCCAGACGATGCCGGGCTCGGTGAGCGCGGCGCGCTGCTCGTCGAGCAGCCGGCGGGCCGCGGCGGCGTCGGCGGCGAAGAACACCGCCACGTCCGCCTCCTTCACGGCGCTCGCGTGGCGGGCCCCGCCGGGCAGCGGCTCCACGAGCGGGCGGTGGGCGTCCTCGGAGATCCAGACGGCGGCGCCCGGCTTGATGAGCAGTTTCTCGGCGACGGTCTTGGCAGGCATGGTCAGGCCCTCGTGTAGGTCAGGTTCAGCACGCCGGTGCTGAAGGTCTCGGATCGGGTGAGCTTGAGGGGGATCTGCCCGATCCCGTCCTGGAACAGGCGCTGCCCGCCGCCGACCACGATGGGGTGCACCATCAGGTTGAGCTGGTCGAGCAGGCCTTCGCGCAGCAGCCAGATCACCAGGGTGGGGCTGCCGCTCATGCCGATGTCCTTGCCGGGGCCCTCCTTGAGCCGGAGCAGCTCCTTGCGCGGGTCGGCGTTGATGACGGTGGTGTTCTGCCAGGCGGGGTCGGTCAGGGTGGTGGAGACGACGTACTTGGGGGCGGCGTTCAGCGTGGCGGCCATGGGGTCCTTGGCGGAGTCCTGGAGCGGCCAGTGGGCGGCGAAGACGTCGTAGGTGTGCCTGCCGAGCAGCAGGGCGTCGGCGGCTGCCATCTGGGCGGCGACGGCCTGGCCCATCTCGTCGTCGAGGTAGGGGAAGTGCCAGGTCTCGGGCGCCTCGACGACGCCGTCGAGCGAGATGAACAGGTTCGCGACGATCTTTCTCATGGTGCTGGCTCCTTGCCTTCTCTGCGGTGGCCTCAGCCTTCCACCGAAAAAAATAATTGTCAAGGCAAGCCGTTCTGTCGGTGCAGCAATGCGGATGAAAGGCCGATAAGGTGCATGCACATGACCTATCCCCGCAAGCTGACCAGGGGCGATGTGGTGCGGGTCGTGGCCCCGTCCAGGTCCCGCGCGATGGTGACCGAGCACGACCACACCGGCCTCATCGAGACCCGCTTCGCCGAGCTCGGCCTCACCCTCACCTACGGCCGCCACGTGGACGAGCGCGACGCCTTCGACTCCTCGGCCGTCGCCTCCCGGGTCGCCGACCTGCACGACGCCTTCGCCGACCCGGCCGTCGCGGCGATCATCACGGTCATCGGCGGATACAACAGCAACGAGCTGCTGCCGTACCTGGACTGGGACCTCATCCGCGCCAACCCCAAGATCCTGTGCGGCTACTCCGACATCAGCGCCCTGCAGAACGCCATCCTCGCCCGCACCGGCCTGGTCACCTACTCGGGGCCGCACTGGTCGACGTTCGGCATGCGCGACCACTTCGAGCCGACCCTGCGCTGGTTCACCGAGGTCATGTTCGGCTCCGGCCCGGTCGCCCTGGAGCCCTCGCAGGCCTGGAGCGACGACCTGTGGTTCCTCGACCAGGACAAGCGTGAGCTCGTCCCCAACGAGGGCTGGTGGCGGCTGCGCCCCGGCACCGCCGAAGGACGGATCGTCGGCGGCAACCTCGCCACCCTGGGCGCGCTGCGGGGCACCCCGTACATGCCGTCACTGGACGGCGCGATTCTGGTGCTGGAGGACGACTTCGAGTCGCACGCGGCGACCTTCGCCCGCAACCTGACGTCCCTGCTGCAGCTTCCCGGCGCCGCTGGGGTGCGCGGCCTGGCCATCGGACGTTTTCAGCCGGCCAGCCACGTCACCCGGCCGCTGCTGGAGCAGATCGTCGCCACCCAGCCGGCCCTGCGGGAGGTGCCGGTGCTGGCCAACCTGGACATCGGCCACACCTACCCGCTGGCCACCGTCCCGATCGGCGGGCTGGCCGAGCTCACGGTCACCGGCGAGGAGGCGAGCCTCGTCCTGCGCGAGCACTGAGGGCCGCCCGAGCACTGACGATCACGCGAACGCTGACGACCACGCGAGCGCTGACGGCCGCCCGAGCGCTGACGGCCGCCCGAGCGCTGACGGCCGCCCGAGCGCTGACGGCCGCCCGAGCGCTGACGGCAAGTGTCCTGTTCTGGACGGCGCGTGACTGGTGACGGCCCCGCCGGGCGGGCGGATGCTGGAGGGCGCCACGCGGAAAGGAGGTCCGCACGGGGGCATGGTCGAGGTGCGCAGCCGAGCGTGGTGACCGATCACTGGCGGGCCGGCCCGTCCTGTGTCCGGGCCGGCCCTCGAAGATCTCCCCCTCGCCGAGGAGGCATTCATGGCGGCTCTCACCGCTGGGCGCACGTACGTGATTCGCAACCGCAAGAGCGGCAACGTGCTGAACGTCGCCGCCTACAGCACGGGTTCGTCGGCCAAGCTGGAGACCTGGTCCCTGCAGAGCGACCTGAACAGGCCCAGCCAGGTCTGGCACCTGTTCCCGCTGGACCAGGGCACCTGCCTGCTGGTCAACAAGCGCAGCGGTCACCTGGCCAACGTCGCGTCCAACAGCGCCCAGCCCTCGGCCGGTCTGGAGCAGCTGACCGACGGGGCGACGATGCACACGTGGATGCTGCGCGAGGCGCCCGGCGGCGGCTACCACATCGTCAACAAGCGCAGCGGCCTGTACATGAACGTGTCCGGCAACAGCAGCAAGCTCAGCGCGCCGGTGGAGCAGTACTACCTGCAGAACACCGCCGAGGCGGCCGAGGTGTGGAACCTGGAGATCGAGGACGAGTACAAGACGGTCCTCGACGCGGGGCACGTCGAGCGTGACCCCGCCGACGTGGGCGACATCGTCCGCCTGACCTCCTACAAGCAGCCCGCGAAGACGCAGACCGAGCCGGTGCTCATCGGCCGGGTCGCGCTGCCGTTCGTGATGGTGGCCGACCCGGCGCTGCCGCGTGAGCGCCAGTCGGCCGAGAGCCCGTACTACCTGCTGTCGCGTTACGGCTACTGGAAGCTGGTCTACTTCTTCGAGCACGGCGGCGCCTCCGAATACACCAAGACCCAGGAGGTGCGGGTGGGCTTGAGCACCACCAACGCCAAGGAGGTGGAGTCGACGGTGGGCATCTCGGTGACGGCCGAGGCGTCCTTCGGCTACGGCGGCTTCTCCGGCTCGCTCAGCGCGACGGTCAGCGCCGAGCTGAAGGTGACCACCTCCACCAGCACCACGCAGGAGTCCTCCCGTACCGACACCGTGTCGCGCACCTACCCGGCGGGCAAGCGCGTGTCCGAGACCATCTGGTACAAGGAGGACAAGTACGTCCTGACGCGGCTGGACGGCACCACGCTGACGGAGTGGGTGGTGCGCGACCCGGACACCTGCATCACCGACGCCTACCCCAGCGACGCCCCGCCCGCCCCGCCGCAGATTCCGCCGCGGGCCCGGCTGATCGTCAAGCACTCCGGCCAGGCCATCGACATCGAGGGCGCCGGCACGGGCAACGGCGCCCAGGCGGTGCAGTGGAACGCCGGCGGCGGCGACAACCAGAAGTTCGAGCTGCGCGACGCGGGCGACGGCTCCTACCGGATCGTGGCCAAGCACTCGGGCAAGGTGCTGGCCGTCGAGGGCGCCAGCACGGGCAACGGCGCCCGGGTGATCCAGTGGAGCTCCGGCTCCGACGCCAACGAGAGGTTCGAGCTGCGTGACGCCGGCGACGGCTACTACCGGCTGGTGGCCAGGCACTCGGGCAAGGTCCTGGCCATCGAGTACGCCAGCCGCGACGCCGGAGCCCGGCTGATCCAGTGGGACTCCGGCGGCGACGACAACGAGAAGTTCAGGCTGGAGCCGATCAGCGACGCGAGCTGGTGAGGCTCACGACTCCAGGAAGTGCAGCACGGCGAGCACGCGACGGCTGTAACCGCTGGTGTGCGACAGGTTCAGCTTGTCGAACAGCGAGTTGACGTGTTTTTCCACCGCGCTCTGCGACACGTGCAGCTCCTGGGCGATGGAGGCGTTGGTCAGCCCCTGCGCCATCCGTTCGAGCACTTCGCGCTCGCGGGCCGTCAGCCGGGCCAGCGGGTCGACCTGGGTGGTGCGCGCCAGGAGCTGCCGCACCACCTCGGGGTCGAACGCCGCGCCGCCCGCGCCGACCCGTTCCAGCGCGTCGAGGAAGTCGCCGACCTGGCCGACGCGGTCCTTGAGCAGGTAGCCGACGCCGTCCACGTCGGAGCTCATCAGCTCGGTGGCGTAGCGTTTCTCCACGTACTGCGACAGGACCAGCACCTTGATCTCGGGCCAGCGGCGCCGGATCTCCAGCGCCGCCCGCAGCCCCTCGTCGGTGTGGGTGGGCGGCATGCGCACGTCGGCCACCACGATGTCGGGACGGTGCTCGTCCACGGCCGCCACCAGCGCCTGGCCGTCGCTGACGGCGGCGGGCACCTCGTGGCCCTCTTCCAGCAGCAGCCGCACCAGGCCCTCGCGCAGCAGCGTGGAGTCCTCGGCGAGGATCACCCGCACGGCAGCACCGCCGTGATCGTCGTGGGCCCGCCCGCCGGGCTGGTCACCTCGAACCGGCCGTCGAGCGCCGCCACCCGCCGGGCCAGCCCCGACAGGCCGCTCCCGGCCGGCCGGGCGCCGCCCGAGCCGTCGTCGGTCACCCGTACGAGCACCGCCGTCTCCTCCTCTTCCCGCACCTCGACCGTGATGAGCGTGGCGCCGGCGTGCTTGGCCGCGTTCGTCACGGCCTCGCAGACCACGAAGTACGCCGCCGTCTCCACCGCCATCGGGGGCCGCCGCTCCAGGCGGCAATCTACCCTGACCGGGACGCTGGAGCGTTCCGCCACCCCCGCCAGCGCCTCGCCCAGCCCGAGCGAGTCGAGCCCGCTCGGGTAGACCCGCCAGGCCACCTCGCGCAGCTCGGCGAGGGCCTGCTGCGCCTCCCGGTGCGCCTGCTCCATCAGCTCGGTACGGCCGCGCAGGGAGCGGCCGATCAGCATCGACAGCGCCACCAGCCGCTGCTGCAGGCCGTCGTGCAGGTCGCGCTCGATCCTGCGCCGCTCGGAGTCGACCGCCGCCACGATGCCGGCCCGGCTCTCGGCCAGCTCGGCGATCCGGCGCCGCAGCACCTCGGTGGGGTCGGGGCCGAGCATCCGCCTGGCCAGCGTGGACTCCAGCGCGTGCACGCCGGCCAGGCCCGACAGCACCAGGAACAGCCCGACGAACCCGGCGACGCCGAAGTAGGTCACCAACGGCGCCGACGGCACCATCCCGTCGAACGGCTCGCCGTTCGCCCAGGCGACCGTGATCTGCACGCCGACCGAGATCCCGTACACCAGCAGCAGGATCACCAGGCCGCCCAGCACCCCGACCGGCGCCCGCGCGGCCAGGTATCCGGCCGCGCGCTTGCCGCGCCCGTCCGTCAGCGCGTCGAGCGCCGTCAGGTCCAGGCGCAGGCGGCGGGCCTCCATCCTGGCCAGCCGCCGCGCGGCGGCGTACACGTTGGGGTTGCCCAGGAACGGCAGCGTGAGCAGCAGGAACGCCAGCTCGGCCGGCGCGGTGACGGCGCCGAGGACCACCGCGCCGCCCAGGCGCAGCCCCTCAGCGGCGGCTCGCATGCCTCCCCTTGCGGCGCTCGGACAGCCGGATCACGACGAACACCACGACGGCGAGGGCGACCAGGCCGAGCACGACCTTGCTGCCGATCCCCGCGTAGGTCTCCACCAGGTGCCACTGGTCGCCCAGCAGGTAGCCGGCCATCACGAAGACGGTGTTCCAGATGAGGCTGCCGGCCGTGGTGAGCAGCGTGAAGATCGGCAGCGGCATGCGCTCCACGCCGGCCGGGATGGAGATGAGGCTGCGGAAGATGGGGATCATCCTGCCGAAGAACACGGTCTTGCGGCCGTGGCGCTGGAAGAACGCCTCGGTCTTCTCGATGTCGGTGATCTTGATCAGGGGGAGCTTGCCCGCGATGGCCAGCGTGCGTTCGCGGCCGAGCATCGCCCCGACGGCGTACAAGGCCAGCGCGCCGACCACCGATCCGAGCGTCGTGCACACCAGGACGTCGAGCAGGTCCATGTTGCCTCTGCTCGCCGTGAAACCGGCCAGCGGCAGGATCACCTCGCTGGGTAGGGGCGGGAACAGGTTCTCGAGTGCGATGGCCAGGCCCGCCCCTACGGCACCAAGGCTCTCCATCAGTCCGATCAGCCAGTCAGTCATGAGATCAAGGCTATGGAAGATCCGGATAAACGCGGAATGAGGAGGCTGCCCGATCTCTGCTGAGGTAAACCACACCCTCTTTGTACCGTACGATGTACGGCCGTGAGCTCTTCGACGGATCTGGCCCGGCACCCGGCAGTCTTCCAACCCGGCGACCCGCCCAGATCCGGCCACGTCGCCTTCCTCGATCCCGGCGGAAACGACCAGGTCACCGTGGCCGAGGAACGCGACGGCCAGGTCAGCACCAGGCCCGCCGCCGCCACCCTCGTGCCCGTCGGCGAGGCGGTCGCGGCGCTGGCCAGGGCCCGCACGGCCCCGGACGCCCACCCCGCAGCCCGCTTCTGGGGCGCCGCCGCGCTCGTGGCACTGCAACTCCTCACCCGGGGGCGGATCCTGCCCGGCGTGACGGCCGGGGAGCACGACACGTGGCGGGCCGGGCCGCTGGACGCCGACGATCTGCGCCGGGTGCGGGAGCTGGCGGCCGCCATGCCCGCCGCCGCCCGCGCCATCCCCCTCAGCGCTTCCGACGGGGAAGCGCTGCTGCCGGACGCCGAGCCGCTCGTGCGCGCCTTCCTGGACGCGGTCGCCGACGCCATGCCCCGCTCGCCCGGCGCCGTCCGCGCCACCGGCACCACCGCCTTCGCCGCCGCCAAACCCGTCAAGGTCCCCCACCTGCGCCGCTGGTCCGAGGAGGTCTCGGCGGGGCTGGACGCGGGCGTGCGGCTGTCGCTGCGCGTCGAGGCCGACGACCTGGCCGCCGCCGAGTTCCGCGCCGTCGTCCAGCTCCACAGCCTGGCCGACCCGTCCCTCGTCGTGGACGCCGCCGACCTGTGGCAGGGCCGCGACCCCGGCTTCGGCGCCCGCGCCAGGATCGAGGCGACCCTCGCCGTCCGCCGCGCCGCCCGCGCCTGGCCCCGCCTGGAGCGCCTGCTCGACAACGCCGTCCCCGACGAGCTCACCCTCTCCGACGGCGACGTCGAGGACCTCCTGGCCGGAGCCGCCGACCGGCTGGCCGCCGCCGGCGTGGACGTGCACTGGCCCAAGTCCCTGGTACGCGGCCTCAGCGCCCGCGCCGTCATCGGCGACCGCGACCCGGCGCCCTCCGACATGCCGTCCTTCCTCGGCGGCCACCACCTGACCAGCTTCGACTGGCAGCTCGCCCTCGGCGGACGCCGCCTGACCGCCGAGGAGATGGACCGCCTCGCCGAGGCCCACCGCCCCGTCGTGCGGCTGCGCGACCAGTGGGTACTCATCGACCCCGACCTGGCCCGCAAGGCCCGCCAGCGCGACCTGAAGCCCCTGACGGGCATCGAGGCGCTCGGCGCCGCCCTGACCGGCACGGTCGAGGTGGAGGGCGAGCAGGTGCCCGTCGAGCCCACCGCCTGGCTGCAGGAGCTGCGCGAGCGCCTGGCCGAGCCCGCCGCCGCCGACCCACCCGGCGGGCTGGCCGCCACGCTGCGCGACTACCAGCTCGCCGGGCTGCGCTGGCTGGCCAGGATGACCTCCCTCGGCCTCGGCGCCTGCCTGGCCGACGACATGGGCCTGGGCAAGACGATCACGCTCATCGCGCTGCACCTGCACCGCGCCGCCGAAGGAGCCGCCGAGGGGGCCGGGCCCACGCTCGTCGTCTGCCCCGCCTCGCTGCTGGGCAACTGGGAGCGCGAGATCACCCGGTTCGCGCCGGGCGTGCCCGTGCGCCGCTACCACGGCAGCAACCGGGCCCTGCCCGGCGATGGGGCCGAGGACGGGTTCGTGCTGACCACGTACGCCACCATGCGCCTGGACGCCTCCCTGCTGGCCGCGCACCGCTGGGGCCTGCTCGTCGCCGACGAGGCGCAGCACGTCAAGAACCCCGCCTCCGGCACCGCCAAGGCCCTGCGCGAGATCCCCGCCGCCGCCCGCGTCGCCCTCACCGGCACCCCCGTCGAGAACAACCTGTCGGAGCTGTGGGCCATCCTCGACTGGACCACACCAGGGCTGCTCGGCCCGCTCGGCAGGTTCAGGGCCCGATGGGCCAAACCCGTCGAGTCCGGCGACACCGAGACGGCCGGGCGGCTGTCCCGCCTCGTCGGCCCGTTCCTGCTGCGCCGCCGCAAGAGCGACCCCGGCATCGCGCCCGAGCTGCCGCCCAAGACCGAGACCGACCGTCCCGTGCCGCTCACCACCGAACAGGCCGGCCTGTACGAGGCGGTCGTCCGCGAGATCATGACCCAGATCGGCGCCGCCCAGGGCATGGCCAGGCGCGGCCTCATCGTCAAGCTCCTCACCGGGCTCAAGCAGATCTGCAACCACCCCGCGCACTACCTGCACGAGACCGGCCCGCGCCTGAGCGGCCGCTCCGGCAAGCTGGAACTGCTCGACGAACTCGTCGACACCATCGTCGCCGAGGACGGCGCCGTGCTGGTCTTCACCCAGTACGTCGCCATGGCCCGGCTGCTGGAACGCCACCTCACCGGCCGCGGCGTACCCACCCAGCTCCTGCACGGCGGCACGCCCGTCGCCCGCCGCGAGGAGATGGTCCAGCGCTTCCAGGACGGCAGCGCCCCCGTGTTCCTGCTGTCGCTCAAGGCCGCCGGGACCGGGCTGAACCTGACCCGCGCCGACCACGTCATCCACTACGACCGCTGGTGGAACCCGGCCGTCGAGGACCAGGCCACCGACCGGGCCTACCGCATCGGCCAGACCAGGCCCGTCCAGGTGCACCGCCTCATCGCCGAAGGCACGATCGAGGACCGCATCGCCCGCATGCTCACCGCCAAGCGCTCGCTCGCCGACGCCGTGCTGGCCTCCGGCGAGGCCGCCTTCACCGAGCTGACCGACGCCGAGCTCGCCGCCCTCGTGGAGCTGAGATGACCACCGCCGCGCCCGCCGCCTTCGCGGCCGAGACGACCGACACCGAGCTCGCCGCCTTCGTGGAGCTGAGATGACCGACGCCCGCGGTTTCGCCGCGTTCCCCCCGCAAAGCGCCGGCGCCCGCTTCGCCACCTCCTGGTGGGGACGCGCCTGGATCCAGGCCATCGAGGACACCTCCCTCGACCACGGCCTGCTGCGCAAGGGCCGCGCCTACGCCAAGCAAGGACTGCTCGGCCCCATCACCGTCAGCCCCGGCAGGCTCGCCGCCGTCGCCGAGAGCGAGTACGACGTCGTCGTCCGCGTCGAACAGCTCACCGACGCCGCCTGGGAACGCTTCCTCGACCAGGTCGCCGCCAAGGCCGGGCACATCGCCGCGCTGCTCGACCGCGACATGCCGCACGACCTGGTGGAGGCCGCCGAGGACGCCGCCGTGCCGCTGCTGCCGGCCGTCGGCGACCTGGAGCCCGAATGCTCCTGCCCCGACTGGGGACACCCGTGCAAGCACGCCGCCGCCCTGTGCTATCAGGCGTCCTGGCTGCTGGACGCCGACCCGTTCGTGCTGCTGCTGTTGCGCGGGCGCGGCGAGCGCGACCTCATCGAGGCGTTGCAAGAGCGCGAGGAGCCCGTCCGGGAGCCGTCCGGGGTGCCGGTCGCGCAGGCTTACGCGGTGGGGGTGCCGCCGCTGCCTGAGCCGCCGCCGTACGACGTCGGCTACACCCCGCCCGCCCTGGAGCCCGCGCCAGGCGTGGACGTGGCCGCGCTGGCCGTGCTGGCCGCTTCGGCGGCCGGGCGGGCCCGCGAGCTGCTGCGGCGCGGGCGGCTGCCCGATCTTGGCGAGTACCAGGACCGCGTCCGGCTGGCCGCCGAGCACGACCTCGACCTGGGGCTCGACGCCGCCGTCCAGGCCTGGCGGTACGGCGGCGCCGACGGCCTGGACGTCCTGGACGGCTCGTGGACGCCGCCCCGGCGGGAGCTGGCCAGGGCGCAGGCGCTGCTGGAGGCGGGGTGGGAGGGCGAACGGCCGCCGGAGGTGGAGGCCTGGCGCAACCGCTGGACGATCGGCGCCGTGCAGTTGCGTTACGGCCGGGACGGGCGGTGGTACCCGTTCACGCGGCGCGAGGAGGAGTGGTGGCCGGCGGGACCGCCGGAGCGCGACCCGGCGGCACTGCTCGGGTGACACTGCTCGGGTGACCGAGCCCGCGCCGCTCGCCCGCCGAAGCCCGCCCGAACGCCCGCCCAGACGCCTCCCTGTAGTCCCGGGGAAATTTTGGTCGAATTTCGCTGACCTGCACTGATGCGGGCAGGTTCCGTTTGTTGATCACTTCCGCTACGGTTCGTGCTGTCCTGGCCGGTTGCGGTGTGGGGGTGGTCGATGTCGACCCGGATGTTCTCCGAGAACCAGTTGGAGCGGCTGCGGTCCTATCCCGACATCAGCCGGGAGGATCTGATCCGGTACTTCACCCTGACGCCCGCCGACCTCGCCTTCATTGACCCGGGCGCGGCCGCGGCCCGGGTGATCGATTAGGGCTTGCCGTTCAACTGGCGACCTTGCCCTGGTTGGGGTTCGTGCCGGACGAGGTGAGCTCGGCTCGCCGGTGGCGGTGGCCCGGTTGGCCGAGCGGCTGGGGATGGATCCGGTCGTGCTGGAGGGGTACGGCGACAGGCCGCACACCCGCTCGGATCATCTGCGGTTGGCGGCCGGCTATTTGGGGTGGAAGAGCGCCCCGGCCGGCAGTACCGCGATGTAGGAGCTGGAGCAGTTCCTGCTGGATCGGGCGATGGAGCACGATTCGCCCACGCTGTTGTTCAACTTGGCCACCGAGTATCTGATGGCGGCCAAGACGATCCGGCCGGGTGTGACGACGCTGGCCAAGATGGTGGCCGCCGCCCGGACCGGCGCCACCGCGCTGACCTGGGAGAAGGTCACGCATCTGCTGACCCGTCAGTTACGTGCGGACCTGGACCGGCTGCTGGTCCATGACGCGAGGCTGAAGATGACCCGGCTGGCCTGGCTGATCAAGGCTGCCACCGATGCCAGCGCCACCTCGGTGAAGAACGCCATCGACAAGCTGCTCTACCTACGCAACATGGACGCCCACACCCTGGACGTGTCGGAGCTGGCGGCCGAGCGGCGCCGTTTCCTGGCCTCGGTGGGTCGCCGATCGACCAACCAGGCGTTGGAGCGTCGCGAGCCGCAGCGCCGCTATCCGATCTTGCTGGCAGTGGTCGCGCAGTCCGCTGTGGAACAGGTCGATGAGGTGGTGATGCTGTTCGACCAGGCCGTGTCCGCGCGGGAGTCACGAGCCAAGTCCAAGACGGACGAGGCACTGATCGAGCGGGCGAAGGTGGGTGAGGCCCGTCAGCTGCTGCTGGATGTGATCTTGCCGGTGCTCGCCGACCCGTCCATCCCCGACGAGCAGATCGGCGGGCTGCTGCGCAACACGATCGGGATGAGCAAGCTGCGCGAGGTCGTCTCCGAGGGCTGGAAGAAGCTCCCCCGCGACCACGGCCGCCTGTCGGCCCTGCATGCCTCCTACACCTACCTGCGCCAGTTCACCCCGCAGGTGCTGGCGGCGATCGACTTCCAGGGCGGGACCGGCACCGCAGAGCTGATGGAGGCGGTGGCCATCTTGAAGCGGCTCAATGAGAGCGGCGGGCGCAAGGTGCCCGAGGGCGCGCCGACCTCGTTCGTGCCCACCCGCTACGCCGAGTACCTGGCCAAGGCGCGAAAAGACGGCGACGAGACCGCCTACCGGCATTATTGGGAGCTGTGTGTGGTGCTGGCGCTGCGCGACGGGCTGCGCTCGGGCGACATCTTCGTGCCCGGCTCGCGCCGCTACGCCGACCCGGCCACCTACCTGTACACGCCCGAGCAGTGGGCGCCGCGGCAGGCCGACTTCTGCGCGCTGGTGCGTAAGCCCGCCGACGCGGTCGAGGCGATCGAGCAGGGCAAACAGGAGCTGCACACCGCGCTGGCCCAGCTGGAGCAGACGCTGGCCCAGGCGCTGGCCCAGGCGCTGCCGGACGACACCGGTTCGGTCCGGCTCGATGAGGACGACAAGCTGGTCATCCCGCCGCTGTCGGCCGAGGACGTGCCGGGCGAGGTCAAGGAGCTGAAGGCCGAGCTGACCGGCATGCTGCCGTTCGCGCCGATCGCCTCGCTGCTGATCGAACTGGACGTGCGCACCGGGTTCCTGGACTGCTTCACCCACGCCGGTGGCCGCAAGATCAGCACGTCGACCGAGACCAAGCGCAACATCCGCAGTGTCTTGATCGCCAATGCCACGAACCTGGGGCTGGCCAGGATGTCGGAGGCCTGCGGCATCGGCTACGACGTGCTGCGCTGGACGCAGGAGTGGTATGTGCGGGAGGAGACGCTGCGCGAGGCTAACACCTGCCTGGTTTAACCACCACCATGCCCTGGAGCTGTCGAAGGTGTTCGGCGGCGGCACCATGTCGAGTTCGGACGCCCAGAGGTTCCCCGTGCGCGGGAAGAGCACGACCGCCCGGGACATGACCATCCATGGCGGCCAGGTGCTGTCGTCCTACACGCACGTGTCGGATCAACACTCCACCTTCGGGACCAAGATCATCGTTCCGAACGCACGAGAGGCGCACTTCGTGCTGGACGACTTCTTGGGCAACGCCACCGATCTGCCCCTGTTCGAGCACGCGACCGATACCCACGGCGTCACCTTGATCAACTTTGCCCTGTTCGACCTGGTGGGCAAGCTGCTGTCCCCGCGCATCCGCGATCTGGGCAAGATCACCCTGATCCGGGACGACACCCCCACCGAGACGGTCAAGCGCTACCCGCACGCCGGCCCGCTGCTGAGCACCCGCTGGAACGAGGACCTGATCACCGAGTGCTGGCCGGGCCTGTTGCGGATGGCCGGGTCGCTGAAATACGGCCAGGCCACCGCCTCGCTGGTGGTGGGTAAGTGGTCGGCCGCCTCCCGGCAGAACACCCTGGCCGCCGCCTTGAAGGAGTGGGGCATGCTGCGCCGCACCCTGCACGCCGCGAAGTACCTGTCGGATCCGGCCTACCGCAGGAAGATCGCCCGCCAGCTGAACAAAGGCGAGAGCCTGCACGCGCTGCGCCGGGACCTGCACTACGCCCAGCAAGGCGCGGTCACCAAGCCCGCCCTGGCCGATCAGACCGACCAGGCATGGTGCTTGACCGTTTTGACCAACGCCGTCATCACCTGGACGACGGAGTACTACTCGCTGGCCGTGCGGCAATTGCGTGCGGCAGGCCGGGACGTGCCGGACGAGCTGCTGGCTCACATCTCCCCGGCGCACAGCGAGAACGTCAACTTCTTCGGCGTGATCACCGTGGATGTCGAGGCGGAGCTGGCCAAGCTCGACACCAGCGGCTGGCGACCGCTGCGGCCCGCGCAGCTGCGCGAACTGGGGCTTTGAGCCGATTCCGGCGCAGAACTTGTTCCCGGTGGGCTCGCGACTGGCGAGGGGCGATGGGTGGTCTGGCAGGGCGAGGCGGTCCACTTGTCACACTTCAGTGGTTATCTTGGGTTCTTGGCCTCTTCTTGCAGGTCAGGGCGCGATGATCTTGTCAGGCACGTAAGGCATGTTGGCTGGCAGTGCTGCAAATATGGGTGCGGTGCCAGCGGCAACGTGGGATGGTGCACGTCCCGACCGGTGCGGGCGGTGATGTGTCCGGTCGACGTCGATCAGGTGCGCCGGATCGTGGCCTCGACGGCCCGGGCCGTCCCGCCGATCCTGCTGTAGGACCAAGTGCTCACCGACGTTTCCTCGGCCCCGAACAGGGGCCTGCGGCCGCTCGGCCGGGCCGCGTCGTCCGAGGCTGGCACCACCAGTGCCGCTGTCGTGGACGAGGACGGCGTCTGAAGCACGGAGTTCACATCCACTGACGTGAAATGACCACTGGTGAAGTTGGTGGTCAGTGATCTCTCGGCAGCAGACGCCGTCCGCCGGACCGGCAACCATCAAGATCCCGGAAATAGCGAGCTATCGCGGAAGATAATCTTCCGCGATGCTCTCTAGCCTGATGTTCATGACGCACGACATAACTGACATTCGGCCGTTTCGCCTGGAGATCCCGCAAGGCGATCTGGATGACTTGCGCGCCCGCCTGGCCCGCACCCGCTGGCCCAGCCGCCTGCCGGGCGCCGCTTGGAGCCGGGGAGTCCCCGTCTCCTACCTCAAGGAACTGGTGGACTACTGGGCGGACGCGTACGACTGGCGCGCCCAGGAAACCAAGCTGAACCAGTTCCCGCAGTTCACCACGGATATCGACGGCCAGAGCGTTCACTTCCTCCACGTCCGATCCGCCGACCCTGACGCGCCCGCACTGATCCTCACGCACAGCTGGCCGAACTCGATCGTCGAGTTCACCGACCTCCTCGGCCCGCTGTCGGAGACCTTCCACGTGATCGCCCCATCGCTGCCGGGGTTCGGCTTCTCCCCGTTCCCCGAGCCCGCGGACGAGCGGCCCTGGAGCATCGAACGCGTGGCCCGCACCTGGGCGGAGCTGATGAGCAGGCTGGGCTACGAGCGCTACGGCGTCCACGGCAACGACGCGGGCGCGCTCGTCGCACCACAACTGGCCGTGCTGGCCCCCGAGCACGTGATCGGTGTGCACATCACCGGCGGCATCGGCATGCCGACCGGCCCGGCCGACCTCGAAGGGCTGCCGGAGGAGGACCGGGCCAGCGTGGAGTGGGTGGCCGACATGCTGAGCGGCACCGGCGGCAGCGGGTACGCGCCCTACCTGGCCGCGCGGCCGCAGACGCTCAGCTTCGGCTGGGCGGACTCGCCGGTCGCCCAGCTGGCCTACCTGGTGGAGCGCTTCAAGGAGTTCGACGGCTGGCCAGAGGACGCGGCGCCGCCGGAGCCCATCGACCGCGACCTGATCCTCACCAACGCGAGCCTGTACTGGCTGACCAACACCGGCGGCTCGTCGTCGTGGACGTACTACGAGGACGCCGCGGGCATGCCGATCGACCAGAAGGCGGTGCCCACGGGCGTCTCCCACGGCGGCCCGGCGGTCTTCCGCCGGATCGCCGAGCGCGGGAACGCCATCGTGCACTGGGAGGACCATGAGCACCCCAGTCACATGCTGGCGATGGCGGCGCCTGACTCGCTGGTGGCCGACATCCGAAAGTTCTTCGCGGGCCTCGGTCGCATGTGATCAGGGCGGCGGGATCAACGGGGCGGTCTTCTCTGCTGATCCCGCCGCCTTCGCCTGTTCGGGCTGAGCACAAGGACCACCATGCTCGACGCCTCCACCAAGGCCCATCGCCTCGCGCCATGAGGCCCTCCGAGGCGCGCCTTTCGACAGGTCTGCCGCCGGCTCACAGCAGTCCGCCGACGTCCTCGTGGCGGTCAACGCCCACAGTGGCTCGGACTTCGGCCCCGCTGATGTCGCCCGTTGGGCACAGCAGCAAGCGCGCGACGAAGAAGAGAAACGGGCACGCCGGAAGCGAGGGCGACACCCGTCTAGCGAACGAGGCGAACGCCTGTGGTTGGGGCCCTACTTCGTGGACCCGAACACTGTGCCGGAGGAGTGCCCCTGCTGCCGCCAGACCGGTGACCCCGTCAAGTGGGACGCCGCTCGATTCCGCGACGCGTGACTCACGTCCCGTACATGCCTCACACCCATCGGATATCTGTAAGGCACGTACGTCGAGCGGGCACATGTCTCACATGCCTGACGCTCGAAAAGCACCCAAGATAAGCAGCGCCCCCTTGGTCTCGTTCCTCTATCGCTGCCCTCGGTAAAGGGTGTCTCGATTCCTTCTCAGCGATCTTGAGGGAGCCCAAAGCCCCTCGTCCGCTGCTGACTACGGTGGGCATTCCAACCTGGAGCCCCTCACCGGAGTTAATTCGATACATGGACCGTTACGAGGGGTTCCACGAGTTCGTACGCACACGTCAGCAGTCGCTCATGCGGACGGCGTACCTGCTCACCGGGAACCCCCATCTCGCCGAGGACCTCTTGCAGACGGTCCTCACCCGTGTCGCCTCCCACTGGACGAAACTCGCCAAAGGCGGCAACCCTGAGGCCTACGCCCGTAAGGCCCTGGTGAATCAGGCCATCTCGTGGCGCAAGCGCAAGCAGGTTGAATTACCAGGGGCCGAGCTGCCGGAGACAGCCGAACCCGCGCGCCGAGCACCTGTTCAAGACAGCCTCCGCCGAACAGGACCCGCACCACCAAGGGTGGACCTTGCACCAGCTCCGGCACAGCGCGTTGCAGCATCTCGCGCAGGCCGGACGGACCGCCCCGGAGTTGCAGGCCAAAAGCCGCCACCAGCACCTGGCCAGCCTTGGCCGCTACGTCCGCCTCGGCGAAGAGACCTCCGCCCGCATCACCGCCGAGGCCGACCCCGTTCAGCGCCGCCGCCCCCGCTGAGCATCCCACCGGCCCAGCACTGGAGACGCCGTCAGTGCAGGTCAGCGAAATCCGACCAAAATTTCCCCGACACTACAGGGAGCCCCAGACGCCCGTTCGTGTCTCCTGGTGGTCCGGACGCCGGTCAGGTGGCCACCGAGACGACGTGACCGACCGACGTGCGGTCACCGATCAGCTCCAGCATGCAGTGCGCCACATCGGCGCGGGTCGTCCGCAATCCGCCCCGCACACTCAGATCGCGAGCCGTCCGGTACGAGCCGGTGAGGCCGTCGTCGGTCAGCCGGGCGGGCCGGACGATCGTCCAGTCCGCGTCGGAGGCCCGCAGCAGCCCCTCCGCCCTGGCCAGATCGGCGTAGGAGTGCCGGAACACGCGCTGGATGATCAGCGGCTTGAGCACGTACCGGGTGAACAGGCCGTCACCGGCGTCGGCCGCCAGCCCGGAGGCGCTGACCATGAGCAGCCGCCGAGCCCCTTCCTGCCGCATCGCGGCCAGGATGGAGGTGATGCTGCCCGCCTGGACGGTGGTGGGGCCGCGCTCGCGCGAGCCCATCGCGCTCAGCACGGCGTCGCGGCCCTTGACGGCGGGGGCGATGGCGGCGGGGTTCATGATGTCGGCCTCGATGACGTCGAGGCGGTCGCGCAGGCCGGCGGGCAGGCGATCGGCGTTCCTGACGACGGCGGTGACGTCGTGGGCCCGCTCCAGGCCCTGGCGCAGCAGCTCAAGCCCGGTGCCACCGGTGGCACCGAAGACGGTGATCTTCATGGGCGATCATCCCCAAGAGAGGTGGGTAAGTGCTCACTCACCACCCTACTCGCCCCTCCCTCCGCCCGCCTCACCCCCTGCCGCTGCCGCTCGCGCACGCACGCCGCTCGCCCTGCCCGCTCCCGCGCGCGCCGCTCGCCAGGTCAAGCGGCCGCGGTGCGATCACGCGGCAGCGGGCCCACCTCAAGATCCGCCGACGGCGCTGAAGCGGCGCGGCCGGTCAGGCGCGTGAAGCGGCGCCTGTCACCTGATCGGCCAGCACCCGCGCCAGCTCCACCACCACCTCCCGGCGGCGGGCAACAGCGCGCTCGGGGTCGGGCTCGTCCAGGATGAGCCGCCGCACCTGCGGCACCGCGAAGTTCCACGCCACCAGCCCCAGGACGGTGAACAGCCAGTCCTGCGCCGTCGCCCGGTCCGGCAGGCCGGTGGTCTGCAGCCCGGCCACGTGCTCGCGGTAGGAGTCGCGGCGTTCCTCCTCGCCCTCGACCCGGTCGTCACCGGCCTCCAGCGCCTCCCACAGCAGCAGGCGGATCAGCTCGGGATGCTCGTGGTACCAGTCGTAGAGCTGCCCCACCGCCTCGGGCAGGGTGCGCGGGTCGAGGGTCAGCGTGTGGCAGATCTCGTCCATCTTGGCCCGCACGACCGCGCCGAAGAGCTTCTCCTTGCCGCCGAAGTACAGGTAGATGGCCTGTTTGTTGGCGCGGGCGGCGGTGGCGATGCGGTCGATCCTGGCGCCGGCCAGCCCGTTCTCGGCGAACTCGGCCGTGGCGGCCTCGAAGATCCGCTGCCGGGTGGCATCCGCGTCGTACGTCATGGAAGCAGAATAAACCATCCAGTTGACTTATTGGGCGATCGTGCGCCATGGTGGTGCCCGTCGGTAAACCAACCAGATGGTTTATTTCCGGTCCTAAGGAGTTTTGCTCATGTCGACCACCACCGCCGTCGCCCCGATGCCCGTCTCCTCGCCCCTGCCCTCCGCCCTGCAAGGCCGCGGCGTGGTGATCGTCGGCGGCAGCTCCGGCATCGGGCTGGCCGCCGGCGCGCTGCTGACCTCCGTCGGCGCCCGCGTGACGCTCGTCGGCCGCGACGCCGCCCGCCTGGCCGCCGCCGTGGACCGGCTCCGTACGACGCCTGACGCCTCCGTGACCGGCGTCGCCGGCGACGGGAACGACGAGAACGTCCTGGAGCAGGTGCTCGACCAGGCCGGCCAGGTCGACCACGTGCTGGTGACGGCGGGCGGCTTCAGCGCCGGAGCGCTGCTGGACACCCCGGGCGAGCAGGTGCGCGCCAACGTGGACGGGCGGATCTGGGGCGCGTACGGCGCAGCCAGGGCCGCCGCCCGCCGCCTGCCCGCCGGCGGCTCGATCACCTTCAGCTCCGGCCTCTACCTGACCCGCCCCATCCCCGGCGCGTCCGCGGCCATCGCGAGCATCGGCGCCGTCGAGGGCCTCACCCGGGCGCTGGCGGTCGAGCTGGCGCCGCGCCGGCTGCGCGTCAACGCCGTCAGGTACGGGGTCGTGGACACGCCGCTGTCGCGCGGCGCGATGGGCCTGGCCGACGACGCGGCCGTGGCGGCGGCCGGGCAGAGCGCGCTGCTGGGACGCTTCGCCACGGCGGAGGAGGCCGCCTCGGCGACGCTGTTCCTCATGGCCAACAACTTCATGACCGGGACGGTGCTGACGGTGGACGGCGGCCAGAGCCTGGTCTGACCTCCCGCTGGACTACAGTTCACGCCCATGATCGAACTGGCTGACGGCACACGGCTGCGCACCTGGACCACCGGCCCCGCCGCCTCCGGCAGGCTGCCCGTGGTCCTGCTGCACGGCGGCCCTGGGCTGCCCGACTACCTCGCCCCGGTCGCCGGCCTCATCGACGACCTGTGCCCCGTCCACCGCTACGACCAGCGCGGCGCGGGCGGGTCGTCCTGGAAGGGCGAGCACACCGTCGCCCGCCACGTCCAGGACCTCGCGTCGCTGCTCGACGCGTGGGGGCACGAACGGGCCGTCCTGGTGGGGCACTCGTACGGGACGGACCTGGCCGCCTACTTCCTGCTCGCCCATCCCGGGCGGGTGGCCGGGCTGATCCAGCTCGCCGGGCCCTTCCTGGACCCGTGGCGGGAGGCCGACCGGGCGGCCCAGCTCGCCCGGCGCACCGGCGAGCAGCAGGCCAGGCTCGACGAGCTGGAGGCGATCGCGTCGCGTACCGAGGACGAGGAGATCGAGTACCTCACGCTGTCCTGGTTCACCGACCACGCCGACCGGGACCGGGCGTGGGAGTGGGCGCTGGCCGCCGCCCGCGCGTGGCGGCCCGTCAACTACGTGATGAACGCCCAGGTCAGGGCGTCGGAGAAGGCGGATCCGCTGGAGGCGCGCGTGGACGAGCTTCGCGAGCGGCTGCCCGCCCATGCGGTGATCATCGGCGGGGAGGGCGACAGCCGCCCGTCCGGCGCGCTGCGGCGGCTCGGCGCGCGGCTCGGCTGCGAGGTCGCGATCATCCAGGACGCGGGACACCACCCCTGGCTGGACGCCCCGGATCGGTTCCGTGAGCTGTTCCGCGCCGCCGTCGAACAGGCGACGCGACGCCCCTCCTGAGCCGCGAGCCTTGACCAGGGGCGATGCGCGCGTCGTGACGTGCCGTGCCCTCAGCGGGCGTCCCGACGCCACTGATCACCGGCGCGTCTCCCCCATCGCGAAACCCGGATAATGCGGGAGGTCGGCGACATCCCATCCGGCGGTCTCGTCCAGCCAGGCCCGCACCGCCTCGCGTACGCCCGGCAGGTCGCCCGCGCGCGGTCGAGGTAGCCGGGGCGGGCGCCGGGCTGGGCGTAGGCGGTGTACGAGCGTTCCCACTCGGCGCGGCGGTCCGCGGCGGAGACGGCGAGGCGGCCGCACGTGCTCGCCCAGGTGAGCAGGCCCTCCTCGGCGGCCTGCGGCGAGTCGCCGAGGAGCAGGTCGGCCAGGCTCGGGGCGGTGCCGCCGCCGGCCCGCTCGCAGCGCAGCACCTGGCTGCGGGTGCTGCCGCCCAGGTCCGCCGGGTGGTCGAGCCTTTCGCCGAGAGCGGCCGAGGCCGCCGCCAGAATCCGCTCCATGCGCAAGATCCTAAGCGGCGGCCGACCTCACGCCAGGTTGAGCTGCCACGAGACGCCGAAGCGGTCGTTGACCCAGCCGAACTTCGTGCTGAACCCGTACGACCCGAGCGGCATGAGCGCCTGCCTGCCCTCACCCAGCGCGTCGTACAGCCGCTGAAGCTGCTCGTCACTGTCGCACTCCACGAACAGCGACATCGACGGCGTGAAGGTGAAGCCGTGCACGGGCGGGCTGTCGAAGCACCGGTACTCCTGCCCGGCCAGCGAGAACACGGCCTGCTTCACCGTGCCCTCCGCCCCGTCCTCCCCCGGCCCGAAGCGCTCGACGGCGACCACCTTGCCGTCGTCGAACAGCGACACGTAGAGGTTCATCGCCTCCTCGGCGTCGCCGTTCTGGAACATCAGGAACGTGGTGATCTTCATCAGGAGCCTTCTTCGGGGGCGTAGAACGCGCTGGTCGCGGCGACCGTGGCGGCGACGTGGCCGGCCGGGGCCCCCGCGGCCCGGTGGGCCTCTCCCCACGCCTGGGTGCTGCCGAGGATGTAGGCGCGGCCCTCCTCGGTGAGGTGGAAGCTCGCCTCCTCGACCTTCTCGCCGCCCGCCAGGTGCAGGGCGAGTCCGAGCAGGGCCAGGTCCCAGCCGACGCCGACGGCGCCGGGCCCGAACTGCCCCCAGAACTCCTCGGGCGGCTCGGCGGTGTGGGTCAGCTCGAACAGGGTGCCGCCGTCCTTGGCGGCCAGGCGCACCTCGACCTCGGAGAAGCCGGGGTCGGGGCCGAACAGCCAGGAGACCTTGAGCAGGCTCGGCGGCTCGCAGCGCAGGATCTCGCCGCCGGCGTTGCCTTCGAGCTGGTACGTGCCGCCCAGGCGCAGGTCGCCGCTGATGGGCATGAACCAGCGGCTGAGCCGGTCGGGGTCGGTGCAGGCCTGCCAGACGTCCTCGACCTCGGCGTCGTAGTGGCGGCGCAGCACGACGACCTTGCGGGTGCCGTCGGTGAGCTCGCGGTGTGCCTGGGTGAGCTGGTCGATCATCTTCATGGGTTGTCCTTCTTCTCGCTGTTCAGACGGCGTTCGCGGTTGCCCCGGGCCAGCTCCGTGGCCAGCGCGTCCAGGCGCTGGTCCCAGAAACCCCTGAAGCGCTCCAGCCAGAGGTCGACCTCCTGGAGCGGCCCCGCCTCCACGGCGTAGAGGCGCCGGGTGCCCTGGGACCGGACGCTGGCGAACCCGTTGTCCCGCAGCACCCGCAGGTGCTGGGAGACGGCGGGCTGGGAGATGCCGAACTCGCGCTGGATGACGGCGGTGACGTCTCCGGAGCTGCGCTCACCGCCTGCGAGCAGCTCCAGGATCCGGCGGCGGACCGGATCGCCGAGGACGTCGAATGCGTGCACGGCCCGAAGTGTTTCAGTCGCGGCTTATATAAGTCAAGCCCGGCATAAGAGGATCAGTCGTCCAGGCCGCGAGCGCTGAGCGCCTCCCCCAGCGCGTCGGCGTGCCGCAGTGAGCTGACCACCAGCGGCACCGCGAACGCCCGCAGGCTGCGCTCGACGCCCCTGGCCCGCTGCGCCTCCCTGACGCGGGCGGCCAGCCCCGCCACCACCGGCACGCTGCGCACGGTCAGCGACAGCAACAGCGACAGCCGGAACGGGTCAAGCCCCACGAACCTGACCGGCGACAGGCACCACTCCAGCGTCCGCATCATGTCGGCCGTGCGGGTGGTGAGCGTGACCAGCCCGGCCAGCGCCACGGCCAGCACCACCCGCAGCGTCGTCGAGATCGCCCCGTCGAGGCCGGCGAAGACGAGCTGCATCCCGAACAGCGCCACCGCGAACCACCGCACCGGCCTGACCTGCGCCCACGCCGCCGCCACGCCCACCCGCGACAGCGCGTACAGGGCCGCGGTCACCGCCGCTGCCACGGCCAGGGCCGCGGGCGTGCGCAGCAGCACGAGGGTGGTGCAGGCCGCGGCGAGCGCGGCCAGCTTGACGCCGGCGGGCAGGCGGTGCAGGACGGACGAGCCGGGGACGTAGGCGCCGGTCAGGCTGTTCAGGCCACTCACGCCATGAGCTTCCTGTAGTGGCCGACGGCCTCCTGCGGGGAGCCGTCGGCGACGACGCGGCCCTCGTCCAGCACCAGCACGCGATCGAAGCCGGACAGCAGCGGCAGGTCGTGGGTGACCACCAGCACCTGCTGCGGCATGTCCCGCAGCAGCTCGCCGACCTGGCGCGAGTGGCGCAGGTCCAGCAGCGTGGTCGGCTCGTCCATGACCAGGATGTCGGGCTCCAGCACCATGACCGAGCAGAGCGCCAGGAGCTGCTTCTGGCCGCCCGACAGGTGGTGGGCGGGATGGTCGGCGTGATCGGCCAGACGGTAGCGGGACAGGACGTCCGTCACGCGCCGCTCGACCTCCTCGCGGGACAGGCCCTTGCGGCGCAGCGAGAACGCCACGTCCTCGGCCACCGTGGGCATCACGATCTGCGCGTCGGGGTCGGTGAACAGGAAGCCGACGCCGCGCCGGATCTTGGCGGCGTGGCGGCGGGTGTCCAGGCCGAGCACGGTGACGCTGCCGGAGGTGGGCAGCGCCAGGCCGTTGATCAGGCGGGCGAGCGTGCTCTTGCCCGAGCCGTTGGCGCCGACCACGCCGACGCGCCGCTCGGGCAGGGAGGCGGTGATGCCGCGCAGCACGTCGCGCTGACCGAGCCGGACGTGCACGTCGGCGAAGTCGATGGCCATCAGACCACCTCGAACAGCGCGGCCACGCCCAGCCCGCCGCCGACGGCCGCCGCGGCCAGGCCCAGCGTCCCCGGCGGGGCGGCGGCCCGTACGAGACCGCTGAACAGCCTGGTCACCACGACCGCCCCGGTCGCCCCCCACGGGTGCCCGAGCGCCAGCGCCCCGCCGCCGGGGCACACCCGGTCGGCGTCGGCGCCCAGCGGGTCGAGCCCGAGCGCGTCCGTCACCGCCAGCACCTGCGCCGCGAACGCCTCCACGATCTCCACCGCCGCGACCTGCTCCAATCCCACCCCCGTACGCGCCAGCACCCGGCGGATCGCCGGCACAGGCCCCCAGCCGGGCAGCCCGGGATCGCACCCGACGACGGCCCCGGCCACCAGCCGCATCCCCGGCAGGCCCGCGCGCAGCCGCTCAGGCACGATCGCCACGGCCGCCGCGCCGTCGCTGACCGGGGACGCGTTACCGGCCGTCACTGTACCTTCCGCGACGAACGCCGCAGGCAGGCGGGCCAGCGACGCCGCGCGCAGCGGACGCGGGCGCTGGTCGTCGCGGCGCTCGCCGATCGGCACGATCTCCTGCTCGAAGCGGCCCGCCTGGCGGGCCGCCAGGGCGCGGGCGTGGCTGCGGCAGGCGTAGGCGTCCTGGCGTTCACGCTCGATCCCGTACGCCGCCGCGAGCGCTTCCGCGGCCGGCCCCATGTCGGGGTCGGGATGGCCGCCGGGGGTGAACGGCGCCCGCTCGTACGGCCGTTCCGCACCTCTGAACGTGCGCAGCGGCGCGGTCGAGGCGCTCTCTGCCCCGCCCGCGATCACCAGGTCCGCCTCGCCGGCGCGCACGGCCTGCCCGGCCACCAGGATCGCGGCCAGCCCGCTGCCGCACTGCCGGTCCACCGTCAGGCCGGGCACCTCGTGTCCCAGGCCCGCGGCCAGCGCCGACACCCGGGCCACGTTCCCGCCGGGGCCCATGCAGTTGCCCAGCACCACGTCGTCGACCCGCCGTCCGGGCAGTCGCGCGGCCACGGCGGCGAGCACGGGGGCGGCCAGCCGGTCGACGGTCAGCTCCTTGTAGGCGTGCCCGGCGGTGCCGATGGGCGTGCGCAGCGCCGCCACCACCACGGGGGCGTCACCCCCGTCAGCCCGGCTCATCTCCGACCTGTTCATGTCAGACCAGCCGCCTGATTTCGGGGTCGCCGCCCGCCAGCCGGTCGGCGACCAGGGCGCGGGCGGGCTTGCCCGTCGGGTTGCGCGGCAGGCTCGGCACCACGAACCACCGGCGCGGCCGCTGCGCCGCGTCCAGCCCGCCCCTGGCGGTGGCCTCCAGCAGGGCGCGCGGCGGCTGCCGGGCGGGCTCCGCCTCGACGACGGCCGTCACGACCGAGCCCAGCGACGGGTGCGGCAGCCCGACCACCACGATGTCGCCCACGCCGGGCACCTTCCTGAGCACCTCCTCGACGTCCTCGGGCACGACGGTGGCGCCGCCCGTCTGGATGGCGCCGTCGCCGCGCCCGCGCAGCCGCAGCACCTGTCCTACCCGGTACGGCTCCGCCAGGTCGCCGACGGTCACCCAACCGTCACCGTCGCGCCGCAACGGCCCGGCGGCGCCCGCCAGGTATCCCTCCGACAGCCAGGGCGAGCGGGCCCACACCTCGCCGAGCGGCCCGTGGGCGCCGGTTCGTACCTCGATCTCCACGCAGGGAAAGGGACGCAGCCCGCCCCCGTCCACGTCGGCGGCCACGAACGACAGCTCGGTCGCCCCGTAGTACGACACCACGCGCACCCCTGCCGCGGCGGCGTCCGCCCGCGTGCCGGCGTCGAGCGCCGCGCCGCCGACCACGGCCACGCGGACGGAGCCGGGCCGCGCGAGCACGTCGGGCAGCCGGTGCGGCACCACGTGCACGACGCTCGCCCTGTCCAGGCAGTCGGCCAGGGATCGGCCAGGCCAGCGGCCGGGCAGGAGGGCCGTCGCGCCGGTGGCCAGGGTGTGCAGGGCGGCGAAGGAGTACAGGGAGGAGACGAGCGGGCCGGGCACCAGCACGACGTCGTCGGGGCTGATCCCGGTCAGCGCGTCGAGGTGCGGGTAGGAGCCGGTCCACGAGGCGCGGGTGCGCACGATGGCGCGGGGACGGCCGGTGCTGCCCGAGCTGAAGCACGCCCAGGCCAGGTCATCGGGCCGAGCCTCACCCCACACGGACAGGCCCGCGTCGAACGGGCCCGCCTCGGACAGGCCCGCCTCGGACAGGCCCGCCTCAAGCGAGCCCCCGTCGGATGGACCTGCATCGAACGGGCCCGCGCCGGACGGGAGGGGCGTGTCGATGCGGGCGGCGAGGTCCTCGCCGGTGATCTGGTCCCACCGCTCGCGCTCCCAGGCCGGATCGCCCACCAGCGGCGTGGCTCCTACCAGGTCGGCCGCCAGCACGGCGGTGAGCAGCTCCACGGGGTCGGCCAGGGCGACGGCGACCAGCGCGCCGGGCCCGACGCCCCGCCCGCGCAGGTGACGCGCGGCGCCCTCGATCTTGTCGGCGAACCGGGCGTAGGTCAGCTCACCCTCGGGACCGCACACGGCGAGCCGGGACGGCCGCTCGGCGGCGTACGCCAGGACGTGTCGTGCTACGGGCATGAAGGGGTCAACGCCCCCAGCCCGAACGCACGCGTTCCCGGTGCACGGCGGGCACCGCGTCGGGGTAGGCCCGCTGCGTGCCCCTGGCCACGACCGCGGTCAGCCCCGCCTTGAGCAGGTCGCCGGGCAGGAACAGGAGGGTGCTCAACGCGGCCGTGCCGAGCGGGATCCCGCCCACGAGCGACCACACGGGGATCCCGAACAAGTAGATCACGCCGATGCAACCTACCAAGCAGGCCACGAACAGCTGCAAGGTGCTCGGGCTGCGGCCGGCCCGCTCCGTCAGCCACCCGGTCACCGCCGCCCCGGGCAGCCAGCCGATCAGGAACCCGGCCGACGGCCCGGTGAACAACCCGAGCCCGCCCCGCCCGCCGGCCGCCAGCGGCAGCCCGGCGGCGATCAGCACGAGCAGCACCAGGACGGCCAGCGCGGCCCGCCACGTGCCCAGGATCACCCCGGCCAGCATGACGCCCATCGTCTGGAGCGTGATGGGAACGGCGGCCCCGAAGACGTTCAACGTGCCCGGCACGCCGAGGACGGCGATGAGCGCCGCGAACACGGCCACCCTCGCCAGGGTCTGCGTCGCGATCCCGCGCTGTTTCTTCATGGAGTCGATCCCACACCACGCGGGTCACGGACGGGCATGGAGGGATCCCACAACTTTCCGGCGGATCATCTGCGAGTGATTGATACCGTCCGCACAGTGCAGCGGGCCTCCTGGAACGCCTTGGTGATCTTTTCCTGCCTGGCCTCGAAGTCCTTGACGGGCAGCGCGCGGTTCGGCAGGTCGAACTCCAGCTTCGCGGGGGCCGACAGGCTGATCGTGATCTGGTCGGGGGCGAGGGTGTCGCGGTCGGGGTAGCGCAGGCGCACCCGGTAGTCGGCCACGGTGCCCTCGCCGTCCAGGCAGGAGCGGGCGCCGTCCTCGACGCTTTTCATCAGGCCCTGGTTGATCTGCCTGCCCTGCATGGGGACGAGGTTGTAGCGCATGCCGACGCCGTCGAAGGAGGCGGCGATGAGGTGGCCGCCGTTCCAGTCGCCGCTGCCGCCCCAGTTGCCGACGATGCCCTGGCAGCCGGTGCGGGCGGCGCTCCTGTCGGCGAGCTTCCTGGCCAGGGCCTCGACGGGGCGCCCGGCGTCGTCGGTGGTGAAGGTGTGGTGGTGGGCGTGGTAGGTGTGGGCCGGCTTCAGGTGGCGCTCGCAGGGAGCGGTCTCCGGTGCGTACGCGGGTGCCGCCGCCCCGGCGGTGAGCAGCAGGGCGGCGGCGCTCGCGCGTCGCAGGGCAGGCAGGATCGGGGGCAGGATCGGGGGCACGGTGGCGTTCCTCTCGGGAAGGGAAGATCGCCGGCCAGGCGCGATACGCCGATGGAGGGGCAGGCATATGGCCGTATCGGCCGCCTCGTCGGCTTTGTCGCGACATTCGTGCCCGTGACCGTAGTCACATAACGTTGCCTAACGGTTACTGTTAGTTGTTTCAGGCGGCCAGGCGCAGGGCGCGGGCCACGTCGGAGGTGGCGGCCGAGGTCTCGGTGGCGGTGTAACCGTCACGCAGGGACGCGTCGAGGTCCTTCAGCCCGTTGCCGCTGAGCGTGATCACGATGCGCAGCCCGGGCTCCAGCCCGCCTCTGGCGTGCAGGTCGAGCAGGCCCGCCACGCCGGCCGCGGAGGCGGGCTCGGCGAAGACGCCGTCACGGCGGGCCACCAGCCGGTACGCCGCGAAGATCTGCTCGTCGGTCACCGCGGCGATGAACCCGTCCGACTCGTCGCGGGCGGCCAGCGCGCCGTCCCAGGTGGCCGGGTGGCCGATGTTGATCGCGGTGGCCGCCGTGCGGGGCGCGGCGACGGGCTCGCCGCGGACGAACGGGGCCGCGCCCGCCGCCTGGAAGCCCCACAGGCGCGGCAGCCGCGACGACAGCCCGGCCTCGCGGTAGTTGCGGTAGCCGCCCCAGGTGGCAGTGATGTTGCCGCCGTTGCCCACCGGCAGGCAGTGCACGTCGGGCGCGTCGCCGAGGGCGTCCACGATCTCGTACGCCACCGTGCGCTGCCCGGACAGGCGCAGCTCGTTGCCGACCGAGTTGACCAGCGCGATCGGGTGGTGGGCGGCCAGCTCGCGGGCCACCCGCAGGCAGTCGTCGAAGGTGCCGTCGATCTCCACGATCTCGGCGCCGTACCGGACGGCCTGGCTCAGCTTGCCCAGCGCGACGCCGCTCCTGGGCACCAGCACGGCGGCGCTCAGCCCGGCGCGGGCGGCGTAGGCGGCGGCCGAGGCGCTGGTGTTGCCCGTGGAGGCGCAGATGACGACCTCGGCGCCGGCCTCGGCGGCGCGGCTGATCGCCACCGTCATGCCGCGGTCCTTGAACGAGCCCGTCGGGTTCGCGCCCTCCACCTTCAGCCAGACCTCGCATCCCGTCAGCTCCGACAGGTGCGCCGAGCGCAGCAGCGGCGTGTTGCCCTCGTTGAGCGAGACGGACGGGGTGTCGGGGGTGACCGGCAGCCAGCGCCGGTACGGGCTGTCGATGAGGCCGTGCCAGGTAGTCATGGCGGCACCGTAACACCCGTTTCGTATATGTCGTCAAACGAGGGCTGATGTAACATTTGTCATTGTGGAGAACGATCCGATCGCGGCCCGCCTCGGCGCCGTCTATCCCGAGCTGCCGCCCGGGGAGCGCGCCGTCGTGCGCGTGCTGCTCGACGACTACCCGTTCGCGGCGCTCGGCTCGCTGCGCGCCCTGGCCGAGCGGGCGGGGGTGAGCCCGCCGACGGCCTCGCGGCTCTTCGACCGGCTCGGGTTCGGCGGGTTCGCCGCGTTCCAGGCGGCCGTGCGGCACGGCGCCCGCGACCGTTCCCAGCTCCTGGAGCACGTCGCGGGGCCCACGAACCTCGGGCAGGCGGCGGAGGACCTGCGGGCCGGGCTTGACGGCACGCTGGCCGCCGTCCCCGAGTCGCTCTGCGACAAGGTCGCCGCGCTGCTGGCCGAGGCGCGCACCGTGTGGGCGCTCGGCGGCCCGCTCAGCGAGCTGGCGGCCGAATACCTGATCCGCCAGCTCGCCAGCCTGCGGCCCGGCGCGCACCGGGTGCCCGGCCCCGCGCCCGCCCGCGCCCGTACGGTGCTGGACCTGGGGCCGTCCGACGTGGTCGTGGCCTACGACTTCCGCCGCTACTCCCCCGGCACCGCCCGCTTCGTGCGCGCCGCGCACGAGCGGGGCGCGCGCCTGGTGCTCGTCACCGACGCCTGGGGATCACCGCTGGCCGCCCAGGCGGAGGTGCTGATCAGCCTGCCGCGCGAGGCGAGCGGCCCGATCGCGCCGCTCGCCCACGAGATCGCGGTCACCGAGCTGCTGCTCGTCGCCGCCGCCGCGCTGCTCGCGCCCACCCGGCGCCTCGCCGACCTCGAAGAACTCACCCGCTCCCTGTCCTGAGCCGACCTCGACGAGCTCACCCGCTCGCCGTCCTGAGCCTGGACGAGCTCGCCCAGTCCCGTCCTCAGCCGACTGCGCCCAGCTCACCCGATCCCTGTGCTGAGGCGCGGCGTGGTGCCCAGCGACGCCCAGAACGCGCAGTTGCTCGCCTTCGCCGGGTCCACCGTGCGGATGCCGCCCGGCCCCGGCGCCAGGCTCAGCACGTCGCCCGTCGAGCGGTAGCGCGGCCAGCCCGCCGCCTTGGGACGGCCGGTGGCGGCGAACGACGTCCAGAAACCGACCATGGCGTCCGACAGCCGCTCCTGCTCGGCATTCAGCCCGGTGCCCGGCAGCAGGCCGGGGAACAGGTACTCCAGCTCCGAGGCGTGGTAGGCGCCCTCCTCGAACCCCGGCACGTCGATCAGCGACGGCGCCGTCCTGTCGGCGAACTGGTAGCCCCAGACCGGCACGCCGGAGCGCGCGAACAATCCGAGCGCGTCCAGATGGCCGCAGGTGGACAGGGGCGAGCCGAAGTCGGTCAGCAGCGTCGCGACCGCGATCCGCAGGTCCGGATAGGCCGAAGCAGGGTAGCGGGCCAGCACGGCCTCGGCGTCGTCGCCGTAGGTGGCGCGCACGAACCCCTCGTACTCCTCCACCGTGATCGGCTGCGGGAACTGCAGCGACAGGAACAGCCGCATCTCGTCCAGGGTGTTGCCGTGGATGATCGGCATGCGGTTGTAGCGCCCCGAGGCGAACGCCTCGTACGGCTGCGCGGGCAGCACGTGATCGGCCCCCGCGACGGCGTACGGGTTCTGCTCCTGGTAGCTCTCCAGCATCGTCGGCACGGGCAGCGCGCGCAGGCAGGCGGCGTCGGAGCAGCCCACGGCCGCCGCGAATTGGGCGCCCGCCGTCTCGGCCTCCTGCTCGGTCCTGGTCGGCCAGGCGCAGCTGTAGCTCTGCGGGATCGCGCGGTGGAACAGGCCCGCCGCCGTCGGCGAGGCCAGGTTGGCGCAGGTGTCGGCGCCGCCGGCCGACTCGCCGAACAGGGTCACGTTGCCGGGGTCGCCGCCGAAGGCCGCGATGTTGCGGCGCACCCAGCGCAGCGCCGCCTGCTGGTCGAGCAGCCCGTAGTTGCCGCTCTGGTAGCGCTCGCCGGCCTCCAGCGCGGGGTGGGCCAGCCAGCCCAGCACGCCGAGCCGGTAGTTGACGGTGACGACCACGACGCCGCCCTCGACGGCCAGCTTGGCGCCGTCGTACAGGGCGCTGTCGCCGGTGAGGTTGCCGCCGCCGTGCACCCAGACCATCACGGGCAGCCGTCCCGCGCGGCGCGGGACGGTGACGTTGAGGTAGAGGCAGTCCTCGGCGTACGTCGCCACGGGGCTGCCGAAGGGGTTGGCGGGTTGCGCGCACTGGCTGGCGAAGGCCGTCGCGTCACGCACGCCCCGCCACGCCTCGGCCGGTCGCGGCGCCTTCCAGCGCAGCTCGCCGACGGGCGGCGCGGCGTACGGGATGCCCTTGAACTCCCGGCGGTCGTCCAGCACCTGGCCCTTGACCACGCCCTTGTCCGTCCGCACCTGGTCGGGGGACCCGGCTTCGGCGGCGGCGGGGGCGGCGAGGAGGGTGGTGAGGAGCAGAATCGCTGCTGCGGGAATGAGTCGCACGGAGATCTCCTTCCGGCGGAGCGCCCTGACCGTACACGTGTGGGCGCCCTGACCGTACACGCGGGCGGCGCACGCGCCTAGGTGTCCGTCAGCCGCTTGAAGAAGAAGCTGCAGTCGCGCAGGGTGCCGTCAGGTGAGGCGGCGTAGTCGGGGACGATGCCGAAGCGCGTCCAGCCGCCGGACAGGTAGACGTGCTCGGCGGTGCTGCCCGTCTCGGTGTCCAGCATCAGCAGGCTGACCCCGGCGTCGAGGGCGGCCTGCTCGGCCGTAGCCAGCAGGGCGCGCGACAGGCCCTGGCCGCGTGCGGCGCGGTGCACCATCAGCTTGACGACCTCGGCGCGGTGCCGGGAGTTGGCCTTGACGGCCGGGATCAGGCTGACGGTGCCGGCCAGGACGCCGTCCACCCGGCACACCCACACGAGCTGGCCGCCCGCCGCCACCGCCGGCGCCTGCGCCCGCCACCACGCCGCCGCGGCCTCGTGGCGGAACGGGGTCACGAACCCCAGCGAGGCGCCGTCGTCCACGGCGTCGACCAGCAGGTCCGCCAGCTCCTTGACGCTGTGCTCGAACTCCTCCGCGGACAGGCGGGCGATGGTGCGCATGTGATCCCTTCTCACGGCAGGACTACGAAGATCGCGTAACGGGCCTGAACAGGGCCTGGGCAGCGGAAGCGGGAGGCGCCCCACAGGCGGAAGCGCAGGCAGTCGCCCGCCTCCAGCAGGTGCGTGCGGCCGTTCGCGGTGATCTCCACCGCTCCCTCGAGCGCCCAGATGTGCTGCTCAAGCCCCGGTACGGGCGGCGCGTCGTAGGAGATGTCGGCGCCCGGCCGCAGTGTCGCCTCGACGACCTCGCCACGCAGCCCGGGGTGCGGCGGGGAGAGCGAGCGGCGGACGAACCCCGACTCCTCGTCCCGCCACACCGGCTGCGCCCCGGCGGTCACGACCTGCGGCGGCTCTTCCTCGACCTCGGCCAGCAGCCGGGACATCGTCCGCCCGTACACTTCGCACAGCTTGCCCAGCAGGGCGGCCGTCGGGCTGATCTCACCGCGTTCCAGCCTGGACAGCGTCGAGCGGCTGATGCCCGAGCGGTGCGCCAGCTCCTCCAGCGGCCAGCCCCGCTCGACGCGCAGCTCGGCGAGACGGTCGGCGAGCCTCGCATCCATGTCTCCCACATTTGGGATGATATCCCATATCTGGGATGACAGATGGCCGCATGGATGGGGATCAGCAGCGGGACTCCGGCTTGCGCCGGGTGGCGGGCTCGGCGGCGACCAGCAGGAGCGCCTGGCCGTCGGCGCTCATGACGCCGTCGTGCACGAACCAGTCGCCGGGCGGCGCGAAACCCGGGAGCTTGCCGTAGGCGGTGTACGACGGCGTGACGCCACGCTCGCGCAGCAGGGCCGAGACCTCGGTGACGCTCTCGTTGACGAACTCCACGCAGTGCAGCGGCTCGCCGGGCAGGGCGATGCCGGGCGGCATCCTGTACCGCTCGCCGGGCAGGGCCCGCCTGCCGAGCGTGATCTCGGCCTTCTTGTCGAAGTCGACCGGCACCTTCACCCCGATGGGGCAGCCCGCGAACCGCTCGCAGGCGCCGGGGGCGTCGATCGTGGTGATCGGCCCCTCGACAGGCACTGCCTTGCCGGACATCAGCCGTTCCATGTCGTTGATCACGATGATCCGGCCCGTCATGCTGGGGGAGGTCGGCGCCAGGTCGAGCGTGATGTCCAGGCCTCTGGCCCGCAGCTCGCGCTGGTAGACCTCGGGCTCGGCCATCAGGTCCTTGACGGTGATCACGTAGTGGTCGTCGACCACCTCGATGTCCAGCGCGGCGGAGGCGGGCGCCTGCGCGACGCCCACGGACAGCAGGGCCGTCAGCGCGGCCAGCACCGGCACGGCCGCCCACCTGCGCGGCCGGGGCAGCGCCTGCCACCTGCGGCGGCGCTCGGGGACCGGAACGGAGACGATCTCCTCCAGCAACTCCCTGGCGATCGGCGTCGTGCCGGGGCCCGGATCGGGCGCGATGCCGGCCACCAGCCGGTCGATCTCGTGCATCACAGGATCCCCCTCGTCATGGCGACGGCGCGCAGGCCGATGCGGGCCAGGTCGATGCCGGCCGCGTCCAGGTGCCTGGCCAGCCGTTTGCGGGCCCGGTGCAGCCGCAGCCTGGCGTTGGGGCGCGAGCAGCCGAGCACGGTGGCGATGTCGTCGGAGCCCAGCCCCTCCCAGCCGGCCAGCGCGAGGATCTCCCGGTCGTCCGGGCTCAGCCGCCCGAACGCCTCCCGCACGCCCGCCAGGCTCTCGCGGGCCTGGGTGTGCTCCGCCCACACGGCGAGCTGCCGTCCGAGCCGCTCCACCAGCTCGCCGCGCCGTGACTCGGCGCGCCGGCCGTTGGCCAGCACGCGCCGGGCCACGCCGAACAGCCACAGGCGCGCGTCCGGTCCCTGCGGGAGGTCGTCCAGGCGGCGCCAGGCGGTGGCGAACGTCTCGGCGAGCGCGTCGGCGGCGTCCTCCGCGGACGTCGTACGGCGCCGGATGTAGGCGAGGATGTCGGCGTAGTGGGCAACGTAGATCACCTCGAAACGCTGCTTGCGGTCATGGTGGTGCACGCTGCCTTCTTTCATCCGATCGGTCCGACATCCCGTACCTGTCCGGACCGATCGGATAGTTTCACCCCGACTTGCGGCGAATTTTGATGTCCCGCAGGTCGGTCACCGCGAGCTTCAGGATCTCGTACGGGACCTGGTACGCCTCCAGGGCCGCCATCGCCCCGAGACCCGCGTCGTCCTCGTCGCCGTCGACCGGCACCTGGCAGCGGAAGGTGAACACCGACACGGTCGCGTCGTGCGTGAACGTCCCGGCCTCGGTGTACGCGGCTCCGGACGCCGCCAGCACGGCGGCCCTGCCCTTCTCGTCGAGCCCGTTGAACTTTCCTCTGATCGTCACCCTGAACACGATTCACTCCCCTCGTACGCCATAGGACAGGACCCGCTCGCCCAGCACGCTCTCGGCCGCGTCCAGCAGCTCCAGCACCGCCCGCGCGATCTCCTCGGGCCGCTCCCCCGCCGCCGTGCGCCGGCCGATCTCGGTCAGCACCAGCGCGTGCAGGCAGCCGATGTGCCAGGCCACCACGCGCGGCAGCGGATCGCCGGGGGCCGCGCCGCTCTCCTCGGCCAGCAGCTCGGCCAGCGCGTCGGTCATCTGGTGGCCGAGCGACTCCAGCCGGGCGGTGAGCGTGGGCGCCGCCCGCATCATCTCCAGCACCCGCCCGAACCCGGCCGTCAGGCCCACCCGGCGCTCGCGCCCGCGCACCTCCTGGCGCAGCCGGGCCAGCACCGCGCCGGCCGCCGACTGGCCGGGGGCGCGCTCGCGCACGATGTCGGCCAGGCGGTGCGGCGAGGCCTCCTCGGGCGGCAGCACCAGGTCCTCCTTGGCCTGGAAGTAGTTGTAGACGGTGTTCACCGACACCTCGGCGGCGGCGGCGACCTCGGCGATCGTGACGTGGTCGAAGCCGCGCTCGACGAAAAGGCCGATCGCCACCTCGCAGATGCGCTGCCTGGTCTGCCGCTTCTTGCGCTCGCGCAGTCCTTCGGTCATGAAGGTGAACTGTACTGCAATTTTGGAGTCTATTGCAGTTTTCTGCTCGCGATGAGGTGGGTGGCGCGGCGGACGACCTCCGCCTGCGCCGGGGCCAGCCCTTCCAGGAACGGCTCCAGTTGCGCCGGGTCCCAGCCGGGGCCCGGCCGCATGTCGTGCAGCACGTGCTCCACGCTGTAGTCCGCCAGCTCGGCGGCCAGCGGATCCACCCGGGGGTCGCCGGGCTCGGCGTCGGCCAATTCGTCCAGCCGGCGGTAGAACTCCTGGCCGCGCGCCGCCGTCGCGGGGTCGGCCGCCAGCGTGTCGAGCATGGCGAGCGTCCGCTCCCGGTTGTCCGCCGCCGACGTGCTGTCCATCAGCACCAGCAGGTCGCGGTCCCAGGCGGCGCTCCTGGACGCGGGCACGTCCACCACCCGCAGGAAGGCCACCAGGTCGGGCGAGGCGGTGTCGTCGGGGCCGAGCGTCCCGTCCTCGGCGCGGGCCAGCACCTGCGCCAGGCGGGCCCGGCGGCGGCCGATCTGCCGCTCCTGCGCGGCGAGGTCCGCGTCGATCTCTGCGAGGATCTCGGGCAGGTCCCTGGAGCGGTCCTCGGCGATGACGTCGCGGGCCTCGTCCAGGCTCAGGCCCAGCTCGACCAGGCGCCGGACGCGGGCCAGGGCGACGGCGTCGCGCATGCCGTACTCGCGGTAGCCGTTGGCCAGGCGCGGCGGCTCCGGCAGCACGCCCTGGTGGTGGTAGTGGCGCACGGTCCGGGTGGACACCCCGAGCAGCGCGGCCAGCTCTCCGATCCGCATGCACCCAGTTAAGACGTTGACGCGGCGTCAACGTCAAATCGGGCGCAGGGCCTTGAGGAAGAGGTCCACCAGCGCGTCGGCGTACTCGGGGGTCAGCGGGCCCGAGCGGTGCAGCCAGCGCTGGTAGAGGGGCGCGTACAGGATCTCCAGAGCCAGGTCGAGATCGGCGTCGGCGGCGATCTGACCGGCCCGCTGCGCGCTGCGCAGCCGGGCCTTCTTGGCCTCGTCCACCGGCGCGGCCAGCCGTTCCCGGTACTGCGCGGCCAGGTCGGGATCGTTGATGATCTCCGTGTTGAGCGCCCTGATCGGCGCCTCGAACGCCGGATCGGCGAACTCCGCCGCCGTCGCCCGCATGACGAGCTTCAGGTCGGCCTCGAGGTCGCCGGTGTCGGGCAGCGCCATGTCGCCGTCCGCGCCCGCCTCGCTCAGCGCGAGGAACGCGTCGAAGACCACCGCCCCCTTCGAGCGCCACCAGCGGTAGATCGTCTGCTTGCCCACGCCGGCCCGGGCGGCGATGGCCTCGATGGACACCTTGGCATAACCCACCTCGGAGACCAGCTCGCGGGCGGCTTCGAGGATGGCCTGGCGGGAGCGCTCGTTGCGGCGGGCGGGATCGGGGTGCTTCGGCATGCGAAGCAGCATAGCAGCCTGACGAGACGAGACGGTCCGTCTTGACAACGTGGCGGGCATGGTTCAGAGTTGGGGCATTCCGCGAGACGGTTCGTCTCGTCTCGCTTCTTGACCCAAGGAGAGAATCTTGACCCGAGTATGGTTCGTCACCGGTGCGTCGCGAGGCCTCGGACGGGCGTTCGCGGAGGCGGCGCTGGCCGCCGGAGACCGCGTCGTGGCCGCGTCGCGGAACGTGCAGCCGCTGGAGGAGCTGGCGCAGAAGTATCCCGGCCGGCTCGTACGGCTGCCGCTCGACGTGTCCGACCGCGCCGCCGTCTTCGAGACGGTCGAGCGCGCCGTGGCCGCGTTCGGCAGGCTCGACGTCGTGGTCAACAACGCGGGCAACCTGTTGTTCGGCATGGTAGAGGAAGCCACGGAGGAGCAGCTCAGAGCCCATTTCGACGTCAACTTCTTCGGCGCCGTCTGGGTCGCGCAGGCCGTCGTCCCGCATCTGCGGGCGCAGGGCTCCGGCCACCTCCTCCAGGTGACCTCGATGGGCGCGGGCGGCGGCTTCGCCTCGACCGGCATGTACGCGGCGGGCAAGGCGGCCCTCGACTCCGTCAGCGAGGCGCTGGCCATGGAGGTCGCGCCGTTCGGCGTCAAGGTCACCATCCTGCAGATGGGCGGCTACGACACCGGCCTGTTCACCACGGGCACCGTCACGACCGAGCCCGACCCGGCCTACGCGGAGCTGCGCGCCAAGCTGGCCGAGATGTGGGGCGACGAGGCCGGCCCCGACCCGAGCACCGCCGCGCCCGTCATCATGGAGCTGGTCGACCTGCCGGAGCCGCCGGTAAGGCTGATCGTCGGTAGCGCCTCCTACGACATCGTGCTGCAGATGGAACAGGCCCGTACCGAGCAATATCGCGCCTGGGAGCGGCTCAGCCGCGTCGCGGCGGGTTGATTAAAGGAGTGGCACGCCCGGCGGGCGGGTATTAATGTGAATGACAACTCCGGTCGATGAGGAAAGGCCAGCCATGCTTCGCACAGCCCTTGTGACAGAGCGGGAACGACGTCTCCCCGCGCTCGGCTGTGCGCTGCTCGGGACGGCTTCTGGATAAATCCGAGAAGGAGTATTCCGGAGGCCGCCAGGTGACCACCAGGCGGCCTTTTCTCTTTGCCCTGCCCGGCGTCCGTAGCCCAATGGGAGAGGCACCGGCCTAAGGAGCCGGACGGTGCGGGTTCGAATCCCGCCGGACGTACTGAGCCCCGTTCGTCCAGTGGTCAGGACACCCGGCTTTCACCCGGGAAATCGCCGGTTCGAATCCGGTACGGGGTACGGCCCCATAGCTCAATGGGATAGAGCGCCGGCCTACGAAGCCGGGTCTGTCGCAGGTTCGAATCCTGCTGGGGTCACGGTAGCCGTGGCGCAGTTCGCCGGTTGCGGAGGTCGGCCTGCAAAGCCGTGCCGTGCGAGTTCGACTCTCGCCTGCGCTTCCAAGAGTGGTGCCGCTTGACAGGTTCGCGCGGATGTGTGCGTAATAACCGTCGCGTCGCGTGTCGCCGGCCGGGAGGACGGCCGAGGCATGGAGGCGCCGAATCAAGGGGGATGACACCGTGGCCACTCACACTGCCGGTCGTGCCTGAGCGCACTGCGCCCGCGCGTCATCCCATGCCCTCGGCGGTGTCGTAAACCCGCTGCGCGTCGGCATGCCCGCGCGGGTTTCTCCGTTCTTTTTCCGACACCCGCCAGGAGCTTGAAAGCAGCATGCCGATAAACTTCAACCAGCAGATCATCGACGAATTCCGCGCCGGCAAGGGCCAGGTCGGCGGCCCCTTCGAGGGAGCCAGGCTGCTCCTGCTGACCACCACCGGCGCCCGATCCGGCGCCCCGCACACCACGCCGCTGGGCTACCTGCCCGACGGCGACCGCGTCCTCGTCATCGCCTCCGCCGGTGGCTCGCCCCGGCACCCCGCCTGGTACCACAACCTGGTGGCCGATCCGATGGTCACGGTGGAGGCCGGGCTGTTCACGTACCAGGCCAAGGCGGTGATCCTCGACGGAGAGGAGCGCGACCGCCTGTTCGCCCGCGCCGTCGAGCAGGACCCGGGCTGGGCCGCCTACGAGGAGCGGTCCGGGCGGACCCTGCCCGTGGTGGCGCTGCTGACGGTCGGCTTCGGCCCGCCCGCCGCCCGCATGGGCGACGCGCTGATCGCCATGCACGACGGCTTCCGCCGCGAGCTGGCCCTGATCCGCCGCGAGGTCGCCGCCTCCGGCCCGCGCCTGGCCGCCCAGCTCCGGGTCAACTGCCTGACCATGTGCCAGGGGCTGCACGTGCACCACTCGCGCGAGGACACCGGCATGTTCCCCGTTCTGGAGGAGCGTTACCCGGAAGTGGCGCCGGTGATCGCGCGGCTGCGGGACGAGCACGCGGTCGTCGCGCGGCTCCTCGGGGAGCTGCAGTCGCTGCTGCGCGACGACGGCTCCGACGTGGCGCCGGCGGACCTGCTCGCCGAGGTGGAGCGGCTCACCCGGGAGCTGGAGGCTCACCTCGACTACGAGGAGGAGCAGCTCGTCGCGCTGCTGAATTGATCTTTCGGGGTGTCCCTGTGGCAGAAGGGACAGGCGGGGTCGTATCCTGGTATGGCGTCCGGGCCCGGCGCCATATTCAGGGATTTCTCGCGACTTCGTCGCGCGCCCGCACCCCAGGATCCATCGAAGGATGGACGACCGGCGGCATGCCCCTCGGCCAGGCTGAGGGGCATGATCAAGACGATCTTCACCGTGCTCGGCACGCTGCTGCTCCCCATGGCGCCGCCCGCGACCGCGCTCTCCTGGCAGGACTGCGGGGACGGCCTGAGATGCGGCCGGATCACCGTGCCCGCCGACTGGGCCGCCCCCGAGGGTGCTCAGATCACGCTGGGGCTCGCCAAACTGCCCGCCAGGGACCCGGCCACCAGGAAGGGGACGCTCGTCCTCAACCTGGGCGGCCCCGCCCAGCAGATCTCGGTGCTGCGCGTGGCGAAGCAGGCCTTCGCCGAGCTGACCCGATGGTTCGACGTGGTGGTCTTCGACCCGCGCGGATTCGAGGCGAGCACCGGGGTGCGCTGTCCCGGCCGGGCGCCGTGGGCCGCCAACGCGGAGTGGGTGTTCCCCGACCGCGCCGCCTACGCCCGCTACACCGAGCAGAACCGCCGCTTCGGCCTCGGCTGCGCCCAGGCCGCCGGGCCGCTCGCGGGCCATGTCGACTCCGGGCAGGGGGCCCGCGACCTGGAGGCCGTCCGCGTGGCGCTCGGCGAGCGGAAGCTCACCTACTACGGCAACTCCTACGGCACCGTCCTCGGCGTGGCCTACGCCGCGGCGTTCCCCTCCCGCGTCGGACGCATGTACCTCGACAGCCCGATCGACCACACCACCCCGTCCTGGACCGCGTGGCTGCTGGCCAAGGCGAAGGTCAAGGAGGACAACCTGCGCCGCTTCGCCGCCTGGTGCGCCACCGACCCGAGTTGCGCGCTGCACGGCCGCGACGTGCTCAAGGTGTGGGACGAGGTCATGGCCCGCGCCGCGAAGCGGCCGATTCCCGCGCCGGGCGCCGGGGCCGGAGCGACGGCCGGTGCGACGCTGATCGCCTCCCGCGCGACCGTCACCTTCGACGCGACGTGGCCCGAGCTGGCCACGTCTCTGGCCGAGGCGCACGCCGGTGACGCCACCCGGTTCGCCCGGCCGTCCGCCGGGGTGGCCGACCCGGACTTCAGCAGGATCGCCAACTGCGCCGACTTCCCCTACCCGGCCGCGTACAGGCAGGTCAAAGCTCTGGAAGAGCGGCTGCGGCGGGACGCGCCGCGCATCGGCTGGACCGTGGCGTGGCCCATGGCCAACCTCTGCGCCGGGCTGCCCCACGCGATGGCCTTCCCGCCGCGTCCGGTGCGTCCGCGCGGCCTGCCGCCGATCCTGGTCGCGAGCGGTCTGTACGACGACGCGGCGCCGCCCGCCTCCGCCCGCCGGATCACGGCGCAACTGGACGGTGCCCGCCACCTGGCGGCCAAGGGCGGTCACGCGCTCTACCTGGCCGGCGATCCCTGCGTCCGCGAGCACGTCCACCGGTATCTGACCGCCGGGCAGCTCCCGCCCACGGGCACCACCTGCGGTCCGGCATGATCGTGACATGCGCCCGCTGAGGGAGGTCCTGCTCGTCGCCTGCGCCGCTTCGGCCGCGGTGCTGCTGACGGCGCTGCAGTCGTCGGCGCCTGTCGACGTCCCGCTGCTGATCACCTACAGCGTCGGCGTCAGCCTCCCGCTGCTCGTCAGGCGGACGCTGCCGCTGACCGCCGCGGCGCTCTCCGCGGTCGTCGCGCTGGCCGGGATGGCGCAGTCGCACCGCTGGGAGGGGATGCTGGTCACGATGGCCGTGTTCTGCACGGCCGTCTACCACCGGCCGCGGCGGCCCTGGCTGGTGCTGGCGATCTCCACGTGCTGGGTGGTGGGCACCAGCGTGGTGATCGGCGGGGCGACGGTGCCGGTGTTCGCCAACATGGCTCTCATGACCGCCGCCCCCGTGGCCACCGGCTACGCGCTGCGCCTGCACGTGCACCGGGCCGACCAGACGCTGCGCGTACAGCGGGCCGAGGCGGCGCGCGTCCTGGCCGAGGAGCGCACCTGGCTGGCCAGGAACGTGCACGACAGCGTGGGCCACCACCTGACCGCCATCCGGCTGCAGGCCGCGGCGGCCCGCCGGGCCCCCGACGAGACCTCGGCCGCCCGTGCCCTCGAGACGATCTCGGACCTCTCATCGTCGGCGCTCACCGAGGTCCGCGACCTGCTGCGGACGCTCAACTCGCATCCGGCCGCCGCGCAGCCCGGAGTCGCCGACCTGGAGCGGCTGGCCGGGCAACTCGCCTCCGACGACCGCACGATCGTGCTGCGCCGGTCCGGGACGGCGAGTGTCCTGCCGCCTGCGGTCGATCACACCGCTTATCGGGTGGTTCAGGAGGCTCTGACGAACGTCGTCCGGCATTCGACCGCGAGTGAGGTCACCGTCCATCTGCGGCAGGACGAGCGCGGTCTGTGCGTCGAGGTCCTCGACAACGGCGCCCCCGCGGGGGCGTCCGAGGCTGAGGGGCAGGGCATCCGCGGCATGCGGGAACGGGTACGGCTGCTCGACGGCACGCTGTCGGCGGGACCGGCCGAGACGGGCGGGTGGCGGGTTCGCGCCGACCTGCCCAGGGAGGGGAACGCGTGGTGACGATCCGGGTGCTGGTCGCCGACGATCAGGAGGCGGCGCGGGAGGCGCTGCGGCTGATCCTGGACGCCGAACCCGGCATCGAGGTGGTCGCGACGGCCGCCGACGGCGCCGAGGCGGTGCACCAGGCGCTGTGGCTGCGGCCGGACGTGGTGGTGATGGACCTGCGGATGCCCGGCATGGACGGCATCGCCGCCATCAGCCGTCTGGCCGGAGCCCCGGCCGCTCCCCGGGTGCTCGCGCTGACCACGTTCGACCTCGACGAGTACCTGTTCGGCGCGCTGCGGGCGGGCGCGGCCGGGTTCCTGCTGAAGGACAGCGACCCCGACGTGCTCGTGGCGGCGGTCCGCGAGCTGCACCAGGGCAGGGGGCTGATCGACCCGCAGGTCACCGGCCGCCTGATCAGCCGCTTCGCCGAGCTGTCACCCCGCCCCGCCACCCCCGAGCTCGACCTGCTGACACCCCGCGAGCACCACGTGCTGCGCCTGCTGGGCCAGGGGCTGACCAACGGCGAGATCGCGGCGGCGTGCACCATCGAGGAGGGCACGGTGAAGACCCACGTCAACCGCATCCTCACCAAGCTCGGGCTGCGGAGCCGCGTGCACGCCGCCATCTACGCCCACGAACACGGCCTCGTCACCCGTGACGCTCCATGAGCGGGGCGCGTTCGTCCAGCAGCTTCTCCCCGCGCAGATCAGACCACAACCCCGCAGGAACGCCGCCCGAGAACGCGGCGACATTGCGCACCACCTCCTGCTCCGACCGCATGCCGACCACGATGCCCGCGACCACCGGGTGGAGCAGCGGGAACGCCATGGCGGCCTGCGGGACGGTCACGCCGTGCGCCTCACAGACGTCGGCGATCCGGTTCACCCGTTCCAGCAGTTGCGCGTCGGCGGGCGCGTAGTCGTACCGCGCCCCCTCGACGGGCCGGTCGGTCGCCAGCAGGCCGGAGTTGAAGATGGAGGCGGCCAAGATCGACACTCCGCGTTCGGCGCAGACGGGCAGCAGCTCGTCCAGGGCGGACTGGTCGAGCAGCGTGTAGCGGCCCGACAGCATGACCACGTCCGCGTCGGTCTCCCGTACCAGGCGGGCCAGCTTGCCGGGGTGGTACATGCCCGCGCCGACCGCGCCGACCGTGCCCTCGGCACGCAGCTCTGCCAGCGCCGGATAGCCGTCGCGCAGGGCGTCCTCGAAGTGCTCCTCGGCGTCGTGCAGGTACAGCACGTCGATCCGGTCGACGCCCATGCGGGTCAGTGAGTCCTCCACGCTGCGGCGGACGCCGTCGCGGGAGAAGTCCCACACCCGGCGGTGGGTGGCGGGGACGGCGAAGCCCTCGTCCATCCGGCCCTGCGGATCCTGCGGCACCAGCAGCCGGCCGACCTTCGTCGACAGCGTGAACTCCGCCCTCGGCTTGCCGCGCAGCAGCTCACCGATCCGGCGTTCGGAATGACCGATGCCGTAGTGCGGCGAGGTGTCGAAGTAGCGGATCCCCGAGTCCCAGGCGGCTTCCAGCGCCCCCGCCGCGGTGTCGTCGTCCAGCGGTTCGAACAGGCCGCCCAGCGGCCCGCCTCCGAAGCCCAGCTCGGTGACCCGCACCGGGGTGCGTCCGAGGCGATGAGTGCGCATGCGGTGTGTCTCCTTCATGTCATGATGCGGTCGAGTGTCCGGCGGCCCATCGCGCTCATCGTGGGGTTGCTGTCGGCGTAGTACCAGACCAGCCCCATGGCCTGGACGAAGGCCCAGGCCCTGCCGCGTTCCCACTCCAGGTCATCGCTGCCCAGAGCCCGCCGGAGCACCTCGCGCGGCTGTGCCTCCAGCAGGTGCCAGGCGCCGACCAGATCCAGCGCGGGATCGGCCGGGGCGAAACCGCCGCCGTCCAGGACGCCCGCCAGGCGGCCCGCCGAGACCAGGACGTTGCCGGGGATCAGGTCGCCATGCGTCATCACGTCGTCGCCGTCGCGCGGCAGCTCTCGCAGGCGGCTCCAGAGGTGGCGGAGCCTGGGCACGTCCAGCAGCTTCTCGCTGCGCTGGAAGCACTCCTCCATCCAGGGGTCATGACGGGTGAGCTCGCCGCCCCGCCCTTCGCCGCTGAATCGCCGGCCCCCGGTCTCGGCCTTACGCAGAGCCGCGATGAAGGCCGCGAGGTCTTCGGCGAAGGCCTCCGAGCCGCTCGGGTCGGCGTCCGTGGCGGCCGTTCCCCGCAGCCACGTCTGCACCGACCAGGGCATGGGGTAGCCCGCGCCGGGCTCGCCCAGGGCCACGGGCTCGGGGGTGGGGAACGGTGAGATCCGCGCCAGCTCGGCGCTCGCTTCGGCTTCCCGTTCCAGAGCCGATCGGGTGGTGGCTGCCATGCGCAGGGGGAAGCGGGCGGCGAGGTCGTCCCCGATGCGGAAGATGGTGTTGACCGTTCCCGTCGAGCGCACCAGGCGGATCTTCAGGCCCCTCCACTGCGGGAACTGCTCCTCGACCAGGATGGCGACCGTCTCGGCCGTCACGTCCACCTGGTCGTCATGCATGGTCACGTCGTGCGCCTTTCGTAAGAGGGACACCACAATGATCGCCTTGGCGCCGGGGGCGTCGCACGCGGTTTTGCACCGGCCTCCTCACGCGGCCCTCTCCACGCGGCCCTCTCCACGCGGCCCTCTCCACGCGGCCCTCTCCACGCGGCGCGGTGGGGTGAGAAGGCAGGGAAGGCCCAGCCGGGGGGAAGCGCAGCGCCGTCCGCCAGCCGGGCGTCCCAGAACCCCTCCGTACGGTCCGCCCACCCGACCGCCGTGCCGCGGACGGCGTCGTAGACCTTCTCCAGCAGCGGCCGGGCCTCCTCACGGCCGAGCAGGCGGATCCCACCTTCGCCTTCGCCCTCGCCCTCGCCCTCGCCGAAGTCGGTGCCGGGGCGCAGGCCCATGAACCTCTTGTCTCCCTGGATCTCGGCGACGTGGCTGGCGATGCCGTAGCCGAAGCGGCCATAGATCGTCGCCTCGGCGGCGTTGAGCGCCGCGATCGGCTCGCCGCCCTGTTCGTGCCGGTCGGTGAGTTGCGTGCGCATCATCGCGGTGAGGATGCCGCGGCAGCGGTGCGTGGGCAGGACGGGACGGCGACGAGCGTGATGCCGGCGACGGGCAAGGTGGGGGTGCGGTGAGGGGTGCCGTCGCGCCGGGGATCGTCATGACGCGACCGTAGATCGACGCGCCGCCGAAGCATCCACAGGCGTTCAGGAAAAGGACGCGTTCACGTCAGGAGTTCTCGTGCGAAAGATCTTGGCAGTCCTGTGCACGCCGGCCCTCGCCGGCGCCGTCGTCGCGGCCACACCCACCGCCGCGTCGGCGACCCTCACCTTAGTCAACTGCGCCGGAACCACCACGGTGGAGTTCTCGCCCGCGCTCACCGACACCACGCAGACGGTCGCGGTCAGCGGCGCGGACGAGGGCGGCTGCGTGAGCCTCACCCATCCGGGCCTGAACGCCTTCACCGCCCCGTTCTCCGGCACCGCGACCCAGTCGTGCACCTCGTTCTTCGCCGGCGGCTCCGGCACCGAGACGCTGTACTGGAACGACAGCACCACCAGCGCCTGGAACTACACCAACAGCTTCTCCAACGTCAACGGCACCAAGGTCGGCACCTCGACCGGCACCATCGCCTCCGGAACCCTGGCCGGCGCCGATGTGACGCAGACGATCACGTTCGTCAACCTCAACCTGACCGCCTGCTCCACCACCGGACTGAGCGACATCAGCGGCACCTCCGCCTGGACATTCTCCGACCTGTGAGTCCGGTTCTGGCCGTTCCGCAGCACCCGCACCGATGCCTGCCGCGGCCTGCCTCCGGCCATTGAGGTTCGCGCATGGAAGCGCTGCAGGCAGTCGACGGTTCTCCTGACGTCACTCCGCCGTGTGCGAAGCCGCCCCGAATCGGCGCATGCGACGGCCACCCCAGAACCTCGCCACGAAATCGGCGACCGCGATCACCGACCCGTCAAACGCAACCATCAGCGCACGTTAGACAGCACTTCTGAGCGCGCGTCAGACGGCACTCCCCAGCGCGTGTCAGACGGCACTCCCCAGCGCGTGTCAGACGGCACTCCCCAGCGCGTGTCAGCCGGTACTTCTTAGCGCGTGTCAGGCCGTATTTCGTAGCGCACGTCAGACCGTCCTTCCTAGTGCACGTCGGACCGTCCTTCCTGGCGAACATCGAACCGTCCTTCGTCGGAGGCCTCAGCCCTCGCCCCCGCGCCCGCCATGTCCGGTCCTGGCAGCCTCGCGCGGGTCGCGCCGCAGGCGCTCCGCGTGATCCCGCTGGTTCCGCAACGCCACATCAAGGAACCTCTCGATCACGGCCAGCTCCGCCAGGCTGAACTTCCCCAGCTCCACCTGCGCATCCTCCACCACAGGCCCCCAGATCTCCGCACTCATCCGCTCCGCCTCCTCAGTCAGATGAACGAGAACGCGGCGGCGGTCGGCGGTGTCGCGGCGCCGTTCGGCCAGTCCGGCCCGTTCGAGCCGGTCGATCACGGTGGTCATGGCTCCGCCGGTGAGCCCGGCGGCGGTCGCCAGCTCGGTGGCCGTCAGTGGCCCTCGCGTGCTCAACCGGCTCAGACAGCGCAGGTCCGTGCGGTTGATGGCGAGGCGGCGGGCGGCGCGCTCGTCGAGGACGTCAGTGGCGTCCTGAAGGTCCTGTACGGCCTTGGCGACGGCCTCGATCAAGCTTTGCTTTGACAATCTAATCCTTAGAAAACTAAAGTAACTCCCGCCAGCATCCTACTCCCCGGGGAGACGAGCATGTCGGACAACCAGCACATCACAGTGCGCCCCGCCACAACGCACGACATCCCCGCCCTGCTCACACTCATGGACTCCGTCCTCACCTGGCTCGTCGCGCGAGGCCGCGCGGAGCAATGGGGCACTGTGCCATTCTCCCGCATCCCAGGCTTCCCCGACCTTTTCACGGGCTGGACCGCGCAAGGAGCCGTCACGACCGCCGAACGCGGCGACACGTGCGTGGGCCTCCTCGCTCTTGCCCCTGCGCCCCCGCCGCGCATCCCACGAGGGCTGATCCCGGACGACGCCGCGTTCATCCACACCGTCATGTCCGTACGGGGGCCGTCGGGGCGGGGCGTGGGCCGCGCCCTCCTGGAGGAGGCCGCCCACCGGGCCGAGGCGTCTGGAGCGCCGGCCTTAGGGCTGGATCATTGGGCCGGAAGCGCTGAGCTTGATCGCGTCTACGATCAGCACGGCTTCGTCAAGGTCGGCACGTGTGAGGACCACGCGAACGGTCGGCCGACGCTCAACACCGTACGCGTCCGCCCCCTCTTACCGAGCTGAAACGCGACGGTGGCAGCGCCGTCGGTGTCTGCCACTGGACCTTGTGGTGCGGGCCGAGCACGGCGGTGGCCTGGTCCACGCGTTGCCGGGTGCGGCCGGTGACGATCGCGTGGGCGCCCTCGGCGATGAGGCGGTGTGCGGCGGCCAGTCCCATGCCGCTCGTGCCGCCGGTGATCAGGGCGGTCTTGTCGGTGAAGCGTGTCATGCGAGTGCTCCGGAGATCCAGTCGGCGGCCATGGCCAGCCAGTCGGGGCGGGCGTTGCCGAGCAAGTGGTCGCCATGTGACAGGCACACGTAGTGCCCGTGCGGTGCCTGACGGGCCAGCGGCTCGCCGTTGGTCACGCCGGGGATGACGTCCTGGCCGCCGTCGATGACCAGCAGCGGGCAGGTGATCTGCGGGGCGAGGGCCGACAGGTCCACCTGGCCGGCGAAGCGGTGGGCCGCTTCCTCGCCACCGGCCCGCTGGATGAGGAGATCCCGTACGGGAGGTGGCAGGGCGTCCCAGTGCAGCCGGAAGGGGCCGCTGACGCTGACGGCGGCCATGACGCGACTCTCCAGGGCGGCGCTTTCGGCGACGTAGTAGCCGCCCAGGCTGAGCCCGACGAGTCCCACGTTCCGCGTGCCGATTGCGTCGATGACCTGGCCGATCACGTGGTGGTAGTCGGCGCGGACGGTGCTGGTGGCAGCGAGCGTGCCCTGTCCCGGCCCGTCCATGGCGAACACGGCAAGGCCCCGGTGCAGCAGGGCGGTGACGACGTCGTGGAATTCCTCCTTGCTGGAGTCCAGCCCCGGAACCACCACCACCGTCGCGGCGGCATCGGCTGGGCCTCGCAACCAGCCGGTGAAGCCCGGTCCTTCGATCCGGCGAGCCTGCGGCTCCAGCAGCTCCAGCGCCCGCCTCATGGCGGTGTCGGCCTCGGCCGCCGCGAGCGCGCTCTGGCGGTTCGGTCCCAGGGTGGCGAAGTGGAACCAGCGCGCCGCCGTCCGGAGGTGCTCGCCCGTGGAGATCGCCGTGGCCGCCTGCTCGGCGCGCGCCAAGTGCTCGCCTGCGGCGCGCATGAAGGTCTCGCCCCACTGGTCCGGGTCCGTCAGTTCGCCGGTGACGCGCAGGTACTCGTGCGGGTCCAGCCCGGCTCCGGTGGCGCGTGACAGGTTGGCGGCGGCGAGGTCCGCGGCGCTCATCGCGATGTTCCGATCGTCAGTACGGCCTTGCCGCGGATCCGGCGTTCCCGCAGGTCGACCAGGACGTCGGCGGTCTGGCTCCAGTCGGTGGTGCGGCCGATCTCGGGGTGCAGCCGCCCGCCGGCCGCCAGCCGTACCAGGGTGGCCAGGTCAGGACCGTACGGCGGGCCCGCGTAATGGAAGTGCCGGATCACGGCGTTCTGCGGCCCGGCCAGCAGGTCGAAGAAGTTCACCGTCGCAGGGGTACGGCTGGCCTGCCCGAACCACACGAGCAGGCCGGCCGGCGCCAGCCGGGCCAGCGCGGCCGGGAGCACGTTGCCGCCGGTGGACTCCAGCACCACGTCGAACGACCCGTCCGTCTCGTCCACGTCGTGCACGATCGCGGCGGCGCCCAGCTCGCGCAGGCGCGCGCCGCGCTCTGCCGTGGCGGTCACCGCGGTCACCTCCGCCCCGGCCGCGGCGGCGAGCTCGGTCAGGTAGTGCCCCACTCCGCCAGAGGCGCCGGTCAGCAGCACCCTCCTGCCCGTCACGGCGCCGGCCGCGCGGAGCAGCCGAAGTGCCGTGATCCCGGCCAGTGGCAGGGCGGCCGCCTGCACGGTGGTGAGCCCGCCGGGCATGACGGCGATCGAGTGGGTGGGCACGGCCGCGTACTCGGCCCAGCCGCCCATGGGTGGATGGCCCACCACCCGGCTGCCGGCCGGTGGGCCCGAGCCGTCGGCGGCGGCCTGCACGATCAGTCCCGCGACGTCCTTGCCCGGCAGCAGGCCGGGCTCCGGCGTCTCCAGCAGGAACGTCTCCCCGCGATTCGGGGAGAACGCGTCAACCTTGATCAGTACCTCGTCCGGGGCGGGCACGGGCTGAGCGGCCTGGGCGAACTCCACCGGCCGCGAGGCATCTCCTGTAGGGATCAATCTACGCATGCGGCCATGAAAGCGGCAGGCGGATCGCGTGATCCAACAACGGACGAGAGGAGCCGACAACCATGGGTTGTCGCCTATGGTGACAGCCGTGGACTTGGACCTGGCGCAGGTGCGCGCATTCGTACAGGCGGCAGAAGAGCTGCACTTCGGCCACGCGGCCGAGGAACTGTCGATCTCCCAGCAGGCCCTCTCGAAGCGGATCGCCCGGCTGGAGTCCACGCTCGGCAGGCGCCTGCTCGACCGCGGCGGCCAGGGGGTGCGCCTCACCGAGGCCGGCCGGCGTTTCCTGGAGCCCGCCCGGCAGGCGCTGGCCGCCGCCGACCTGGCCGTGGTCGCTGTGCTGGCCACGCACCGCCCGCTGCGGATCGACGTGTGGGGCCACCTGTACGCGCCCATGCGCACCCTGGCCCAGGTGGCGACCGGCGAGCCGCGGCTGGAACTCGGGCACGGCCGCGACCTGCCGTCGGTGATCACCGCGCTGCTGCACGGCGACATCGACGCCGCCTTCGGCCGCGTCCACGCGCCGCTGCCCGCCGGACTGACCCATCGCCTGGTACGGCTGGAACCCGTGGACGCCATCCTCCACGCCGATCACCCACTGGCGGACGCGCCCGCGATCCGTCCGGCGCAGTTGCGCGACGGCGTGCTGTGGACGCCCGGCGCGCTCCACCGGCTGGACTTCCTGCACCACTTCGCCATGGCCTTCGGCATCCACGCGCACGCCGAAGGCACGAACCTGGGGCTGGACCACTTCCTGGACGATCTGGCAGCCGACACGCACCGCTTCAGCCTGCTGCCCGCAGACCTACCCCTCCCGCGGCATCCGGCGATCCGCTCGGTCCCGCTGATCGACCCCACACCGCTGTACGCCTGGTCACTGCTCTGGCGCGGCAACGGCGGCCACCCGCTGCTGGACACCTTGACGGGCGCCTTCGTGACGGAGGCCGAGCGCAATCGGTGGCTGGACTACGATCCCACCCGCGATTGGCTACCCGAGGGTCACAGCACGGACGCCGGCGCATCGACGCCATCATGAGGAGCCTGGTCGGCCGGCGGGCCGAACGCGCCGCACGAAGGTTGGCGACGACGCGACCGCTCGGGCGGTAGGCCGCGTCGTACGCGACCGCTCGGGTGGTAGGCCGCGTCGTACGCGACGGGAGGTGGAACCGCAGGCGGGCAGCCATGGCAGGTGATCGCTGCGGTGGGCAGGAACGGCCACAACGTCTCCGGTCGTCGTGGGCGCCGCCGAGCCGGGCTCATCGGCTGGCGACCAGGTCCTCGTCACCGGAGGAAGGGGCGGAGGCGCGCGGGCCCCGCCGTCCGGTGGTGAGCGTCAGGAGGAGCGACGCCGCCGTCAAGGCCACCCCGAACCAGACGACGCTGGTGACGCCCAGGTGGTCGGCGAACAGCCCGCCGAAGAGCGCACCGAGCGCGATGGACGTGTTGTACGCCATCGTGTTCAGCGACATCGCCGCTTCGAAAGTGTCGGGCGCGGCCGTCTGCGTCATGTTGACCTGGCACAACTGCACGACGCCGAACGAAACGCCCCACAGGACCAGCGCCGCGATCGACCCGGCCTGCCCGTGTCCGATGGTGAGCAGCAACAGCAGGGAGACCACGAGCCCCGCGCAGCCGGTGATGAAGCTGCCTCGCAGGCTCCGGTTCACGGTGTGTCCGGCGAGGAAGTTGCCGATGGCGCCGCCGACGCCGTAGACCATCAGCACCACGGTGATGAACGCGGGCGAGGCGGACGTGTTGCCCTCCAGGAAGGGCCGTACGAAGGTGTACGCGCCGAAGTGGCCGAGCACGAAGAGCACGACGGTGCACAGCACCACCCGCAGCGGCACGTTTCTGAACGGCAGCGCGAACACGTCCCTGACCGGGACCGCGTTCGCCGACGGCAGTGACGGGACGGCGGTGGCCACGGCGAGGAGCACCAGCGCGCTGAGGCCGCTCCAGATGAGGAACGTGGTGCGCCAGCCGGTGAGGCTCTCCAGCACCGTACCCAGCGGGATGCCCACGACGGCGGCGATCGAGATGCCGGACATCACGACCGCGGCCGCCCTGCTGGCCTGCCGTTCCGGGACCAGGCGCATCGCCATGCTCACCCCGATGGCCCAGAACACGCCGCTGGCGAACCCCATGACCAGGCGGGTCGTCAGGACGAGCGGGAAGGTCGGCGCGACGGCGGTGACGCAGTTCCCGACGGTCAGGATGGCCAGCAGGGTGGACAGGAGCACGCGCCGGTTGACGCGTCTGGTCCAGGCCACGATGAACGGCACGCCCAGCCCGGCCGAGACGCCGTACAAGGTGACCATCAGCCCGGCGACGCCCACGGAGATGTGCAGGCTGGAGCTGACCGGGGTGAGCAGCCCGACCGGCATGAGCTCGGTGGTGAGAAAGACGAACAGGCTGGCCGTGATGGCCGCGACGCCCAGCCAGCCGCGCAGGGCGGAGTGGGCGGGGCCGTGTGGTGTTCCCATTTTTCCTCCATGTTGATAATCTCAACGTTGAGATAACAGCACGCTTCGAAGCTTAGCGTCAAGTAGATGAACGTTGAGATAGTTAGCGTTGAGAGGTCTGCGAGCGAGTTTGGCGAGCAGGCGTAAGGAGGGACCGTTGGGCGACGCGGTGGACCTGATCCTGGGTCAGTGGCAGCGCGAACGGCCGGACATCGACGCCTGGCCGATGGGCGTCATCGGGCGGATCAGCAGGCTGGCGCGGGTGCTGGATCGGGAGCTGAAGGAGTTCTTCGCCGCGCACGGGCTGGAGCGGTGGGAGTTCGACGTTTTGGCCACTCTGCGGCGGTCCGGCGCGCCGTACGAGCTGACGGCCGGGACTCTCAACCGGGCCGCCATGGTGACCTCGGGAGCGATCACCAACCGCATCGATCGGCTCGCCGCCAAGGGGCTGGTGGAGCGGCTGCCGGATGAGGAGGATCGGCGGTCGATCCGGGTGCGGTTGACGGCGCAGGGGCTGGCGAAGATCGATGAGCTTGTCGGGCCGCATGTCGAGAACGAGGCCCGGCTGCTGGCCGAGCTGGGGCCGCGGGAGCGTGATCAGCTCGCGGGGCTGTTGCGCGGGCTGCTGGAGTCGCTGGGCGACACCTCGCAGGAGTGACTGACGGTCAGGGGCGGCGCCGGTGGCTGCCTGTGTCCGGACGGTGGCTCCGTGTCCGATGTTGGACAGCCGCCGAACCTGGCGGACGCCCGTATTCGGCGGAACATGAGGGAGCAAGCGGCCGCGGCCGGGATGTGATCAGGAGGGATTCCGGTACGCGGCAGGCTCCCCAGCGCTACACGAAGGATGTCCCCATGACGACGACCCGCCCCGCCCTGCCCAACGCCACGACGCCGGAGTTCCAGGCCGAAGCGCTCGCGGAAGCCAACGCCTATCGGGCCAAGCACCACGCGCCGCCGCTGGCCATGGACCCGGAGCTGAACGCCTACGCGCTGGAACGGGCCTCTTCCCGCTCCGAGCAGGAAGGGCTCGCGGCCGGTCACACCGGTCTGCGCGCCCAGACCGGGGAGAACATCTTCTGGGCCGGCGGTTCCGAGGCCCTGCCCGGGTCGGCCGCGGTCAAGAGGTGGTACGACGAGATCAGCGGCTACGACTTCGCCGCGGCCCAGTTCAAGTCCGGCACCGGCCACTTCACCCAGCTCGTCTGGAAGGCCAGCAGCAAGATGGGGATCGCGCGCGTGGCGGGCAAGCCGGGCGAGTACTTCGAGACCTACATCGTGTTCGTCTTCGAGGAGCGCGGCAACATGCAGGGGGATTTCGCCGCGAACGTCCTGCCCGCCTGACCGGACCTGCGCCGGGGCCGGCGTCGGGACCTGCGCCGGCCCCGGCGCCGGGGCCTGCGCCGGGGCCTGCGCCGGGGCCGGCGCCGGGATCTGCGTCGTGGGAGGCGACGGCCCCGGCCAAGGTGTGTCAGCTGATCGCGTCCAGCCGCTTCATCTCGTCCTCCGTCAGCACCAGCGCGCCCGCCGCCACGTTCTCCTCAAGGTGGGCGGGATCGCCGGTGCCCGGGATGGCGAGCACATGCGCCCCCTGCCCCAGCGTCCAGGCCAGCCGTACCTGAGCGGCCGTGACCCCACGATCACGCGCGATGTCCAGCACGGCCTCGGGCTCGCCCGAGCCCGAGCCCGAGGTCGAGCCCGAGGTGGCGCCTGCACCCGCCTCGCGCCCCGCTCCGGCGATCGCGAAGAACGGCACGAAGGCGATCCCCTGCTCACCGCAGAGCCGCAGCAGCTCACGCTGCCCGGCCGGCGAGCCGACGCCGTAGGGGTTCTGCACGCACACCACCGGCGCGATGCCCCGCGCCTCGGCGAGCTGGGCGGGGGTGACGTTGGAGACCCCGAGGTGGCGGATGAGGCCGGCGTCGCGCAGGTCGGCGAGCGCGCCGAAGTGGGCGGCGATCGAGCCGGTCCGCTCGCTGGGCGGGACGCGCAGGTTCACCACGTCGAGACGGTCGCGGCCGAGCTGGCGCAGGTTCTCCTCGACCTGGCCACGGAGTTGCCCGGGGGTGGCCCACCACCACTCGCCGGACGGGTCCCTGCCGGGCCACACCTTGGTGGTGATGACCAGGTCATCGGGGTACGGGGCCAGCGCCCGGTTGATCAGCTCGTTGGCCGACAGGCGTGGCGAGAAGTAGAACGCGGCGGTGTCGATGTGGTTGACCCCGAGCTCCACCGCGCGCCGCAGCACGGCGATCGAGCGGTCGCGGGAGGCGCCGTCGCCGGTGGAGGTGAAGGCGGCGCGGCCGGTCAGCCGCATGGCGCCGAAGCCGACGCGGTTGACGGTGAGGTCACCCAGGGTCCAGGTGCCTGCGGTGTTCGTGTGAGCGGTCATGGGCGTCCTTGGCTGCTGAGGGTTTTCTGGCATGAAAAAAGCCTCCTCGGGCGCCGAATGATGATCGGGGCCGAGAAGGCTCAGCAGTCGGATGAAGACTATCAGGTTCCCGTCATTGACATACTGACCCCAGGTCAATAATAGTGACCTCAGGTCAATAGTGGCTACAAACCTCCGAGGGAGTCCACATGTCGATGGCAACGGACAGCGCGACGTCCGGTCTGCACCTGGTCGGCAAGCTTCTCGACCCCGCGTCGAGGCCCGACCCGTACCCCGTCTACGCCGAGTTCCGCGCCCTCGGCCCCGTCTGGGTCGAGGAGATCTCCGCGCTGGTGGTGCCGGGATACCGCGACTGCGAGACACTGCTGCGCGACCACCGGCTCAGCTCCGAGCGCTGGCGGCACTTCGACGCCGCCCGCGACGCCGACCCCTACCCGCCGGACGCCCCGCCCTCCGTCCGCCAGCCATGGTTTCTGTCGATGGACGCGCCCGACCACACCCGGCTGCGCCGCCTGGTCAGCAGCGCGTTCACCGCCCGCACGGTCGCCCGGATGGAGCCCTACGTGACGCGCCTGGTCGACGACCTCCTCGATGAGGCGTGCGAGCAGGACACGTTCGACGTGGTGTCCGGCCTCGCCTACACCCTGCCCATGACGGTCATCTGCCACCTGCTCGGCGTGCCCACGGCGGACGAGCGGCTGTTCCACGGCTGGTCCGCGCAGCTCACCCGGCAGCTCGACGGCTTCTCCGCGCCGGGCGACGGCGAGGAGGAGCTGTGGGCGGGCGGCATGGTGGAGATGCACCGCTACATCAACGAGCTCGTCGCCGACCGGCGCAGGAGCCCTCGGCGCGACGACCTGATCTCCGAGCTGCTGGCCGCGCGGGACGGTGGCGACGTGCTGAGCCATGACGAGCTGGTGTCCACGCTCGTGCTGCTGCTGGTCGCGGGGCACGAGACGACGGTCAACCTGATCGCGAACGGCGTGCTGGCGCTGCTGCGTCACCCCGGCCACCTCGCCGCGCTGCGCGACGGCCAACCGAAGGCGTCCGTCCTCGTGCAAGGAGATGGCCAAGCGAAGGCGTCCCCCCTCGTGCAAGGAGACGGCCAGGTGAAGACGCCCACCGTCGTGCGAGGAGACGGCCAGGCGAGGACGTCCGCCGTCGTGCGAGGCGGCCGGGTGACGGCGGACGCCGTCGTGGAGGAGGTCCTGCGTTACGACCCGCCCGTCCACCTCACCGCCCGCGTCGCACGCGAGGACCTGCGGGTCGGCGACGCGCAGGCGCCCGCCGGCGCGCTGGTGATCCTGCTGCTGGCCGCCGCCCACCGCGACCCGGAGGTGAACCCGGACCCCGACCGGTTCGACCCGGCGCGCGAGCAGGTGTGGCACCTCGGGTTCAGCGCGGGCCCGCACTTCTGTCTCGGCGCGCCGCTGGCCAGGCTGGAGGGACGGGTGGCGCTGGACGCGTTCGCCCGCCGGGTCCGGGAGCCGAGGCTGGTCGCCGACCCGCCGCCGTACCGGGAGCACATCAACCTGCGCGGCGTCAGCGAGCTGCGCGTCGCTCACGGCGGCCGGGGTCGCTAGCCTGGTGCGGTGGTCACCTCCAGGAGCCGCCGTCGCCTCTCCCCCGAGGCCAGGCGCGCCGAGCTCATCGACGCCGCCGTCCGGCTCCTGCGCTCCGGCCAGGAGGTGACGAACTGGGTCCAGGCCGTCACCGCCGAGGCCGACGCGGCCAAGGGCACCTTCTACGTCTACTTCTCCTCCTGGGAGGAGATGCTCGTCGCGGTCCGCGACCACGTGCTGCGCGGCTACGTCGACCGGTTCCGCCGGCTCGCCGAGTCTACCGAGCCGATCGACTGGTGGGCGACCCTCGACGCCGAGTGCGCGGCGGCCATCGAGGACATCTCCCGGCCCGGCGGGCTGCACGCCGCCGTCTTCCACTCCACGTCTGAGCTCACCGACGAGGGCCCGATCGACACCATCGCCGCGATCGCCGAGGCGCTGCGGCGCGGCATGGACGACGGCGCGTTCCGCCAGGTCGATCCGCACATCGCGGCGACGATCCTGTTCACCGTCGTGCACGGCGCGGCCGACGCGATCGCCGCCGGTGAGCGGCGGGAACGCTGGCTGGAGGCCGTCCGCGACCTCACCCGCCAGTGGCTGGCGCGCTGAGCAGCGTCAGGCCGGACGGCACAGGATCGGCATGGCGGCCATGCCGTGGTCCTTCAGCGCCGGCCGGACGAAGCCGTGGAAGGTCGGCCTGAGCAACTGGCCGAGCAGGAAGGTGAGGGCCGTGCCGGGCAGGCGCGCGTGATTGACGAACGCGTACGGCGCGTCCTGCTCGATCGGCCCCAGCAGCGTGGAGTTGTCCACGCCGGTCTTGGCCGTGTACCAGCCCGCCAGCCCCTCCCAGATCGCGACCGCCGCGTCCGGTTCGGGCGCGGTGAAGTGGTTGAACAGGAAGGTGCCCCGTGTCGTCGCGTCGGTGTCGCCGATGCGCCTGAGGTTGCGGGCCGGTATGACCAGGTCGGCCTGCAGCTTCTCGACCGGTACGGCGGAGAGCTGTTCCGGGGTGCCGGTCTGCAGGAGCATGAGCACGTCGTGGCGCGGGCCGTCCTTGACGGGCGGGATGAGCACGGCCTCGTAGACGGTGGCGCTGACGACCTCGTTCTGCTCGGTCAGGTGCTGCGCCAGCGCCCGCCACTGGGCGAGCACCTGCTCGCGGCGGGCGCTCCGGCGTACGAAGGGGGCGCGGACGGGCGGATCGACGGTCGCGCAGGCGTACAGGTACCCGCGTGGCGACGGGTCGGTGAACCTGATCGGGGGGATTCCTTTCGGCATGACGATCCCCTGCCCGCCGCCCGCGGCACCGAACTTGCAAAAATCGGCAGACCGGTCTATTTTTCTCAGCATGGGACGCAAAGGGGATGAGACGCGCGGGCGGCTGCTCGACGCCACGCAGGACCTGATCGAGGCGGGCGGCTACTACGGCGCCGGGCTCAACCAGGTCATCGCGACCAGCGGGATGCCCAGGGGCTCGCTCTACTTCCACTTCCCCGCGGGGAAGGACCAGCTCGTCGCGGAGACGTTGCGGCGGGCGGGCCGGGAGCTGGGCCAGGCGATGCGCGACCTGGCCGACGCGGCGCCGGACGCGCCCGCGCTGGTGGCCGGGGTGATCAAGCTGCTCGGTGACCGGCTGGAAGGCTCGGCGTGGCGCAAGGGCTGCCCGGTGGCCACCGTCGCGCTGGAGATGTCGGCGGGCAACGACGCGCTGCAGCAGGTCTGCGCCGAGGTGTACGAGGAGTGGGAGGGCGCGTTGCGGGAGCGGCTGATCGCCGACGGGCGGCCGGACGCCGATGACGTCGCCACCACCGTGCTGGCTCTGGTTGAGGGGGCGTTGCTGCTGGCCAGGGCGCGGCGCGGCCGGGAGCCGCTCGATCGGGTGGCCAGGAGCGTCGCGGTGTTGCTCGGCGGCTGAGCGGCGGCGCTTCCGCATGTCTCAAAAATATGTAGACCGGTCTAGAGAGAGTGTGCGTATGGAACCCGATTCGATCGTCTTCGGCGCCTCCGGCCTCATCGGGCGCTTCCTGGTCGCGGAGCTGCTGCGCCGCGGCCGGGCCGTCGCCGCGACGGTCCGCGGCGCCGACCGCCTCACGGCCTGGCTGACCGAGGAGGGTGTGCCGGTGGACGGGCTGACCGTCGTCCGGGCCGACATCACGCGGCCCGGCCTCGGCCTGCCTCCCGGCGAGCTGACCCAGGTCCGTGACGTCTACAACTGCGCGGGGCGGTACGCGTTCGGGCTGGGCGTCGAGGAGGCGCGCGCCACGAACGTGACAGGAGCGCTGCACGTGCTCGACTGGGCCGCCACCCGGCCCGGACTCCGCCGCGTCGTGCACGTCAGCGGTTACCGGGTCGGCGGGGTGGACGGGCCGCCCGACTACCGGCGGCTGGGCGCGTACGAGGCGTCCAAGGCAGAGGGGGACGCGGCCGTGCGGACGCGCGCCCTTGAGCGGGGCATCCCGTTGAGCATCGCCAACCCGTCCACCGTGATCGGCCCAGGGCAGTTCATCGGGCTGGCCTCCGTGGTGTCCGATCTGTGGCATGGGCGGCTGCCTGCGCTTCCCGGAGGGCGGAGGGTGTTCGTGCCCGTGGTGGAGGCCGGATATTTCGCGGCTTTTCTGGCTGGGATGCCTGAGTGGGAGGAGGGGGCGTACTGGGTGCTCGACGAGGGGACGCCGGTGTTGCCGGAGCTTGTCGGGCTGCTCGCGCGGCACATGGGGGTGCGGGCGCCGAAGCGTTCGGTGCCGGTCGGGTTGCTGCGGCGGCTGCCTCGTGCGCTGACCGGGGTCGAGCCCGAGACTTTGGCCTTTCTGTCCACCGATCGGTACGACACCGCGTCTGCTCAAGCCGTTGCAGAGAAGGCCGGGTTGCGGATGCCGCCGGTCGAGAGCGCGCTCACGGACTGGGCCGACGAGCTGGTGGCGGCCCGGTTCGGCGAAGGGTCGACGCCTCGCGGGCCGTACGGGTATCGGCGGGTGGCGGGCATCGCGACCTGGGTCACCGGGGAAGAGCCGGGTCACGTGCTGCTGCACGGGTTGCCGCTGGACTCCGGGTCGTGGCAGGAGGTCGCCGACCGGCTCGACGGGCCCGTGCTGACGGCCGATCTCCCGGGGTTGGGCCGCTCAGGTCCCGCCCACGGGCCCGCCGGTGAGCGGCTCACCGGCAGGGCCGCCGGGAAGTGGCTCACCGGCGGGCCCACGAGCGGGCGCTCCGGGACACGGCTCGCCGACGGTTCCAGGAGCGGGCGCGTTGGGACGCGACTCACCGAGCAGCCTCCGAGCGGGCGCTTGGGAACACTGCTCGCCGACGAGCCTCCGGGCGGGTCCGTCGGGGGGTGGCTTGATGAGCTGGTGGGCGGGGCCAGGCCGGTGCTGGTGGCGCACTCGCTGGCCTGCGTCCCCGCCCTCCGCTACGCGGCGGCGCACCCGGATCGCATCTCGCGGCTCGTGCTGATCGCCCCGCCCTTCCTCCAAGCGCCGACGCCCTGGCTGCGGCGGACGCCACCGGCCGCGCTCCTGCTGCGGCGCATGTCCGCCGCCCGGCTGGCCGGTGCGCTCGGCGTCCCGGAAGGCCCGGCCATCGCCTCCGCTGCCGCCAACCTGGCACGCCCCGGGCAGGCGGGAAGGGTGGTGGGGGCGCTGCGGGCCGCCCATGCCGTACGGGACGAGCTTCGCGAACTTCTTGCCCAAGTGAACGCGGAGATCATCGTGGGCTCGGCCGACCCACTGACCGTGCCGGTGGAGCAGCCCGTGACCACGATCGAAGGGGCCGGGCACTACCCACAGCTCACCCATCCCGACCAGGTGGCCGCCGCCCTGCGCGGTTAGTCCGGGATCAGCGCCCTGACGGCGAGCTGCTCCTCACCGGCGGGGCCGTCCAGGCGGATCGTCAGCTCCCAGACCCCGCTCATCGGAAACAGCTCACCCCCGGCCACGAACCGGCCGGGTTCCCGCTCGGCGGCGGTCAGCTCAGGCGTGGAGTGCCCCATCTCGGCCATCACCGCCGACACGGCCACGCTGTCGGCGTCGCCCCTGCTCACCTGGATCTCCACGGTGACCTGGCCGGGCCGGGGATCGGGGATGAGGACGGTGGCGGTGTAGCGGGTGCCCGCGGTGGTCAGGGTGATCGGCCCGGCGGCCGTGCTCCTGCCCACGACGAACAGCGCCGCCGCCACGGCCGCGAGTAACGCCGCGACCAGGATGTGCCACCTCTTCATCACCGGACCTCCGCTGTGATCACCTTTCCAGTGAAGCGTACGGTGGCGGCGTACCGGGTCCGGGCAGGAACAGCACGCCGAGCGCCAGCCCGATCAGCCCCGCGACGACCGGCGCGCCGGTCCACAGCTCGGGCACGGCGGGCAGGCCGCCCGCGAAGGCGGAGGCGACGGCGAGGTAGAGCGTCCAGGTGGCGAACGCCGACAGCCCGGCGAACGCCCAGTAGGCGCCGCGCCGCTCGCCCGAGGGCCGCAGCCAGCGGATGAGCAGGTCGCTCACGAGCCCGGCGGCCACGAACGCCCCCAGGATCGGCAGGTTGCGGAACGACGTCTGCGCGCCCGGCATGAGCGCGATGATCGCGTACATGACGGTGACCGAGCCGAACGGCAGCAGCCAGCGGCGCGCCAGCAGCAGCACCGGGCTGAGCATGACGACGTTGGTGACGACCATGGCGACGGCCACGCGCTCGGCGCCCACGGCGACCGGCCTGGGGCCGCCGCCCTGCGGCACGGCGGCCGGGCCCTGCCCCATGGACAGCGCCTCGACGATCACCTGGGGCCGGTACTGCAGGGCGCCGCCGTACGACAGGAACAGCGACACCAGGGTGGTGGCGAACGCGAGCCCGATCAGCGCGGGCAGCAGCCGGCCGAGCCGGGGCCGCGCGCCGACGTGCGGCGCACTCCAGGCCGAGCGCAGCGGGGTGGTGATGATGAGCAGCATCGTCACGACGAGGCCGAGGTGGGACGGGCTGAAGAAGATGTTCAGGGTCGTCTCGATGCCGAGGACGGTGTGCCACGTCAGGTCGGCGAGCCCGAAGGCGGCGAACGCCGGGATGGCCACCAGCCCGGCGAGGTAGCCCATCGGCACGGCCGCCACCCCCTGCCGTCCGGTGCGCAGGTTGCGCCACACCTGCCAGATGATCCAGCCGGAGACGACGGCGAACCCCGAGTAGAACACGGCGTGCCACGGGGTGAAGAACGTCTCCAGCTCGGCCAGGTTGGCGTGCGCCCAGGCGTCGATCATCAGCCCGGCCCCGAACCAGACGCCGAGCAGCGCCGTCACCAGGTCCGCCTTGGGGGACGCCCAGTCGCGGGGTTCACCCGTGTTCGTGATGAAACGCCGGGTGCCGGCGGCGTGTGATGCCACGTCGTGCGTCCTCTCGATCAAGCCATCCGGGCCTAACGGTTAGCCAATAGATAGCGGTTAGCTGTAGAGGGTGTCAAAGCAGCCTGGTGCTGACCCCACGGAGAAGCCTGCGCAACATCCAGGTGCCCAGCCCGGCGGGCATGGCGACGGCACCGCGCATCGCCCACTCGCTCTGCGTCAGGACCGCCCGGGGCCCGCCGGTCGCGACGGCCCTCGTGGCCAGCGCCGAGGCCAGCGTCGCGTGGCGTCGCCTGCGCTGCTCGTAAAGGTCCAGTGCCTGGTCCGGCTCCGCTTCGGCCAGGGCGCGCAGGAGCGCGGACACGTCCTCGAGCCCCTGGCCCGCGCCCTGTGCCAGGGTGGGCGGCATGGCGTGCGCCGCGTCCCCGATCAGGACGGTGCGCCCGCGCCGCCAGCGGAGCGGCGCGCGGTGCCGTCGGTGCGGGAACAGCTCGATGTCGTCCGCCGACAGCGCTTCCAGCAGTTCGGGGACGGGCGAGCCCCACGAGCCGTAGCGCCGCCTGAGGGCGGCGAGCGCGCGGTCGCGGCGCTCGTGCACGTCGGCGGGGCGCAGGCGGAAGTCGATGAGCCACTGCAGGGTGCCGTCGCCGGACGGGTTCAGCCCGAAGTCGCCCTGGGGGCCGAGGAACAGCAGGGCGCGCGTGCCAGGGTCGAAGGGCGCCTTGATCAGGCCCTGCCAGGTCGCCGTGCCGGTCGGGTGCGCGGGCGAGGGGCCGAAGAGGGCCGTACGGACCTGGGAGTTCACGCCGTCGGCCCCGATGAGCAGGTCTCCGGTGTGCTCGGCGCCGTCCTCGGTCCGTACGCGCACCGACCGGCCGTCGTCGTGCACCCCGGTGACGCGGGCGCCGAACCGGTAGACGTGCTCCGGCAGCCCCTCGGCCAGCCGGTCGAGCAGCACCCGGCGGGGCAGCGACACCACCGGGGCGCCGAACTCGGCCGCCAGCCGTTCCAGGTCCATGACCATCACCCGGCGGCCCTTGGCGCTGCGGACCTCGACGGCGTCCAGGCGCTGCCCCGCCCCGTCCATGCGGACGCCGAGATCGTCCAGCACGGTCGTGCCGTTGTGCCAGATCATGATCGCGCAGCCGGTCTCGCGTAACGCGGGCGCGCGCTCCAGCACCGTGACCTCGTGTCCGGCGGCGAGAAAGCCCCTGGCCGCCGCCACTCCCGCGAGGCCTGCTCCCGCGATGAGTACGCGCATCCCATCCCCCTACATCTCGTAGTACTACTTGATGTAGAGCATAGGGCTGCCGCTAGGCGGAGATCCGCACGCCGTCGCTCTCGCCGTCCGACAGGAACGACGCCAGCGCCCGCCCCTCCTCCCCCACGGCCTCCCGGTCGTCGCGGGAGAGGGGACGCAGCGGGACGACCGTCACCACGCCGCCCTCGACGGTCCAGGTCGCGGCGACCCTGCCGTCCACCAGGACCACGCGGGCGCCCGCCACCGACAGGCCGCGGTGCGCGTCGTCGATGATCCGGCCGCGGTCGTGGTAGCCGAGGATCGCGTTGTCGAACGCCGGCAGGAACCGTACCGGAGCTGGGGTGTCCGGGTCGGGGCGCGGCGCGCCAGGCAGGTCGAGCAGCACCCTGCCCCGCTCGTCCCGGAAGCTGACCAGCTCGTCGCGGACCGCGGCCACCGCGGCGGGCAGCCCGGCCAGCCCGCTCCAGGCGCGCAGGTCGGCCGCGGCTGCGGGGCCGAACGCGGCGAGGTAGCGGCGCACCAGCTCCTGGCCCACCGGGTCGGAGCCGTCCGCGGGCAGCGGGTCGGGCTCCCGGCCCAGCCAGGCGGAGAGCGGCAGGTTGCGCACCCCCGCCTTGGCCTGCCACAGACCGCGCGGCGGTAGCTGCGCCATCGGGATGAGGGCCGCGACCAGCAGCTCACCGAGCGGCCTCGGCCCCGGCAGTGGTCCCGTCTGCGGAAAGCGCTCGATCACCGCCCGTGCCAGCTCGCTCATCGAGCGGGGCACGCCGTCGGTCATCACCGCCCGGCCCGCCGCCGCCAGCGCGTCGAGGTCCACCCCGGCGAGTTCGCCGCGGTAGGTGCCGAGCACGCGCTGGCGCAGCATGGCGTCGTGCCGGGCGCGCCAGGCGAGGGTGTCCTCGGCGGTGAGCAGGTGGACGGTGCGGCGCATCAGGTGGGTGCGGACCACGTCGCGGCCGGTGAGCAGGCTCGACAGGCCAGCCGGGTCGAAGGCGCGCACCCGGGACCACAGGCCCGCGAACGGCTCCTGCGGCTCCTGTGCCTGCAGGCCGCACAGGTGGGCGACCGCGTCCCGCGCGGGGACGGGGGCGCGGTCGAGCAGGAGCTGGCGGGCCAGCGTCGCCCGGTTCAGCGCCCGGGTCGTGAGAACGGTCATCTCTTCGCACCGGACGCGGCGGCGACGTCGAGGACCCAGACGACGCCGAAGCGGTCCTTGAGCATCCCGTAGAGCGGCGCCCACGGGGAGGGGCCCAGCGGCTGCACGACGGTCGCCCCCTCGGTGAGCCTCTCCCAGTACGCGGTGATCTCCGCCGCGTCCGCACCGCGTACGGACAGGAAGAAGGAGTTCTCGCCCCGCTCGAACGGCATCGCGGACGGCACGTCGTAGGCCATCACGTGGAAGCCGTCATCGGCGAGCACCTGACCCCACGTCACGAGGTCGGCGTCGGCGGGATCCTGCACGTGGCCGGTGTCCTTGTAGGTGACGACGGCGAGGTCGCCGCCGAACACGGACCGGTAGAACTCCAGCGCCGCGCGGGCCTCGCCACGGAAGTTCAGGTGCAGGACGGACTTGACGGACATCTATGGCTCCTGTCATCGAAGACATCTCTTTTGCGCGACCCACAGTGGCAGGGGTAGCGGACAGGTCGTGACCTCTACTCCGGGCACAATGGCACGCATGCCGAAGACCTCCGCCCGGCTGCTGGCGCTGCTCTCGTTGCTCCAGACACGCAGGGACTGGCCGGGCGCGCTGCTGGCCGACCGGCTGGACGTCAGCCCGCGCACCGTGCGCCGCGACGTCGACCGCCTGCGCGAGCTGGGCTACCCGATCACCACCTTCAAGGGCCCGGACGGCGGCTACCGCCTGGACGCGGGCTCGGAGCTGCCCCCGCTGCTGTTCGACGACGAGCAGGCCGTCGCCCTGGCCATCGCGTTGCGGATCGCCACCACCAGCGGCGCCGGCATCGCGGAGGCCTCGGCCCGCGCGCTGAACACCGTCCGCCAAGTCATGCCCGCCCGGCTGCGCCACCGAATCGACACCTTGCAGGTCAGCGCCGTCGAGCGGGCTGAGCCGCAGGTGGAAGCGGGCGTGCTGGTGGCGCTCAGCGCCGCCGTGCACGCCGGCGAGGTGCTGCGCTTCGACTACGGCTCAGGCGACGGCCCGCCGCGCCGGGCGGAGCCGCACCACCTGGTCACCTGGGGCGGGCGCTGGTACCTCGTCGCCTGGGACCTCGACCGCGAGGACTGGCGCACCTTCCGCGCCGACCGCCTCACCCCGCGCACCCCGGCGGGGCCCCGCTTCACCCCGCGCGAGCTGCCCGGGGGCACGGTCGCCGCGTTCCTGGCCGCCAGGTTCCGCGGCGCGGACGCCTCCGGCGACTGGCCCTGCCGGGGCGAGGTGATCCTCGGCCTGCCCGCCTCCGCCCTGTCGCCCTTCGTACGTGACGGCGTGGTCGAGGAGCTGGGCCCCGATCGTTGCCGGCTGGTGCTGGGCTCGTGGTCGTGGACGGGCCTGGCCGCCTCCGTCGGCAGGTTCGACGCCGACATCGAGGTGGTCGGCCCGGCCGAGCTGAAGGACGCGTTCGCGCAGCTCGCCCGCCGCTACGCCGACGCCGCCCAGCCCGTCAGCCAGGAGGGGTGAGCTCCCGGAGGACGGCCTGACCGGCCGCCGCAGCCGGGTCCGTCTCGTCGAGCACGGCCGCGATCCCCTCGCGGGCCAGCGCCTCCTCGTACCTGCCCATCCGGCGCAACGCCACCCCCATGCAGTTCAGGCACCACGCCTCGTTGTGCTGGTGCCCGTCGTCGCGGGCCACCGCGAGCGCCTCGCGCAGGTGCGCCACGGCCTCGTCGGACGCCTCGCGGGCGATGGCGGCACCGTACTTCACCGAGGAGGAGCGGGCGGCGCTCGCGCTGGCCGAGGCCGCGACGCGGCTGGCCGACCAGCCCGACTCGGTCGGCGACGAGATCTGGGACACCGCCGCCACCTACTACGACGAGAAGCAGCTCGCCTCGATCGTCTTGATGATCGCCGTCACGAACCTGTACAACCGGCTCAACGCCACCACACGGCAGATCGCCGGCGCGTGGGGCTGACGGCGCGTCCCGCCGATCGGAGGAGCCTGCTGTGACGACCGCACCGGCCGCGACGAACAGCTCGTACCGCGACGTCCTGCGCCGCGACCGGCGGGTGACCGGCCTGCTGCTGGGCGACCTGCTGGCGCAGGCCGGGACGGGCATGCTGATCGTCGCCATGCCCGTGCAGACGCTGGCAATCCACGGGAATGTACCGGCGGCGGTGGCGATCGGGCTGGTGGAGGCGGCGCCGTTCCTGCTGTCCACGGTGCTCGCCCTGGCCATCAGCCTGGGACGGTTCTCGGCGCCGCCGCGGCTGTTGCTGCTGGCCGACTGCGTGCTGCGCGCGGTCACGTTCACCGGTCTGGGGTTGCTGGCGGTGACGGGGCGGCTGACCCTGCCCCTGCTGATCGGCGGGCTGCTGCTGGGCAGCGTGTTCCGGATGGCGGGCGCCAGCAGCCGCCGCCTGCTGGCCACCTCGATGGTGGGCGAGGCGGACCGGTTCGCCGTCAACGGGCTGCTGGGGGTGGGCGGCAACTTCGCGCTGCTCGTCCTCGGGCCCGTGGCGGGCGGGCTCCTGGTGGCGTCGGCAGGGGCCGGGTGGGCGCTGTTCGCCGATGCGTGCGGGGCGCTGATCCTGCTGGCGGCGGTGTTGTGGTGCGCGCCCCGATCCCCGGCTCCGGCTCGTGAGGTCAAGCCGCATCGGGAGTCCGGATGGCGGATCCTGCGGCGGCGGCCCGTGGCCCGGCGGCTGCTCGTCGTGGTGTTCTTCTTCAACTTCCTCTACATGCCGATCGAGGTGGCCCTGCCGCTGTACGTGCGCGAGACGCTGCACACCGGGGCGTCCGGGCTGGGCCTGCTCTGGACCGCGCTGGGCGTCGGCGCGCTGGTGGGCGCGGCCCTCGTGGACCGGCTCCGCGACCTGCCGCAGCGCCCGTTGCTCATCACGATCGTCGCCCTGTGGGCGTTGTGCCCGATCGCGCTGGCGGGCATCGGGAGCCAGGCCGCCGCCATGGTCGCCTTCGGCATCGGCGGCCTGATCTGGGCACCGTTCACGCCCGTCGCGTACAGCTTCCTGCAGTCGGGCCTGCGGCCGGACGAGCAGCAGCCGGTCGTCACGCTCTGGACGACGGGCTCGACGGTCGCCGCCCCGCTCGGCCTGCTCGCCGGCGGCCCGCTCGTCGCCGCGGCCGGCACCCACCCCAGCCTGATCCTGTCGGGCGTGCTGACGCTGCTGCTGGCGCCGCTGGCCGCGTGGAGCGTGCTGACGGCCCGCGACCCAGGTCAGGGCGCGGCAGGCGTGTAGATCACCACGTGCAGGTCCGGGTGGTCGGCGGGGGCCAGGCGGTGGTGCTCGTAACGCAGCACCCCCTGCGCCGGATGGTGGAAGACGCGCTGCCGGGAGGCGAAGCCCTCGATGCGGTGGTCCTGCCAGGCGTCGCGGAACGGCGCGCTCGCGCGCAGCAGCCGCTGGATGACCGGCGAGCGGGCCAGGTCGCCCAGCCGGGGCCCTGCCTCGGCGCGGAACTCGGCCAGGAAGCGGCGGCTGGTGGTCTCCCAGTCGGGCAGCAGGTCGCGCACGTAGGGGTCGGTGAACACCAGCCACAGCAGGTTGCGGTCGGCCGGGGCGACGCCGGCCACGTTCGGGTAGAGCGCGGCGTAGGCGGCGTTCCAGCCGGTGATCGTCCAGTCGGGGGCGATGGCGTAGGCCGGGAAGCCGGCCAGCGCGTCCAGCAGCCGCCGCACGTGGCCGGGCGCCTCCTGATCGGACGGCTCCGCGGCCGAGGGCAGCGGGGTGTAGCCGGCCAGGGAGAGCACGTAGGCGTGCTCGGTGCCGGTCAGGCGCAGGCAGCGGGCCAGCGCGTCCAGCACCTGGCGGGAGGGCTGGATGTCGCGGCCCTGCTCCAGCCACGTGTACCAGGTGGCGCTCACCCCTGACAGGGTGGCGACCTCCTCGCGGCGCAGGCCGCCCCTGCGGCGCGGCCCCGCCGGGGGCAGGCCGACCGCCGTCGGGTCCAGGCCCGCGCGCCTGGCGCGCAGGAAGCTGCCCAGCTCCGCGCGTCGCTCCGCTGCCGTGCTCACCCGGTCAAGGGTAATGCTGGTAGTGGGACTACTAGCAGTACGGGCGTCTTCGCCGTACGCCCGCCCGCCGCCACCATGGCCGCATGCCACAGTTGAGATCACGAACGGTCACCCACGGGCGGAACATGGCCGGCGCCCGCGCCCTGATGCGCGCCTCCGGCGTCCCCGCCGCCGACATCGGCGTCAAGCCGGTCGTCGCGGTGGCCAACAGCTTCGCCGAGTTCGTCCCCGGCCACACCCACCTGCAGCCGGTGGGCCGCATCGTCTGCGACGCCGTCACGGCGGCGGGCGGCATCGCCCGCGAGTTCAACACCATCGCCGTGGACGACGGCATCGCCATGGGCCACGGCGGGATGCTGTACTCGCTGCCGTCGCGGGACCTGATCGCCGACTCCATCGAGTACATGGTCCAGGCGCACTGCGCCGACGCCCTGGTGTGCGTCTCCAACTGCGACAAGATCACGCCGGGGATGCTGATGGCCGCGCTGCGGCTGAACATCCCCACGGTGTTCGTCTCCGGCGGCCCGATGGAGGGCGGGCGCGCGGTGCTGTCCGACGGCACGGTCCGCACCGGCCTCACCCTGATCACCGCCATGTCCGAGGCGGTCAACCCCGAGGTGGCGGACGGCGACCTGGCCAGGATCGAAGAGGCGGCCTGCCCCACCTGCGGGTCCTGCTCGGGCATGTTCACCGCCAATTCCATGAACTGCCTGCTGGAGGCGCTCGGCCTGGCCCTGCCCGGCAACGGCACCACCCTGGCCACCCACACCGCCCGCCGCGCCCTGTACGAGCAGGCCGGACGCACCGTGGTGGAGCTGGCGAACCGCTACTACGGCGACGACGACGCCCGCGTGCTGCCCAGAGCCGTCGCCTCCCGCGCCGCGTTCGACAACGCCATGGCCCTGGACCTGGCCATGGGCGGCTCCACCAACACCGTGCTGCACCTGCTCGCCGCCGCCCACGAGGCCGGTCTCGACTACACCCTGGCCGACATCGAGACGCGCTCGCGCCAGGTGCCGTGCCTGTGCAAGGTCGCCCCCAACGGCCACTACCTGATGGAGGACGTGCACCGGGCCGGCGGCATCCCGGCCATCCTCGGCGAATTGCACCGCGCCGGGCTGCTGCACAAGGACGTGCACGCCGTCCACGCCGGGTCTCTGGAGGAGTGGCTGGCCGCCTGGGACGTGCGCGGCCACGCCCCTTCGCGCGAGGCGGTCGAGCTGTTCCACGCCGCGCCGGGCGGCGTCCGCTCGTCGGCCGCGTTCTCCCAGTCGGCCCGCTGGGAGTCGCTCGACCTGGACGCCGAGGCCGGCTGCGTGCGGGCCACCGGCCACGCGTACTCGCCGGACGCGGGCCTGGCCGTCCTGCGCGGCAACCTCGCGCCCGGCGGCGCCGTGGTGAAGTCCGCCGGCGTCGAGGACGGCATGCGCGTCTTCACCGGCCGGGCGGTGGTGACCGAGTCGCAGGAGGAGGCCGGGGAGGCGATCCTGTCCGGGCGGGTCACGCCGGGATCCGTCCTGGTCATCCGGTACGAGGGGCCGCGCGGCGGGCCCGGCATGCAGGAGATGCTGTACCCGACCGCGTACCTCAAGGGGCGCGGCCTGGCCGCCTCGGTCGCGGTGGTCACCGACGGGCGCTTCTCCGGCGGCAGCTCAGGGCTGTCGGTCGGCCACGTCTCACCCGAGGCGGCGGCCGGCGGGCCGCTGGCCCTCGTCCGGGACGGCGACACCGTCACCGTCGACATCGCCGGGCGGTCGCTGCACCTCCAGGTGGCGGAGCCGGAGCTCGCCGCCCGGCGCGCGGAGCTGGAGCGGGGCGGCGGCTACCGGCCCGTGCACCGCGACCGTCCCGTCTCCGCCGCGCTGCGCGCCTACGCCTTCATGGCGCAGTCCGCCGACAAGGGGGCCGTGCGGGAGGTCCCCGAGTACTGAGCCTCAGCCGGGGTGACGCTGCTCATCCGCACCCCTTCGGTGTCCGCGCCCAGTCATGATTGTGGTGCAATGAGCAGGCAGCCGAGTGCAACAGGAGAGGAGGGCGCGTGCCAGGTGCCAGGCTGACCGCCGAGGACCGCCGCCGCATCGCCGACGGCCTGACCGCCGGCCTGACGTACGCGGAGATCGCCCGCCGCCTGGGGCGCTCCAGGTCCACCGTCACCCGCGAGATCGCCAGGAACGGCGGCCCGCACGGCTACCGGGCGGCCCGCGCCCAGCACGCGACGAGCTGGCGGGCCCGCCGCCGCAAGCGCGCCCCCCACCCCGGCGTCGCGCCCGCCGCCGACAGCCGCGACGCCCGCACGGCCCGCGAGTTCGAGGAGCAGTTCACCGCCATCATGGTTCAGTCCGGCATGTCGCCCATGACGGCCAAGGTGTTCGCCGCGCTGTTCGTCAGCGAGAGCGGCAGCCTGACCGCCACGGAGCTGGTGCGGCGGCTGCAGGTCAGCCCGGCGACGATCTCGAACGCGATCAAGTGGCTGGAGCAGCGGGAGATGGTCTCCAGGCAGCGCGAGGCCCGCCGGACGCGGTACTTCCTGTCGCCCGACGTCTGGTACCGCACCTGGCTGGCCAGCGCCAGGGCGATGGCGCTGTGGGCCGACACCACCCGGCACGGCGCCGAGATCTTCGGCCCCGACACGCCCACCGGCGACCGGCTCCGCACCACCAGCCGCTTCCTCGAGCTGCTCGGCCACGACATGACGCAGGCGGCCGAGCACTGGCGTCAGGCGATCTCACTGAACCGGCCCGCTACCAGGCAGCGGGATGACGGCCGGTGAGCCGGAACCGGCTTCGAATCGGCCGATGAGCGGGAAAAATCTCATGCGGCCACGCCGCGACGTGCACTAACGTCGGCGCTCATGAGCATCCCTCGCGAACGCCCTCCCTTCGTTGCCGACGAACGCACCCAGCTCGTCGGCTGGCTCGACACGCAACGCGCCATCGCGCTGTGGAAGTGCGAGGGCCTGTCGCAGGACGACACCTACCGGCCGGTCCTGCCGGACTCGCCGCTCATGACAGTCGCCGGGCTCCTCTCCCACCTGCGCTGGACCGAGCACTGCTGGTTCGAGGTGCTGTTCCTGGGCCGCTCACCCGAGGGCAACCCGCAGTTCGACGAGTCCGTCGAGGACGCCGACATGCGCGTGGAGAGCGTCCCGCTCGCCCGGCTCGTGGCGGAGTACGAGGCCCAGTGCCGGCTCTCCAACGAGATCATCGCCGCCCACTCCCTGGACGACGTGGGCAAACACCCCGACTTCCGCTCCGCCCAGGCGAGCCTGCGCTGGATGCTGATCCACATGGTCGAGGAGACCGCCCGGCACGCCGGCCACCTCGACACCATCAGGGAGCTGCTGGACGGCACCAAGGGCTACTACTGATCAGCGGGCTCGGAAGCGCAGGACGCGGTCGTCGCCGTCGCGCAGGTCGCCGCGCCCGTCGGTGTTGGACGTGGTGACCCACAGGGCGCCGTCCGGCGCGACCTGCACCGTGCGCAGCCGGCCGTAGCGCCCGTCGAGCTGCGCGACCGGTTCGCCCAGGTCGTCGCCGTCGAGGGGCAGGGTCCAGAGCCGTTCGCCGCGCAGCGCCGCCACGTACGCGGTGGAGCCCGCGATCGCCATCCCGGACGGGGACGCCTCGCGGACGGGCCAGGTGACCAGCGGGTTGGTGTAGCGGCCACCGGCGGTGTCGCCCTCACCCTCGACCTCGGGCCAGCCGTAGTTGCGTCCCGGCTGGATGAGGTTGACCTCGTCCAGCTCGTTCTGACCGAACTCGGTGGCGAACAGGCGGTCCTGGTCGTCCCAGGCCAGGCCCTGCACGTTGCGGTGGCCGAGGCTGTAGACGGCGGAGCCCGGCGTGGGGTTGCCGGGTGCGGGCTCGCCGTCGGGCGTCAGCCGCAGGATCTTGCCGTTGGGGCTGTCCGGGTCCTGCGAGCTGGCGGTGTTCCCGGCGTCGCCGGTGCCGGCGTAGAGCATGCCGTCCGGGCCGAACGCGATGCGTCCGCCGTTGTGAAAGCCCGCCTTGGCGATGCCGTCGAAGATCACCTCCGGGTCGCCGCCGTCGAGCTTGAACCTGATGACGCGGTTGTCGCCGGCGGCGGTGAGGTAGGCGTACACGAGATTGTCGGTCGCGAAGCCGGGTGAGGCGGCGAGGCCGAGCAGCCCGCCCTCGCCACCCGCGGCGACGCCGGGCACCTCGGCCACCTGCCGTGGCCGGCCGCCCGGCGTCAGGCGCAGGATCCGGCCGGTGTCGCGTTCGGCGATCAGCGCGTCACCGCCGGGCAGGAACGTCAGCCCCCACGGCACGTCGATGCCGCTGGCCAGCTCCTCCGGGGTGCCCAGCTCGTGGGTGGCGGAAGGGGAACCGGTCGTGGCGCCTGTGGTGACGGCGCCGGTGGCCTCGCCGCCGCCCTCCGTACCGCTGCCGCTGCCGCACGCGGCGCCTGCGCTCAGCATCAGCGCCGCTACGGAACCGGCCCACGCTTTCCTGCGCATTCGTCTCCATCTTCCGATCGGTGGCACGGACGTCACTCCACCACAACCACCCGAAACACGGTGTAAAGGCCTCCTACGGCCGGCCGCGCCTGCGCAGGATCACCCGGACGAGCTCGGCGGCGATCGCGGCCACGAGCACCAGGCACGCGATGGGCAACGAGCGGCCCTGCGCGTCCGTCGTCGCCGTCTCCAGGACGGACTGCTCGGGCAGGAAGATCAGCCCGCTCAGGACGACGAGCACGAAGCACGTGACGAACGAGGCCGCCGCGGGGATCAGCGGCCGGAGCGCGCCCACCGGCGACTGCGGGCGGGCGGCCAGCCGCCAGGCGAAGACGATGCCGCCGACGAGCGCGAACGCCATCCACCCGAAGTTGGTCGTGCTGAACCCGCTGATTCCGGCGTAGTCGAACTGGCGCAGGCCGCCGATCACCAGGTTCACGACGCCGGCGGCGATGACGGCTGGGATCCACGGCCAGGTGCGGGCCAGTTCGAGCGGGCCGGGGAACGTCCCGGCGTCCGTGACGGGCTGGGGCCGTGCGTCCGGACGGACGGCTTCTGACATGTCGCGCCTCCCTCTCCTTGACTCCTCCCTGCCAAAGTAACTAGATAATCTAGATACATCAAGTTCTAGTATTCTGGTAATCGTGGATATCGTAGAGGTGACCCCGGCGAGCGTGCAGCAACGGCTGCGCGCCCTGCATGGCGCCGTAGAACGGATCAACCGGCAGGTATCCGAACGGATGGGCATCAACCGCACCGACCTGCAATGTCTGGAGTTGATCGCCCGCCACGGCCCCACCCCGGCCGGAGAGATCGCCAAGTTGATGCGCCTGCCCACCGGCACGATGACGACGGTGATCGATCGCGTCGAACGTGCGGGCCTGGCGGTCAGGCAGCGGTCGGCGTCCGATCGGCGGCGGGTCCTGGTGTCGCTGACCGACCAGGGCGCGCTGCGGCTCCTCGCGATGTACGCGCCGCTGATGGCCACCTCCGCCCAGAACCTGAGCAGGTACGACGCGGCCGAACTGGCCGTGATCGACGACTTCCTGCGCACCAGCGTGCAGCTCACCGAGCAGTACTCACCGCCGGAACCGGACTGACCGTCGTCACGGCCTGGCGTCGGTTACTGGGTCAGGGCTGCAGGAGGACCTTGACGGCGCGGCGTTCGTCCATGGCGCGGTACCCCTCGGCCGCCTGGTCGAGCGGCAGCGTCAGGTCGAAGACCTTGCCCGGGTCGATGGCGCGCTCGCAGATCAGCTCGATCAGTTTCGGCAGGTACTGGCGCACCGGCGCGGGGCCGCCGTGCAGGTGCACCAGCGACATGAACAGCTCGTCCCCCGGCAGCGCCACATCGTGGCTGACACCGACGAACCCGACATGGCCGCCAGGACGGGTGGAACGAATGGCCTGCATCATCGACTCCTGCGTGCCGACCGCCTCGATGACGCTGTGCGCGCCGAGCCCGTCCGTCAACTCCTTGATCCGCTCCACGCCCTCGTCGCCGCGCTCGGTGACGATGTCGGTGGCGCCGAAGAAGCGGGCGAGCTCCTGGCGCGGGGCATGACGGCTCATCGCGATGACCCGTTCGGCGCCGAGCTGCCTGGCGGCCAGGACGCCGCACAGCCCGACCGCGCCGTCACCGACGACCACGACGGTCTTACCCGGCCCGGCCTCAGCGGCGACGGCGGCGAACCAGCCGGTGCCCAGCACGTCCGAGGCGGCCAGCAGGCTGGGCACCAGGTCCGCGTCCGGCATGGCGGGCGTCGCCACCAGCGTCCCGTCGGCCAGCGGGATCCGCGCCAGCTCGGACTGGGTGCCGATCGTGCCCATCAGCACCCGCTGGACGCACGCGCACTGGTAGCCGGACCGGCAGATCTCGCAGGTGTTGTCGGAGGCCCAGAACGAGCCGACCACGAACTGGCCGGGCCTGATCGTGCGGACCTCGCTACCCACCTCCTCCACGACGCCCACGTACTCGTGGCCCATGGGCGCGGGACCGTCCAGCTTCTCCACCCCGCGGTAGGGCCACAGGTCGGAGCCGCAGATACAGGTGGCCGTCAGGCGGATGATCGCGTCGGTGGGCTCGATGATCTCCGGGTCCGGACGGTCCTCGACGCGGACGTCACCCGGGGCGTGCAGAACTGCTCCACGCATGGTGGATCTCCTTCTCTGTCAGCTGTCCTGCTTTCCGGGAACGGGCCGAGTGGTCCGGGCCGCAGGAGAATTTGCCCTTCTCCGCGGCGTGGCCTTGCCATGCGTGACCGTCCGCCGCCCGGCAGGACAATGCCCAGGAAACCGGGTGCGTCGCGTGCGCGGGAGGGCGGGCTTATCGGGGGGACAACCTCTACCCCCTTACTCGCCTACCGCGAAACCCCTGGGCCTACGGGCCCCAGGTCCGGCACCGGAGCAGCCTCCCCCGCCGCCAGCCGACCACGCCGATCACCGCGATCCCCAGGCACCACAGCAGCGACAGCGAGGTGAGATAGGCCGCCCGCACAGCACGATCGGGGCGAAGCACAAGCCCGTTCTACCAGCGGAAGCGTCGCGTTCTCGTGGACGAGACGGCTCCGGCGGTATGCGAGGCGGAGGTGGCCCGGCCGGCGGCCTGCGCGGTAGGAGGCGCGGGCTGCTGGGTGAGCAGGGCGGCCAGCAGATGCGCCGCGTGCTGGTCCAGCGGCGACGTAGCGCTGGGTGGTGACCGGGGAGGCGTGCCCCAGCAGCGCCTGTACCTCCTCCACCGCCAAGCCCAGGACCAGGAGCAGGGCGGCGGCGGTGGCGCGCATCATGTTCGGGGTGAGCTTGGCCAGTTCCAGGAGAACTTCGCCCGCCAAGTGGCGATGATCAAACCGCTGATGACCTGGGACCCGCCCACGGCGACCTGGCACGTACGGCTGAGCACCCCTCAAGCCGAGCTCGTCAGCAAACTCATCAACACCCTGCTGGAGGCCGCACGCGTCTACGGCATCACCGCCGCCGTCCAGGTCGTTTCCGGCCGAAACGACGGAGGAGGCACCGACGCCTTCGCCGGCGCGTGAGCAGCAGGCCGCCACCTCCGGCACTTGAGGTGCGCGGTCCCGGCGGCGTCCAGCCAGACCGTGTGACGTCACGCTGGAAGATGTCCGGCGGCTCGGTCATGATCCACGCAGGAACAGGCGGCACCGCGGGGCCCTCAGGGCGCCGCTGAGCGCCGATCTCCGCGTCAGGGTCGGCGGGATTGCGCGGCGGCCGGAAGGTGAGACGTTCGCGGGCCGGTGGCGGCAGCGGCGTGGACCGCACCCGCGCGTGCCAGCGCGCCCAGTTGTCGGGCGTCCAGGCGGCGAGATAGCGCTGCTAGTCGGTGATGGTCGTGCCCTGCCCGATGGGATCGACCATGGCCTCAGCGCCGGCCTGTGAGCACGGATAGAGGCCGCGCAGGATCTGCGCGGCCTGGGCGCGATGCGGCGGAACGGGCTCGGCGAGGCCGTCGGCCACGTCGTGACCGACGTCGCTGTTGTCGTCACCTGCCGAGGTCGCCTTCGCGTTCGTCGGACGCGGTGCCCGGCCGGGGGACTTCCGGCTCAGCCTCCGGCGGCGGGGCGGGCGCGCTCACTGACTGATGACTCTCCTGACGACACTCCCTATTCCCTTGGCCAGGTCGCTGTTCAACGGTTGAACAGGTCGCCGTCTCCCAGCGTCGTCCTGCCCGTCGTCCGGGTGCTCGGCGGCTCTGCCCTGGCCTGGCCGGTGATCTCCTGGCGCGACTCCGAGCTGCAGGGGCGGGAGAGGGAGATCTGGGTCTCCCACCCACCACACGGGCCGTGGTCCTCAACCGCTGCCGGGGATGAAGCCGTTGTGAAGCGGCTGTGAAGCCGCTGGCTGCTTGGTTGATGAGGATGGCGGCCCGGACACCTCCAAGGAGGGCCGCCACAAGCCGAAGGAGAAGACCGTGAAGAAACGTTCCGTTCGGCCCCGCACGACAGCCCGGCGGACCGCCGTCGTACTTGCCGTGGCCGGTGTGCTGTCAGTCGGCGTCACGGCCGCGCCGGCCTCCGCGGACGCCGGCAGCCCGGCGCACAACCTCTGGCACTGGATATGCGGCTGCGATCACGGCATCGCGTCGATCAACCTCGAGGACACCGTGCGGGCCGAGTGGGAGGCCCGGCTCAACCGCTGAGCCGCCTCGTCCCAACGCCTGGCGTCGCGGCTCCGTCAAGGTCCTGCGAGGGAGACTCCCTTGATCTTTTCGCCTTTCGCACGCCGCCTGTGCGTGCTCCTCATCGCCGCCCCAGCAGCCCTGTTGCCTGCGCCTGCGGGGGCAGTATCCACATTCGAGCAGGCCGGACGTGCCGGTACGGCGCACCCGTTCGGGCTGCCGTCCGTGGCGAAGGTCGGGGCCGAGGGCAATCGGGTGACGCTCTCGTGGTTGCCGGCCGGAGATGACTGGGTGGAGCTCGGCCGGTCGGTCGGCGCCTTCGAGAACCTGGCCGCGGCTGCGGCCGCCGGCCTGACCGGCGAGCAGGTGCTGGCCCGCTCCCCCGCCGTCCGGGCCTACCTGCTGGCCCGGGTCAGGGTGAGCCAGGGCGGGCGGGCCTGCGCTTCCGACCTCGCTCCGCTGGAGCGGCTGCTCGCCGAGGGCGCCCGGTTCACCTTCGCGTGCCCGGACCCGGTGCGGGAGGTCGATGTCCGGATCGGGGCGCTGACCGACCTGCACGAGGCGTATCGGACCATGCTCACCGCCGAGTCGCCGGCCGTACCGGAGAAGGCGCTGCTGACCTCGGCGGCCGACACGCGCACGCTGCACTTCGACCCGTCGGCGGCGGGCGGCGCGCCGCCCGTGGTGCCGGCCGTCGCGCTGGTGACCGCGATCGGTGCGCTGGCCGCCTTCCTCGTACGGCGTCGCCGCCCGGAGGTGCGCGTATGAACGGCGTCACCGGCCCGGATGTGACTTTCATGGCTAAATGGCGCTGATTTCGCATGATATTGATGGCGCCCGCTCAGCGGCTGTCGGGGTTGGCGGTAAGCCAGCTCAGCAATTGAGCCGCGCAGGGTCGCGACTGGGGATCTTTCGCCAGGCAGGCCAGTGCGAGCAGTCGCAGGGGTTCGGGTACGCAGGTCAGGTCGGGTTCGCCGGTCATGATGGAATGCATCACGGCGGGCAGCGTTCTGCCGGGGAACGCAGGGCGGCCGGTGGCGGCGAACACCATGGTGGCGGCCCAGGCGAAAAGGTCAGTGGCCGGGCTGAGCGGGCGCTCCGTGAGTTGTTCCGGCGCCATGTAGGAGGGTGTCCCGGCGTTTCTGGATCGGGTGTTGACGTGATCCAGCAATTGGGCGATGCCGAAGTCGATGACGACGGGGCCTTCCGAGCTCATGATCACATTGGCGGGTTTGATGTCGCGGTGAATGACGCCGGCGCGGTGGATCGCCATGAGCGCGGACAGCGTGGCGACCGCCAGCCGATGTAAGCCGCTGCCGCTACGCGGTCCGTCGCGGCGCACTAGATCTCGTAGCGATGGGCCGGCGATGTACTCGCTGACGATATATGGACAATCCCGGATCAGGCCCGCCTCGAGGAGGGTAGCGGTGCAGAACGGAGCCAGTTTCCGGACCAGGTTGGCCTCGCGCAAGAACCGGTGTTGTTCGGGCGCGTCCATCGCCTCCCATGCGTGCGGGACTTTGATGGCCACGTTGCCCATGCTCTTCGACATTCCGAGGTAGACCCTGCCCTGGCCGCCTTCGCCGAGCACGCCGAGAACTCGATAGTTGCCGATCCACGCCGGTCTGGCACAGTTTCGACGGGATAGTACGCGGGTGGTGTCGTTCGTGACCATGGTGTGCATCGGTTGCATGCCGTCCTCCTGGAACACCGCGTGAGTGGTGTGTCTTCGTAGGGCCGCCGGCCCGGTGCGGGGGCCGATCTGATTCGGAATGCGCGGCCGGCCTGATCGGCCCACGGCACAGCAGCGCTGGCCAGAGGAGACGATGAGCCATGACGTGCCGCTGGGGAGGTAGCGGGCGTCAGGCGTCCGCGACGGTGAGAGAGCGGATCAGGTCTGCGCCGACCAGGGCGCCGTTGCCGCTGCGGATGCGTGTGCCGAGGCGAGCGGCGGCTTGCTGGTGCGGGCCGGGCCTGAGCATGCCTTTGATCACCTCGCGTACGTGCTCTGGGCGTGCCGTTCTGCGTACCATCGTGGCCGCTTCCTGCTGCTGCAGGATCCGCCCGATCATGGGCTGGTCGAGCATGGGGTGCATCGGCATGATCACTAGCGGCAGGTTGTGAGCGAGAGCCTGCATGGCGGTGCCGTGACCTCCATGGCTCACCACGAGACTGACCTGTGGCATGACCTCGCTGTGGGGTAGGTACCGGTGCAGGTCGACGTTGCCGGGCACACGTAGACGTGTGGGGTCCACGGCTTCGCCGGTCGTCACGATGGCCTCTACGGGCAGGGCGGACACCGCGTCCAGAAGCAGTTGCAGGGCGGCGGTCTGGCCGTTGTAGTGGACCGTACTGAGACTGATGAGGATTCGATGCCCGTCCAGTGCGGCCGCTGTGGGAGGAGCCGCGTCTGCAGGCCAGGTGACTCCGGTGTGGGTGAGTGTTGCCGGTAGCCGGCGTCGGTCGATCGGATCAATGTCAGGTAAACCGGCGACCAACAGAGATTGGGCCGATGACCAGAGCCTGGCCGGGCGCTGTCCGTGGAGGGTGGCGATGAGGCCCACTGGTCCGCGACTCCAGCGGTGGCGCAGATAGGCGTAGAGGGTGTGGGCCAGGACGGCGTACCTTATCCCGTTCGCGTGGGCGGCCTGCAACGCGCCCAGGCACATGCAGTCGATCACCACCAACTGAGGGTGTTCCTTGGCCACCACGGCCAGCAGATCCTTGCCTGGGCCGACGTCGGTGAACATGGCGAAGATCTTCACCGTTGAGGCGGGCTCGGTCGCGGACCACGGCCGCGCGTGCCGGTATGGGGTGAACCGGAGCCCTGCCGTCTCGATGCGCTCGCGCTGCTGCGGATGACCGAGAAAGGTGACCGTGTTTTCCCTGCGGCGTAACTCGGCGGCGATGGCGAGCGCCGGCGGTAGATTGCCGCCGCCGTCCCAGGTGACGAACAAGATCTTGGCCATTTCACTGCCCCTTTGGTGCGGACGCCAGGATCGCGCCAATGAGGTACATGACTCGCATCCGCGCCACATCGCGTTCCAGCCCTTGATCCCGGCGAAGCAGCTTCCAGGTGTAGATGTCCGTCGCGACGACGAGCAGATCCGTCAGCATGTCGTGAGCATCGACGGGATGAGGCTCAAGCTGAGGTGCGAACACCTGCTCAACCCACTTTCGGTGGCTTAGCCGGCCACGCTCACTGATCGCGCGGGCCCGTTCGTCGCTGAACTCCTGAGCCAGCAGGCGCAGCACCATGTCGCCGCGCCTTTCGTAGTGCTCGACGATGACATCGAGCGCGGCCTCGGCATCACCGACGGGAGTGGCCCGCTCGTCCGTGACCTCGTCGCGGGCGAACTGGTCGAGAGCATCGAACAAGCCATCTCGGCTGCCGAAATGGCGCAGCAGCGTCTGCACGCTGACTCCTGCACGCTCGGCGACATCACTCAGCACGATCTCCAACGACATCTTCTCGTGGGACAGGTCGAAGGCGGCCTGCAGAATGCGCCGGCGTGTGCGGGCCGTCGCCTCTGCCCTTGCTGTCATCCGGTAGCTTCTAGACGTATTCATGATAACGATAGTTAACGTGAAAAATGATTTCGCGTCAATAGCAAGTAACGCGAAATTGGCGGTCGATGATCCGCTGGCCGCCGAACCCGCCAACCCCTCCGGCGCCCTCATCGGTTACGCCCGCGCACCGCCGGCCAACTTCTCGACCGCCAGATCACCGCGCTCAAGGCGGCCGGGTGCATGCGGATCTTCTCCGACAAGAAGTCCGGCAAGAACGCCGAACGCGACGAACTGGCCAAAGCGCTGGACTACCTGCGCGAAGGCGACACCCTTGTGGTTCCCTCCCTCGACCGGCTCGGCCGCTCCCTGCAAGACCTCATCGCGATCGTCGCCGGCCTGCGCAAGCGTGGCATCGGCTTCCGCTCCCTGCACGAGGCCCTGGACACCACCACCCCTGGCGGCCGGCTGGTCTTTCACGTCTTCGCCGCCCTGGCGGAGTTCATCCGCGAACTTATTGTCGAAGGCACCCGCGAGGGCCTGGACGCCGCTCGCGCTCGCGGCCAGCGCCTGGGCCGCCCGCCAGCCATGACGCCCGAGCAGATCCGCCACGCCCGTGACCTGCTCACCCACCCGGGCAACAGCGTCTCCAGCATCGCCCGGCTGCTTGGCGTCAGCCGCTCCACCATCTATAAATACGTGCCCGAGCTCACCACCGGCGACCGGCCCACGCTGACCGAGCCCGCGAGCCGGGGCCCATTGCCGAGCGGCCGGTAGACGCTGTTCCCCCTTCCTGCTCGCCGAGTCCGGGAAGGGGACTGTACGACTCTGGCCGACAGCGCGACGGTGAAGAGATGGATCCACAGCAGCCGTCGCCGGCCGAGTTGAGCAGCGCTCAGCGTGAGCGGGCGCTGGAACGCTACCGAGCCGGCAATGGATACGAGGCCGGAGCGGGAGAGGGAACCACCGCTATGAGCGGTTTGTCTCCTCCTGAGTGCTGCGATCTGCTGACCAACCCCGGCGAACGCCAATTTACGTGGCTAGTCCCACATGCGCCCAGAGAACGCGTGCTCGGCCACCCCGCACGTCAACCCAGGCACCGCCACCAGCGAGCGAAGCGCCCCCCCTCTGGACGAGCCGACGCTCTCGCGTTATGAACTTGCGGGAATTCTGCCTTCTCGCAAGTAACTTGCAGTGTGGAGCGACGCAACAAACTCGATTTTCTGATTTCTATTTTCTAGAAAATCAAAAATGCTATGCTGGCGTCGTGACAGCGGATACCAGCCTCGTAACCCCCTGTAAGCACTGCGGTGCCCCCATCGAGCAGCGGCGTGGGAGAGGGCGGCCCAAGGCGTACTGTCCTGAGAAGGACTGTCAGGCGGCGGCCAAGCGGGAGAGGGAGCTGCGGCGCGCCACCCCAGGGCTGGAAGGGGCGTTGGCCAGGGCGGAGCAGTTGTACGACCGGATGGAGAGCGGGCTGGCCGCCGCCATTGAGCCGCTGGCGCGGGCGCTGGCTGAGGAGCTGAGTCCGGCCGGGGTGGAGGCCAAGCTGAGCGCTGTGCAGGCTGAGGCGCATACGCGGGTGGCGATCGCGCGTACCGAGCGGGAGCAGGCGTTCGAGCAGGTACGGATCGCGCGGGAGGCGACCGAGCATGCGCGCAGGCAGACGGCTGAGATGCGGGTGCGGCTCGAAGAGGCCGAGCAGGAGCGGGAGACCGCGCTGGGGGATGCAGAAAGGGCGCGTGAGCAGGCGCTGGCCGCGTTGCGGGAGGCGGCGAGTACTGAGCGGCAGGCGTTGCAGGCGGCTGAGGAGGCCAAGCGGCGGGCCGAGGTGGCTGAGCGGAGGGCTGAGGAGGCGGTTCGTCGGGCTGAGCTGATCGAGCAGGCCCGGGATCAGGCTGTGCAGGAGCTGGCTGAGCGGGTTGAGCTGGCCGGCAGGCAGGTGGAGGAGGCTCGGGCCGAAAGCGTGCGGGTGCGGGAAGAAGCTCGGGCCGAGAGTGTGCGGGCTCAGGAAGAGGCTCGGGTTGAGATCGTGCGGGTGCAAGAGGAGGCGCAGGCGGAGGTCGTACGGGCGCAGGAAGGTGTTGCGTTGGCGCGGGGGGAGCGGGATCGCGCCCGGGAGGAGGCGGCGGCGGCCGTTCAGTTGCGGGAGCAGGCTGAACGGGAGGTGATCGGGGCGAGGGCGCGGGAGGAGGCGGCGGCGCAGGAGCGGGAGCGGGCCGTGGAGCGGGCCGTCAGGGCCGAGCGGGCGGCTGCCGAGGCTGAGCGGGATCGGGCGGTGGCGCTCAAGGATGCCGCGCAGGCGGCGGAGGAGGCCGAGCGGCTCGCCGGGAAGGTGACGGCTGTGGAAGGGGAAGGGGCCGCGGCTTTGGCGCGGGAGCGCAAGGCGGTGTCGCGGGAGAAGTCGCGGGCTGATGCGGCGGTCAAGGAGCGCGATCGGCTGCAGGGGGAGTTGCGGCTGGAGCAGATACGGCTGCAGGATTTGCGGGCCGAGCTGGAGGCTGTGCGGGCGGAGGCGGCGCAGTTGCGGGAACGGGCGGTGGCGGCGGAGATGCGTTCGTCGTGAAGTTGGGGATGCTGGGTGACATGAGATCGAGGGCTCTCGGGTGATTGCTCTGCAGTGCTCCTGGCTTGCCGGGAATGTGCGGCTCCAGTCTGAGATCAGGTAGGCGTTTCCGGTGGCTGTCCCGTGTGCAGAGGACGGGCTGCCGGTCGGCTCTGGTTTGTGGCGATGGGGTGGCGGTGTCGGCGATCTGCTGCAGGATCGGGCGGCCATGGCCTGGTGGATGTCGGTGTTCGCGGGGTGGGCTTAGGTGGGCATGCCGCTTTGGGTGATCGGTCACGCCGTGCGCCTTCGGTCTGCGTGAGTGTGCGGATGCACGCTGACGACAGACTTTCGTCACCGTCTGTTGTTCAACGGATACTCACTGTTGTTGAGTGGGGTGCCTGCCCTTTGCAGGCGGTCCCGTACAGCGAAGGAGTCCTCCATGAAGAACGTCCTCCGATCAGCCGCTCTGCTCCTGGTCTCAGCTACTGCCGCCGCCGGTCTCGCGATGCCCGCCTCGGCGGCGGCTTCTGGCGCGGCAGCCGCTGCCGGCGCGCGTAACAGTTTGAATTGCAGGACGTGGGTCGATGGCTACAGGGGATTCGCGGAGTGCACCAACAACACGAATCGGGCGATCGCCTTTCGGGTCACGATCGTGTGCGGGTTGTGGCCGGACACTGCGGGCCGGTGGATAACACTCAACCAGGGGCAGAGAGGGACATCCGAGGGGGAATGCGGCGGGGGGTCGGGGGCCGGTAGCGCTAACTGGCAAGAGGGCTGATTCTCGGGAGCACCGCAGTGGCGCTGGTGGAGGCTGCTGCGGTGCTTCCCCCCGGAAGGGAGGTGAGTGGGGAGACCAGGCCGCGGCGATGACGAGTTGGACGCGGTCGCCGGCGCCGAGTTTGGTGAGGAGGCCGGCGATCTCGGCCTTGGCGGTGCCCGGGCTCATGTGCAGGGCGGCGGCGATTTCGGCGTTGGACAGGCCGCGTCCTGAGCCAGTACCTCGCGTTCTCGGGCGGTGACCGCCTGGGAGGTCGCGGGCCGGGGTTCGGGGCGGGTGGCGAAGTCGGCGATGAGGCGGCGGGTGACGCTGGGGGACGGCGGACAGCATGTCCTCCAAGTGCCAGGTCTTTGACCAGGAATCCGCTCGCAGTGCACCGTGGACGTTGTCGTCGTCGTCGAATGTGGTGAGCATGATCACGCGGGTGTGTCGGGAGTCGGGGTCCCAGTAGCAATGAAGAAACGTCCAACGAAGTAGCGTCTGACCTGCTGTAACAAAGACCACCTTCGGCTGACGGCTCGGTTCGATCACGGTGCTGGATCATCCTGCGCGGTGCCGGGTTGATGGAGTTCAGCGACCCCGGACCCGGATTTGTCGTGACCGGCCTACCGGTCCGGAGTGACTGCCCGCCTTGCGTTCAGGCGAAGTCAGGCGCTTGGTCGCATGCCCGCTCGGCGCATGTGCGCGATGCCTTCGCCCTGGGTTTGACCTTGACCCTAGGTCAGGGTGCACGCTGAACGGGTGAGCAACATCAACTCCTCCTGGAGCGGCATGGTGCCGGTCGATGACACCGCGCTGGCCGTGACCGACACCGGTGGGCCCGGCCGCCCCGTGATCTACCTCAATGGCCAGTTCGCCAGTCAGGCGTACTGGCGGCAGGTCATCGCCGAACTCGGCAGCGACTACCGGCACATCACCTACGACATGCGGGCCCGCGGCCGATCGAAGCGTTCGGCCGCGGCCGCTTCGTTCGAGACGCACGTCCGTGATGTCGATGCCGTCCTTGCGGCCAGGGGCGTGGACCGGCCGCTTGTGGTCGGCTGGTCCTACGGCGCGGCGGTCGCGGTGCACTGGGCCGCCCGGAATCCGGACCGCGCCCTGGGCGTGGTGCCCGTGGACGGCGCCTACCCGCACGACTACCCCGACGCGCCCCCGGAACGGGTCCGGCAGTTCTGGCGCCGGATGCGCCGGCTGCTGCCATTGCTCTCCAGGCTGGGCATGGCCGCGAGGATGTCCGCCGAGCAGCATGCGCAGAGCAACATCGAGCTCATCGAGATCAGCGCCGCCCTCGGCCCGGTCCTGGACGGTGTGACCTGCCCGGTGCGGTACGTGGTCGCCACGGGCGCCAACCTCGGGGGCGGCCATGATGAAATGGAAAGCGCGCGCGCCACCCTCACCCCGGTGCTCGCCCGCAACCCCGACATCCAGGTGAGTGCGAAGGTCGCCAGCAACCACAGCAAGATCGTGCGCAAGGACTTCCGCGCGGTCGCGGACGCGGTTCGCGAGCTGGCCGGCGCCCCACGATCACGAGGTCGGCAGAGCAGATGACGGACGGCGTCACGATCGGCCAGGCGGCGGCATTCGCCGGCGTCACGGTGAAGGCCATCCGGCACTACCACCGGCACAGGTTGATCAACGAACCCGCGCGCGACAGCTCCGGCTATCGACGCTACGGATCGGCCGACCTGCTGCGGCTGGTCCAGATCCGGACACTGGCCGGCGCCGGCGTGCCACTGGCCGAGATCGGGGCGATCCTCGATGCCGACCCCGACCGGTTCGCCACCGCACTCGTCGACGCCGAACGGCACCTCACCGACCGGATCGACGATCTGATCGCGCGGCGTGAGACGCTGCGCCGGCTCGCCACCGGCGACCGGGCCCTGCTGCCCGAACGCGCTCTCGCCCTCCTGGACAGGGCCGCCGATCTCGGCTTCACCCCGGATGACGTGAGGATGGCCAGGGAAGGTCTGGTGCTGATCAAAGCCCTGGTGCCGGAGGGCTTCGACGACTACATCTCCCGGGTCCAGCGCGCCCTGGACGACCCTCGGTACATGTCTCTGATCAGGCGCATGTGGCGTGCCGCCGAATGGGAGCCGGACGACCCCCGCATCGACGAACTCGCCACGGCCATCGCCGGCCACTTCCTCGCCCATCCGGCGCTGCTGCCCATCCCGGCCGGCCTCCAGGCCCGCACCGACAGCGCGAGCCGGTACAGCCTGCTCACCCACCACGGACACGAGCGGAAACCGGCCTGGACCCGGTTGACCGCATTGATCGAGACGCGGCTGCGCTCGGCCGGGATCGACATCGCGGACGAGACTCCCCTTGGCTGAACTCTCAAATCGCATCCTTCAGCGCGGCGGCCAGGGTGTTCTGGCGGGAGTCGGAAGGTCGGTCGCGTTGCCCAGAACGTCGTCCAGTACGAAGTGCGCCTCCCGCGCCGTCTGCACGATGATCTTGGTGCCGTACGTCGACCACTGATCGGAGACATGGGTGTAGGCCAACACGGTCATCGTCGACCACCATTACCAGTTGGCGTTCGGCGGCGGCACCATGAGCTCATCCGGCGGCCGGCGGTTCCCTGTCCGTGGCAAGACCCTGACCGGCCGGACCAGGCGGTCAGGTGCCTTCGACCTATATCCACGTCTCCGGCGCGCTGGTCCAGGAGCTGGCCGGTCGGGCCGGTGCTCGGCTGTCGGAGGTCCTGGCCGTCACGATCCTCAGGTCCGCAGCGCTGCCCCGGCTGATGCGGGTCCCGCGCGTGCGGGGTGTCGATGACTTCGCTCTCAAGCGACGGGTCCGGTGCCTACGGCGAGGCGCCCTCGCCGAGGTGTGCTGGTGAGCGTCCTCAGGAGGACGTGGTCGGTCCGGTCAGGCAGTGCTGCACGAGCGGCCCGAACCGGCTGACCAGTTCGTCGACGGACGATGACGCGATCGGTTCGATCCGGACGATGTAGCGCGCCACGGTGAGGCCCAGGAGCTGGACGTTGACCATGCCGGCCCGGGACGCGGCGTCCGGTGTGCCGAGGAGTGCCGCCACCCGGCTGGTGATCTCCCGGTCGATGTACTCGCGGATCAACGTTTCGGACTGGTCGCCGGTCGGGGCCGGCCGGGTGAGCATGGCGAGCGGGGTGCGGCCCGACGCGTCGATGCTCTCCACGAGTGTCCGGATGATGCGCTCGCCGATGCCGTCGAGGCCGCCGGTGAAGATCGATTCGATGGCCGGCGGGAGCTGGGCGGACATCTCGACGGCGGCGGCGAACAGGCCCTGTTTGCTGCCGAAGAAGTAGAACACCATCGCTGAGTCGACTTCCGCGCGGGCGGCGACCGCGCGGACCGTGGTGCCGGCGTAGCCGTGCTCGCCGAACAGCGCGCGTGCCGCGTCCAGGATCCGCTGCTTGCTCTCGGCGCCCGTCCGCCAGCGACCTGGGCGCGGGGGGGAACCATGTTCTGTCATGACCGGGCCAGTCTATCGGCAGTTTCTTCATCACAGGTGGACTTTCGTCTCCGGGCCCCGGTAGCTTGAACTTCATCAGCGATGAAGAAAGGAGGCGCGATGAAGGTGATCGTGATCGGCGCCGGGCTGGGCGGATTGATGCTGGCCCAGGGCTTACGCCGATCGGGCATCGACGTCGTCGTGTACGAACGGGACGGCGCGCGGGGACGCCCGCAGGGTGTCAGCCTGCATGTCGACGACCGGGGCGCCAAGGCGCTGCGCGCGTGCCTGCCTCCGGCGCACGCCGCGATGGCCGAGGCCACGATGGGCGGGCCGCGCGAGCGGACGGTGACGTTGTCCGAAGTGGACGGCGCACTCACCGTCGTGGGTGCTCAGCCGTCCAACGGCGTGGCCGGCCGGCCGCGGCCCGGGCGGCAGGTCCATCGTCCGTTGCTGCGCGCGGTGCTGCTGACAGGGCTGGAGGACGTGGTCCGGTTCGGCACCGAGTTCACCCGGTACGAGCAGCGAGCCGACGGCACGGTCCGGGCGTGGTTCGCCGACGGCGGCACGGACACGGCGGACGTGCTGGTCGGCGCGGACGGGATCGGGTCGGCGGTCCGCCGCCAGTACCTGCCGCACGCGCGGGTGGCCGACACGGGACGGCGCATGCTCATGGGTGCGACCGCGCTGCGGATGATCGCCGACACCGGGCTGCCGGGGCTGATCGGCCACAGCCCCGCCGGCGTCCAGGTGGACGGCACCATGATGGTGCTGGGCGTGCTGCGCTTCACCGAGCCGCCGATGGCCGCGCGGCAGCGGTGGCTGCCCGCCCTGCCCCTCGACGCGGTCGCCACGGCCGAGGACTACGCGATGTGGGCCCTGCCGACCACTCAGGACCAGCTCGGCCAGGCCGGATCGCCGGACGCGAGGTGGCGCCGGGCCACGGAACTGAGCGTGAACCTACCCCCAGACCTGCGACGAGTCATCACCCAGGCGTGGCCGGACCTCACGGTCGCCCTGCGCATCGCGACCATTCCGCCGATACCCGCCTGGCCCGCCGGCCCGGTGACGGTCATCGGCGACGCCATCCACCTGGCCCCGGGCTTCGGCGGCAACCTGGCGATGCAGGACGCGCACCACCTCTGCCAGGCCCTGATCGCGACGCATCGCGGCCGGCTGGATCTGATCGACGCGATCGCCGCCTGCGAAGACACGATGCGCCGCGACGGCTTTCCCGCGCCCGCCGCGGCGAAGGCGGGCACATGAGCCTCAACGCACTGACCCAGACGTCGTTGTCCTGGTTCGCTGCGGTGGGCGGCTGGCGCACGGTCGCCGAAGGAGCCGCGTCCCGGGTGTTGTTCCTGATCGCCTATCTGGTGACCGATCAGGTGCCGGCCTCGGCACTGGTGGCCGTCGGGGGCGTGGCGGTGTTCGCCGTGGCTCGGGTGTTCACCGACAGGAAGTACTGGCAGGCGGCGGCCGGGCTGGTCGTCGTGGGGGCCTCCGCGTTGCTGGCCGGGAGCACCGGGCGCGCGGTCGACTTCTACCTGCCGACCGTGCTGATGCAGGTGGGCGGGGGTGCGGTGTTCCTCGCCTCCATGCTGGTGCGCTGGCCCGTGATCGGCTTGGCGGTGGGGGCAGCGCGCGCTGAACGGTTCGGCTGGCGGCGCGACCCCGCACGGCGACGGCGCTATCAGGCGTGCACGGCGGTCTTCGTGACGAAGTACGCCATCGCCACCATGGTGCTGGTACCTCTGTACCTGGCCGGGAAGGCGACTCCGCTCGGCATCGCCGCCACACTGCTGGGCGGTGCGCCCGCGATGGGCGTCTGCGTCTATCTGTGCTGGCGAATCCTGCGCGCTCAACCAGATCCGGCGACCGCGGCGGCCTTGGCGCCGGCCGTCATCGGGCAGAACAATTGAGCGGTCCGGCCGAACAACAATGGCGGTCGCTTCGTCCGTACGTGTCCCAGATGACGGCTCGCAGCGGGCGGCTACTTCTGGGCCGGCTTGTCGTAGAACCCGCTCGTCCACTCGCTGGGATGCTGGTGTCATAGGCGCCTCCGCCGTCCTCGCTCTCCCGGCCGACCGGGGCGTCGGAAGGGAAGATCCGCGGCATCCCTCGCCTCGCTGACCGTCGTGGAGGAGACAGGCGGCGGCTCAAGCAGCCGCAGCGACCGATTGAAGCAAACGGGAGCCCGAGGCTGAAGCACAGGCATGCCCATGTGGTCAGCTGCTCGCGCTGGAGTAACCGCGTACGCCCACGTGCCAGTAGAAACGCAGGGCCGCGACGGCTGCCACGCACATCGCGACACCGCCGAGGACAGGCAGCCAGCCGACCCCGTCCGTCAGCGCCTCGATGGGGAGGCTGGTGGCGAAACCCACGGGAAAGGCGAAGGTCAGGAAGGCGCGCGCGGCCGCCGGATAGCACGCCAGGGGGTAGCGGCCCGCCTCCATGAAGGCGTCGAAGACCGCGGTGATCGGCCCGGCGCCCTGCGTCCAGAACGCCATGTAGACCAGCGCCGACCAGGCGCACGTCAGCAGGACCAGCCCGCAGCAGCCGAGCACGATCGCCTGGACGACCTCGATCGGGCCTGGGCGCGCGCCCGCAGCCGCCAGCCCGGAGCAGAGCGTGACCAGACCGGTGGCGGACTTGCCCAGCTCGGCGGGCCTGATCCAGCGGAAGGTCAGGTAGAACTGCGCCGAGACCGGCCGGACCAGGACCAGGTCGAGTTCGCCCTTGGTGAGGTAGGCGGTCATCCGGGTGAGGTTGGGCGCGACGAAGGTTGCCAGCATGCCCGTCGTGATCTGGTACGCGCCGACGAGGGCGACGACCTCGGCGCCCGTCCAGCCGTTGATCTCATCGGCGTGGCCGTACAGGAACCAGACGGGCAGCAGGCCGACGAGCAGTTCGGCGAGTCCGACGGTCAGCGTGGCGACGAAGTGGGCGCGGTAGTGCGTCTCGCGCACCAGCGCCTGGATGAGGAAGCGGCGCATCAGCCGCAGGTGAGCACTCATGCGCCCACCGCCGCATACGCGCGCAGCCCGGCCCGCCACACCGCGCGCGCCCCCAGTACCGCGATCGCGGTGTAGGCGACCTGAAGGGCGAGGCCCGCGGCCAGGGCGGGCGCGCCCATGGCGATCTCCAGCGGGAAGGAGAGCATGAAGCGGTACGGCAGCGCCGACGTCCACTCCGGCATCAGCGCCAGCGGCACCACCCCGCCCGAGAGCACCCGGGCCAACAGCGCGTTGGCCGAGATGAGGCCGCCCACGTCGTCGAACCAGAACGCGAGCGAGCCGATCAGGTGGTCGACGGCGTAGACGAGGATCGCGGCCAGCGCCACGCTCACCGCGACGAGAGCCCAGCGGGCGTCCGGCAGTCTCACGTCGAGCAACCACCAGAGCAGCGCGATGGCCGGAGCCTGCCAGCAGAGCTTGAGCAGCTTCTCCACGAGGTTGTTGGCGATGCCGTCCAGCGGGCTGGGCACGGGCCTGACCAGCCAGACCGACAGCTCGCCGCGCCGGATGGAGGCCGCCAGGTACGGCGCGAGCCAGGATGAGGTGAGCATCTGTACTACGCCCATGAGCACGAAGTACGTGGTCAGGTACGTCTCGTCGACAGGCAGGCGGGCGCCCGAGCGCAGGGCGGCGCGCCAGATCAGCAGCGAGACGACCGGGGTGGCCAGCCCGCCGAGCACGTAGAAGGCGAACTCGCCGCGGTAGGCCATCGCCAGGCCGAGGTTGACCCCGAGCAGGCGGCGCAGCACGCGCAGTGTGGCCCTCATCGGGCACCGTCGTAGGCGATCCGGCCCTGCTCGATGACGACGATCCGCTGACAGAGCGCCTCGATGTCGCCCATGTCGTGGCTGGTGAGCACGATCGTGGTGCCGCGTTCCCTGTTGAGAGTGGCCAGGAAGCCGCGTACACGCGCCTTGGCCTCGGCGTCGAGGCCGATCGTCGGCTCGTCCAGGAACAACAGCTCGGGCCGGTGCAGCAGCGCGGCCAGCAGCTCCAGCCGCATGCGCTCGCCGAGGGAGGTCTTGCGCACCTGTACGGCCAGCAGGTCCGTCACCCCGAGCAGCTCGGCGAGTTCGGCCAGCGAGTCCCGGAAGTCTTTGTCGGACATTCCATACATGTCCTTGTGCAGCAGCAGGCTGTCCATGGCGGGCACGTCCCACCACAGCATGCTCTTCTGCCCCATCACCATGGAGATCCGGCGCAGGTGGTCACGCTCGCGCCTGGCGGGGATGCGGCCCAGCACGTTCAGCTCGCCCGAGGTGGGGTGGAGCAGCCCGCACAACATCTTCAGGGTGGTGGTCTTGCCTGCTCCGTTGGGGCCGAGCAGCCCAAGGAACTCGCCGCGCTCGACGGTGAAGCTGATGCGGTCGACGGCGAGCCGGGTTTCGTAGCGACGCCGTACGACGCTCTTCAAGGCGCCGAGGACTCCGGCGCCCTGCTGGTGGAATCGGTAGGTCTTGGTGAGATCACGGACTGTTACGACTGCGGGCATGCGCAACTTCGCCTTCACGGCCGGGGGAGGTTAGTGACGTGGGGGCACACGGCACGCCCGGCGGGGCTCGTGGCGCAACCGCTAGGCGGACCTAACGGCAGTTATCTCGCATGATCTGGATGCTACAAGGAATCGCTCACCTCGCTCGACCGATTTCGGCTCCCACCCGTGAAGGCGGCGCCCAGATCAAGGCCGATTCCGGCGGGCGGGGACAGGACGGTCCGGGGCTTGGGCCGGGCTCAGGGTCCGCGCGTCCGGGTGGAGGGCCCGGGCGCACAGCGTGAGCGTCTCCGCGAGTGCCACCCGGTCCGGACCGCCGACCTCGGCGAGCATGACGGCTTCGATGTCGTCGAGGGAGCGGTCGCATCGCCGCAGAACGTTCAGCCCTGCCG